>NZ_JBHIPC010000085.1:0-332073 GCF_042195765.1 Bartonella sp. AP3QHHD
ATTCTCTCGCAAAAGGCATTACATTTGGACATCTATGGAAACATAGAAACTAGAGGATGTAGCTAGAAAGAAATGATTCTCGTAACAGAAACTTTAAATGCACACGATAAAATAACTAAAATATCTCATCCTACAGCGAAAAATATTCGCACTGAAATTGAGCTATTTTCATAAATTAAAAAATGAAATTAAGAAAAGATAAATTATCGTAAACTATACACTTTACTTTAGTGTCAAAATTATAATAATGACAACAAATATCAGAATGTATATAACAGTAAAAAGAGTCATATTAAAATGAAAAATATCATTCTTGTAATTTTGATTGCAAACCTTTTATCGGCTTGTGCATTAGCACCAAAGCTAAAACAGCCCAATGATAGNCATAACAGAAACTTTAAATGCACACGATAAAATAACAAGAATATCCAATCCTAAAGTAAAAAATATTCGCACTGAAATTGAGCTATTTTCATAAATTAAAAAATGAAATTAAGAAAAGATAAATTATCGTAAATTATATGCTTTACTTTATTATTAAAATTATAATAATGATAAAAAATGTTGGGCTTTTTTAATCGTCAAAAAGAGGAGTGTTAAGGTGAAAAAACGATTTATTACAATAGGAATGATTAGTCTTTTGGCAATGATAGATTTAACTCTAAGGTCTAACTTTAGTTGGGGTTCTGACGCTCAAACTTCAACTATCCAAATCTCCTCCTCAACAGAATATCTGAAAATTATTCAGTTGTTAACAGAAAAAATTAAAGTAACTGAAGAGCAGATCAATAACGCGAAAAAAGTCTATCAATCTATAACAGGAAGTAGAATAACAGAACTAAGAATAAAAGAGGAGGGGAATTTTTTCTTACACGATATGCCTATCTACGCAAAACTAAACCAAAACTACCATAACCTATTTGTGACTGAGTATCCCAATCTCAAAGACATTTCATTTTCTATTTATGCCGAAGAGAAAAGGGCAAACTTTTGGAGCCTTCCGCCAAAGATGATGCGACAAATAATTGATAAGCGTCTTAAATATAGTGGAATTGTCGAAAAAGCTGTAAGCTTGCAAACTTTCAAAGACGTAGAGAAGCGCTTTACGCAAATCATCGATTTCTTAGATGAGATAAATAGAACAACGAATCTAGCGGAAGTTTTCGAGCTACAAACACGCATCAGGAACATGTCATCCATGCTCCAAAATGAATATGCAAAATTACAAATGGTCAGAAATTTACGCGATAATGAAGAGCTCCTTATCGAAATACAAAAACGTAAATTGTATGGAAAAATAGTGAACTTTCAGTACACAGATATGCCCAGTGTAAGAATTTAGCGAATAAAGCTCTTTACAACATTTGCTTTTTTCATGAACACAAAAGCTAATTTACAGGGTTCAGTACTATCCCAATAATTCAAAGAGACACAGAGATTTTATCAAAGCCAAGATANGATAAATTTGGCACATGCAAGCAATTTTGATGGAAGTCATTTAGGTAGTAGCGTGCGGCTAAATCTTTTAAGGGCACAGATTCTTTCGGAATCACATACTAAACAGAATTCACCTGCTCCATCGCCACAACCTGCTCCATCGCCACAACCTGCTCCATCGCCACAACCTGCTCCATCGCCACAACCTGCTCCATCGCCACAACCTGCTCCATCGCTACAACCTGCTTCACCGCCACAACCTGCTCTATCAGCAGAATATTCGGAAATCCTTCAGCTTTTAAAAAAAGGAGAAATTATTGAGCTCTTAAAAAAGCAGCTTGATTCGAAAAGACAACAACTTTCACAAGTAGAAAAAGCTTATCAGGCTATAACAAAGGATCAGAAAACAAACCCAAAGCAAATAGACTTTTCTAGTTTTTTTCTTAAAGAGCCAGAATTTCTTTATACAGACAGTAAGCTTTCAAGGCAATCATATCAAGAGGTCTTGGAGGAAGAAAACAAAGTTTCTGGGAACTTTGATCAAATCAGCAAAGCTATTTCTGGGCGTTTACAATCTGTATCTGTTCAAGATAAAGCTGTGAGTTTGGAAAGTTTTGAAAACATAGAAAGTCGTTTTCAATACCTCAGAGGACTACTCGATGAGCTTCAAACAAAAGAAAAACTGAAAGACATTGCAGATCTTCAAGCACATATCGATGGTACATTAGCTATGATCCAAAATGAATTTATAAAAATGGAAATGGTAGCGTATTTACATGATGCTGAGCAATCACTTATCAAAAGGAAAAGACGCGAACTTGATATGATGTTTTTTAACAATGAAAAAAAACAGATACCGATCATACGATGAACACAAAAGCTAATTTACAGGGTTCAGTACTATCCCAATAATTCAAAGAGACACAGAGATTTTATCAAAGCCAAGATATCGTGGTGAAAATACTTAGGGACTGTATAAATGCAAATGAAGTGTTTAGCATGTATCTATGTTTCAAGGTGATAAAAAGTTGAAAATTCGTTAAAGAGGAATGCCATGAACTTTACTATGTTCACGCAACTTTTCGATAAAATTAACCAGGTAACACAAACATATGTCACGGGTATTTCCTCAAAAGCAATTGCTANTGTGCCTATTAATAAAACAATCCCTGCCGAAATCAAGCGAGGAGACAGATGAAAACAAAACAAGCAAAACCAGTGAAAGCCGAACAACTTAGAAGTTATTATGAAGAAAGCCGTGGCTTAGAACGTGATCTTATCAATGAATTTATAAGGTCGCGCAGAACGGCATGGCGTGTTGCGAGTACTGTGGGTCTTTTTGGCTTATTCGGTATGATATGTGGAGTTGTTGGATTTTCTCAACCAGCTCCAACTCCCTTAGTATTGCGCGTTGATAATACGACAGGTGCAGTTGATGTTATCTCAATCATGCGTGAACACGAAGAAAGCTATGGTGAAGTTGTAGATAGATATTGGCTAAATCAATATGTGCTTAACCGCGAAACTTACGACTACGATACTATTCAACTGAACTATGACACAACAGCACTTTTAAGTGCGGCATCTGTTCAACAAGAATATTATAAAATCTATGATGGAGAAAATGCACGGGACAAAGTGCTTTCCAACAAAGCACGTATCACAGTTAAAGTACGATCAATCCAGCCTAATGGACTCGGTCAAGCAACTGTACGTTTTACGACTCAGCAACTTGACAGCAACGGTGCTGCTACTGGACCAAAACAGCACCAAATTGCAACAATTGGTTACACCTATGTTGGTGCACCCATGAAATCATCTGATCGATTGCTTAACCCCCTTGGTTTTCAAGTAACAAGTTACCGTTCTGACCCAGAAATACTGTTGAATGATTAAGGAATTGATTGTTATGAAAAAACTTGCGTTCGTTGTTCTATTGTCTTCGTTTTCTTCTCTTTATACGGTACCTGTGCAGGCGCTCAAAAGTCCATCAAATTCACAATATGATCACCGCATTCGCTATATAACATATAACGAAGCCGATGTGGTTCAAATCGAAACAGTTCTTGGTGTGGCAACACATATTATTCTTGAAGAAGGTGAACAGTACATAACTCATGCCTTTGGCGATTCTGAAGCCTATGCCTTTGCTCATAAAGGGCGGCATATTTTTATTAAACCAAAAGCAGAACTTGCCAATACCAATCTCATCGTTGTAACCGACAAACGGAGTTATAAATTCCGACTACAATTTCGGAATGACCGTGCGGGATCAACATATGAATTGGCTTTCCATTATCCCGATTCAAACGATGAAAAGTCAGAAGAAAACAATCGACGCCTTGCGATTGAACGTGGTTTTCACCAAAGCGTCAACGGCTATAATCTCAGTTATACCATGAGCGGTCACCAAGATATTGCTCCGATAAATGCTTGGGACAATGGGCGTATTACTTACTTCAAATTTCCCGCTAACATGGATATGCCATCGATTTATGTCGTAGATGCTGAAGGCAATGAAAGCTTAATACCACGCACCGTTATCGGCAGTTCTAATGATATTATCGCCGTTCATAAGGTCAATCCTAAATGGCTCATACGGCTTGGTAAACGCGCTCTAGCTGTTTTTAATGAAGCCTATGACCCCAATGGCGTACCAAACACAACAGGGACAGTATCTTCGGTGGTTTATCGTATCAATAAAGGAGGAAAATGATGTTTGACAATAAGGAAGGAGAGGGAAAAGGTACAAAACTGGACAACGTCGAGCAAAAACATATTGAAGGTGCCTATGGAGGATCCGAACTAGGTTCTGAACGTCGTCCGACAATTCCAGGTACCCGTGCATTGTTAATGGTAGGACTTATTGTCATAGTAGCGATACCGATTGCCTTGACTTGGAAAGCTTTTAAAATGCGTAATACCGTGGAGGTTGAGGAAGAAAAACCACAACAAATAGTACAGCAAATTATACCAAACTATGTCCCTCGGATTATAGAAGAGCCAAAGATTGTAGAAGAAGCAGAAAAATCAACACAAATAGAAGATTCAAACTTGGATATTCCACCGGCCTTGAGTAAACTTCTTCAAACAGCCATTCCTCCACATATGCTCCAAGATTCTGAAGAATTAGCACGCAAGCGTATGCTCAGTTCTAGCCTTAACAACGGTGGTAGCGAAGGATCTACAGATACAAATAATAAAGCATCGAATAATGATAGAGGTAATGGCGTATTATTTGATAACCTTCAGCCCGTGCGTTTAGGTCAATCACATGCGATGCAACTTCGTAACCGTGACTTTTTGATTACACAAGGAACGCAAATAGATTGTACGTTAGAAACAAAAATCATTACATCACAACCCGGAATGACGACGTGTCATTTAACACGCGATATTTATTCCACGAGTGGACGTGTTGTTTTGCTTGACCGTGGTTCTAAAGTCGTTGGTTTTTACCAAAGTGGCATACAACAAGGACAAACGCGCGTGTTTGTGCAATGGTTACGCATTGAAACGCCTTCTGGTGTTGTTGTCAATCTTGACTCACCAGGCACAGGTCCTCTGGGTGAAGCGGGTATTGGTGGCTGGGTTGACAGACATTTTTGGGAACGATTTGGTAGTGCAATTATGGTAAGCATTATCGGTGATTTAGGAGAATGGGTAAGAGGAAAAGTTGGTAAAAGCAGCAAAGAAAATAAAGATAACTCACAAAATAAAGGAGCTCAGAATGCTGAATCTATAGCAATCGATGTTCTTCAGAATTCCATCAATATCACACCAACACTTTACAAAAACCAAGGCGAACGAGTAAATATTTTTGTTGCTCGTGATCTGGATTTCAGCGATGTCTACAGTCTCGTCACACGTTAACCCGATACAAAAAGATCAAGCAGTTTTTCAGCTTCTGCAACCGCTTGATTGTTTTTTAGAAGATCCCACGATCACTGAATTATCGATTTGCCGCCCCTGTGAAGTATGGACGAAAAGCTTTAAGGGTTGGCAAGTACATAGCGTACCAGAGTTAACAACCACTTTTTTGCAAACGCTTATTACAGCTATTATCGTTTATAACGGTATGGCTCCCAGAAGTATTAATTATGTGCTCTTGCCTGGTGGGCAACGTGGTACAATTATACAAACACCAGCTGTTGTTGATGGTGCTCTTTCCTTTGTAATTCGTAAACATTCTCTCATAGTTAAGACGTTAGAAGAACTCAAAGAAGAAGGGGCTTTTGACGATTTTTCTGATGTAAGTTTTAATAAGCCTTCAGCAAAAGAAGCCAATAACTTGTTATCGAGGCAGGACTTCACACGGTTGGAACCATTTGAAGTTCAACTCTTACAAAGTAAACGTGAGGGAAAAATTCTTGAATTTTTGGAAAAATGCGTCCTTCACAAACGCAACATTATTATCGCAGGCAAAACAGGATCTGGTAAAACAACATTTGCTCGCTCTTTAATTGAAAAGGTCCCTGTAGAGGAGCGTATTATCACAATTGAAGATGTTCATGAGCTTTTTCTACCCAATCATCCCAATCATGTACATATGATTTATGGTAACAATGTAGGTCGTGTTTCAGCTGAAGAATGCCTAGATGCGTGTATGCGTCAGTCGCCTGACAGAATTTTTCTCGCTGAATTGCGAGGCAATGAAGCATGGGAATATCTCAATTCGCTCAACACTGGTCATCCCGGATCGATTACAACAACGCATGCCAACAGCGCTTTGCAGACATTTGAGCGATGTGCCACCTTGATTAAAAGATCAGAAATTGGCCGGCAACTCGAGTTAGAAATGATAAAAATCGTTCTCTATACAACAGTTGACGTAGTGTTGTTCTTTAAAGATAGAAAACTCTCTGAAGTCTTTTACGACCCGATTTTTGCTAAATCAAAAATCGCTTAAGGGGAGCTTCCTCTCTCGGTAATATGAAGCAAACAAAAATAGCCGTAACTAATTGTTACGGCTATTTATTTAACTTTTCCTATTCTCTTTGCTTCTCCAATGGATTTTCTACACTCTTCATGAAGAAAAAAAGAAAAAAGTTAATAGACAACAACTCTACGAGAAAACCAAATTATACATAAGGCTCTCTCTATTCTCTTGCCTTTGATCATTCTTTCCATTTACCTTTTGAAAAAGTATCTTTGATGCAAAAAAGAAAAAATAGCTGCAAAATAAATATTTAAACAAAAGAAAAGAATAAATTTTGATTCGCCTATCAATGAAAGCTTCGTAAAATAGATACTTTCGATCATCACAAACAATTATCGTCATCAAGACCAAAACTTATCGTTTAAAAATTCTAAGTGCTATCTTCAAGTGATTAATAAATGTGTTTTTTAACCAAACAATCTCCAAATACGGAAAACCTCATACGAAATAAATTATCATTTCAATTTAGCATCCATAAACCACATTCTATTTGGTAATAAAAAGTATAGTGGCATATCAACGTCTTCTTCGGACGAAGAAAGATTCTTAACCTCCAGTTGTTCGTAAACAACCAAATTTCTCTTAAGCAAGCTTTGCTAACCATATCACGTGGCTTATGTCCCTCTCCTAAAGACGATATCCATAGATTACATAAGGTAAGCTCTACTCTGAATATTCCTGCTCTCTTCTCTGCACCTCAAAAAGAAAAAATTCCTAAAAGCACAGATCTACAATCACTCTTCTTAAGATGCATCACATTGTCTTATAAAGAGTGTTCATTATTTTGCGTGTTGGATAAAAGATCTTAATACCGTAGGATTCTCTCATTTCAAAGCTGTTTATTAACCAAAACCATGTCTCTTGCACATTATAAGTAAATAAAGCCGTATAGAATGAAACTGTACAAAAAGCACTAAAAATGCCTTTTATAAACCATCCAAAATGCCCAAAATTGTCACAATATTGGGAGTTTGCAAAGTGTCTAATGGCGTCCAACTTGCTCTTTTATGAAGTGTAAAAATGGAGATGCTCTATAAATTTTATATTATTCATCGGAGCTTTACCATTATACCATCCACGAGCTCTGTAGTGAAATAAGCTTAGGCACCTTAAAGAAAGGTTTCTTAAAAACAAGCGTGTAAATTGACAAGCAAAGTGTATTTGGTTCGGGGCGTTCTGTTTTACATAAAGGTTTTGATCTTATTAAAGAACGAGAGAAACAAAAGCGTGAAGCAATGCGTAATCTCTATTATTTAAAAGACATTACTCTAGATGCTTTTAAAAGTCGTAAAGCAGAATTTAAAAATGATGCTAAAAATGGAAACTGGTTTGCACCTTTACAGCTTCATATTCTCCTCAAATTAGGAGGCTGTATAGCGACTTTCAAAGATTACGCCAACAGAGATACATAATACTCTTAACTCCCATCTGATAAGTGAAAGCTGCAACAGCAAAAGCTCTTTTAGAAAAACAACGCCATAAAGTCATTAATAAACCGACAATGAATTGGAGAAATGTTCCAGATTTTTATCAAACACTCTGCAAAGCAACAATAATGATACAACTGGCTTTGCATCTGCTTATTCTTACAGGTGTTCGTACCCATCTCTTGCATCAATTCGTGAAGATCAGATTGAAGAGGATATATGAACAATTCTTGGCTCGAGAATACGAACGGTTTGCGTGATACTACAGGAGATTTCGCATGCCATTATGATCACAAATATTAAAAATTTTAAAATAAGCACGCTTGTTTTTTCGCAATGATTTCTGTTTTCTGTAACCGGTCGTAGTCCTTATTAATGTGAATTTCCTATCACAGTATATAAGAGAGATTAGACTAAAAACCTGTCCACGTAGATTTCGCTCTCATTTACGTAATTGGCTAACAGACTCCACCTATCACACCTCAAAGGACGAAGCCTCTTAACACGCAAACTAATCTGCAAACAATCCGCCCCCTCGCCTAGCAGATTTCACCTTCTAACCACTCTAATTACCACATCCTAAATACGATAGTGTTTTATGGCACAACAGAATAAATACCAAAACAATGACTGATTATACCGTTAATACTTGGACACCTCTTTTTCATGTTAAGAAATATCTTTTATGCTGAAAAATAAAAAACACTTTTACTGCTTAAACAACTTTCTTAGGCATACATACAAGAACAATGAAATACCCTAACATAATAAATAAGATCTAAACCTAGAAATCTCTATTTTTTTATAGATAAAAACATATAAAATCAAAACCTCCGAAACTCGTCAAATACAACATATTTTCTTTGATTATTGAATTTATTCAACTCAAACGAACCTACAAACACCGCTTATTCCACATTCGCAACATGTGTTCTTAGAATTCTTACTATCGTTTTCTAAATTTTTAGAGAAACCTATAAATTTGCTATTTTTCAAACGTCTTATCTGCTCTTTAATGAATTTAAATCTATGACGTTACAATAATTTTAAATTACTTCCCCCTGAACTGTATGATCTATCTCTACAATAGATAGGGATTTTACGTTCTCCATTTTTTAAGAACTATAAATTTTGTTTTTTAATGCTATTAACAATCCAATCTTTAAAATAAAAAATATGACCTTTAAATATATAAATGATGTTATCAAAAATTCCTAATCCTGAATATTCGCAATGTTTTCGATATTATAATAAACGTATCGTAAAATGACAAACTGTCATAATGATCACTTCTTTGTATTTCATATGAATAATTTACATGCGTTATAATATTTGTATCAGCATTTATTTTTTGTGCTATATTTATACAGAGTGATCTTTTTTATAAAAAATGATCAATTGAATCTGCGTCAAAGTATAAATTATGATGCGAATTTAATAAAAATAAAAACACATGGCATATTGATTTTATTGTTTTTACATAGAACGCTATTTAAAGTATAGTTTACTCGAAAGACTAATGCCTTTTTAAAGGCAATAATAACTATACTAACCGCCTTATAGAAGCCAATAAATTTTTAGAGATTAAGCCTCAAAGAGGCACAAAAAACACGCACAATTTTCTATTTTTCTTTTTACTGTTCATTAATCGGTTAATTTTCAAAGATAATATTCAACTATGAGTTTTCTGCTCAGCCATTGCAAGAATTGCTTAAATTTTTAGGGATTACTTCACTTTTAGAATGATGATAGCTACTGCGCCCCCATAAGCAGCCGATCTTCTTTTAGAGATTTAATTGCTAAAAGGAGATACAATTTCCCACCTTGCGCTTTATTTTGATCAATCAGTAAATTTTCAAAGGCGGCGTTCAACCATGAGTTTTTTAATTTCAGCAATCGCTTTCGCTGGATTTAATCCCTTTGGACAAGTTTGCGCACAATTCATAATCGTATGGCAACGATAAAGGCGGAAAGGATCTTCTAAATTATCAAGACGTTCACCACACATCTCATCACGTGAATCCGCAATCCAGCGATAAGCTTGAAGCAAAACAGCGGGCCCCAAATAACGATCACCGTTCCACCAATAACTTGGACATGAAGTCTGACAACACGCACACAAAATACATTCATAAAGGCCATCGATTTTTTGGCGATCGGAGTGACTTTGTAACCATTCTTTTGCAGGTTCAGGAGAAACTGTTTGCAACCAAGGCTCAATGACTCGGTGTTGTGCATAAAAACGCTTTAAATCAGGAACCAAATCTTTAACAACCGGCATGGAAGGCAACGGATAGACCTTAATGGGATGTTTTACATCATCCATCCCTTTGGTACAAGCTAATGTATTGGTTCCATCAATATTCATCGCACATGAACCACAGATGCCTTCACGGCATGATCGACGAAGTGTCAAAGTTGGATCAATATGGTTTTTAATAAACAAAAGCCCATCAAGAATCATAGGACCACAAGCAGAACGATCCACATAATAAGTATCTAAATGAGGATTTTCCTCATCATCAGGCGACCAACGATACACGTGAAATTCCGTCAGCTTTGTAGCACCTTCAGGTTTAGGCCAAACCTTTCCCGGTTTTACTTGAGAATTTTTGGGAAGCTTAATTTGTACCATATTTCATTCTCCCCTTAATAAACCCGTTTTTTAGGTGCAATGCGCTTTAAATCGATCCCACCATCAGCTTCAGATGTTAACGGGTCCACATGGACAGGTCGATATGATAATGTCACCTTACCCTCTTTTGACAAATGTGAAATCGTATGTTTACGCCAGTTTTTATCATCACGCTCTGGATAATCTTCACGAGCGTGAGCGCCACGGCTTTCTGAACGTGCTTCGGCAGAATGAACAGTCATGATTGCATTCGCCATGAGATTTTCAAGCTCTAATGTTTCAACCAAATCAGAATTCCATATCAGAGAACAATCTGTGACTTTGAGATCCGACAATTCCCCCCAGATTTTATTCATCCGTTGACATCCCTGTTTCAAAGAATCTTCTGTACGGAAGACTGCTGCATCTTCTTGCATCGTGCGTTGCATTTTTTCACGCAATACAGCTGTTGGTATTGCCCCTTGTGCAAAACGTAAACGATCAAAACGCGCTATAATTTCGTCAACAGCTTCTTCATTGATGGGTGGAATTTCTGCATTCCGATCAATAACTTCACCCGCGCGAATGGCAGCAGCACGACCAAACACCACAAGATCAATTAATGAATTTGACCCCAAGCGATTAGCACCATGAACAGAAGCACATCCTGCTTCTCCTACCGCCATCAGCCCTGGTTGAATACGATCAGGCGAATCAGCCGTTGGATTGAGAACTTCCCCGTAGTAATTGGTAGGAATCCCACCCATATTATAATGAACCGTTGGCAAGATGGGGATAGGCTCTTTTGTTACATCCACCCCTGCAAAAATCCGTGCTGATTCTGAAATCCCTGGTAAACGCTCATGCAAGATTGCAGGATCAATATGATTGAGAACCAAATGAATATGATCCTTCTTAGGTCCAACGCCACGCCCTTCACGAATTTCAAGTGTGATACAACGCGAAACCAAGTCACGTGAAGCCAAATCCTTAAAGGAAGGTGCATAACGCTCCATAAAGCGTTCACCTTCAGAATTGATTAAATAGCCTCCTTCACCACGAGCTCCTTCTGTAATTAAGCAGCCAGAACCGTAAATCCCTGTCGGATGGAATTGCACAAACTCCATATCCTGAAGTGGCAATCCAGCGCGTGCGATCATTCCACCACCATCACCCGTACAGGTATGCGCCGATGTCGCAGAAAAATAAGCGCGTCCATAACCACCGGTTGCAAGAACAACCATTTTGGCAGAAAAACGATGTATTGTACCATCATCGAGATTCCATGCCACAACCCCCGTACAAACCCCATCCGTCATGATGAGATCGAGTGCAAAATATTCAATAAAAAATTGCGCATCATGCTTTAAGCTTTGTCCATAAAGCGTATGCAAAATGGCATGGCCTGTACGGTCAGCTGCTGCACAAGTACGCTGAACAGGTGGACCTTCACCAAATTGTGTCGTATGTCCACCAAAAGGACGCTGATAAATTTTGCCTTCTTGCGTTCGCGAAAAAGGAACGCCATAATGTTCTAATTCATACACAGCAGCAGGAGCATTACGCACCAAATATTCCATTGCATCGGTATCGCCCAACCAATCAGAACCTTTCACGGTATCATATAAATGCCACTGCCAATTGTCAGGTCCCATATTTGAAAGCGATGCAGCAATTCCCCCTTGTGCTGCAACCGTATGTGAGCGCGTTGGAAAAACCTTCGTAATACAAGCTGTCTTTAATCCTTGTTCTGCCATACCCAGTGTCGCACGTAATCCTGCACCACCTGCCCCAACAACAACAACATCAAATTTATGATCCACAGTGCGATAAGGGGCGTTACCTGCTTTAGCACCCAGAGATGATCCTGTACCCGCCATACTTGTTTAACCCCCTAATGCAATTTTCAAAAGAGAAAAAATAATGATACCACCTATGAGAAAACAAAATAAAATATTTAACGTCAAAAAGAATATCCGAAAACCTTCACGTGGAATATAATCTTCAATCACTACCTGCATACCAAGTTTCATATGATAAAGGACCGAAAAAGTCATCAATCCCATCAAAATAGCAACAATAGGATGTGCAAGTCTTGCACGCACAATACTATAATCCTTGCCCACAAGCGAAAGAATAAGAACAATAAAAAATATCAAAAGTGGTAGATTGATAAACCCCGTCAAACGTTCTAGCCAAAAATGCTCTGTTCCTTCATGAGCACTGCCACGCCCCCGTACTTTTCCAAGTTCCGTTCGAAAATCTTTTTTCATGTCTCTTTTCACCCCCAGCTAAACAACCGTATATCCAATAATCCAAATCGCAAAAGTAACAATAAGAGAAATAAAAACTGTCGCCCACGCAGTGACTGTTGCCTTTTCTTTTGCCAAAAAGCAAGGCTTCAGATCCCAAACAATGTGGCGAACACCACCAACCATGTGATGAACCCCTGCCAAAGTATAAAGAAACAAAATACACAATCCAAACCAAGAACTATAAATTTCGTAAACTGTTCTAAATGTCTCCTCGCCACACGCAATAGCAATTAACCAAACAGCAAGAAAAACCGTTCCAACATAAAGCGCCATACCCGTAATTCGGTGTGCAATGGACATGGCCATAGTAATTGTCCAACGATAAATACTTATATGAGGGGAACGAGGGCGCTCTTTTATCCTAGTTGTCTCTATCATAAAATATCCTGACCTGGTTTATCATAAAATATCCTGACCTGGTTTTTGCAACCGCAATGAACGAGAAAGTTCGCGCAAAACGACTAAACATACTCTCTCGTTTTTACTTGTTTGGCATCTCAAGATACCGATATTACAGGTCGGTTGTCTCAAATAACGGATTAAAGGTCACGCATAAAAAACCGATTACTCCCTGGATATGATCCGCAAAACTCGCCTTAATCTAATACACTTTTATCTTCACGTCAAAGGTCTAAAATCGTTTCCAAATATAAACAGACATTTTTTCAGATTAAACTTATCCTTTTGAGTATTCACGATATATGCAATAGTCTCTTAAACTGCACCCATAATTAAGAATAAAAAGAGGAAAAATTGATAGATTGAACATTTTTATGTCCACTCCAAGCCTTTTAAAAGGCAAAACGAATCAAGAAAGACACAAATAAGCGGCATAAAAGCCGCTTTTGCATAAAGTTTAGCCGATATAATCTTTACTCAGAAACTTGCTTTTCAACATCTGTGCTGACAGATGCTGCTTCTACTTTCTCAACAACCTTTTCAGCTTTTTTCCGATAATCTCTCTTTTCAGCGATACGTGCAGCTTTACCTCTCAAGCCACGTAGATAATAGAGTTTTGCACGGCGCACTTTACCACGGCGCACCAGCTCAACACCTTCAATCAAAGGAGAATAAACAGGAAATACCCTCTCCACCCCTTCACCATAAGAAATCTTGCGTACTGTAAAGGTCTCATTCAACCCACCGCCTGAACGCGCAATACAGACACCTTCATAAGCCTGAACACGCGTCCGTGTACCTTCCGTCACACGCACCATGACACGGACTGTATCTCCTGGCTGAAATGCTGGAAATTGGCGCTTTTCTTCAATTTTTGCACATTGTTCAGCTTCAAGCTGTGCGATAATATTCATTTCTTTTATCCTTCATGTTCTTTATCGAACAGTCAGAGCGCTCAACTCTTACCAAAAAAGCCTTTATTAAGAATAAGGAGCTCTTTAGGCTATGTCTTACACAGGAGCGAATACACCATTCCTTCATTTTAATTTTGGAACTACAGAAAACCTTTTATAAAAAACTCTCTAAAAAGAGAGCCATGCAATACACCACCTTATCATATGAATCAAGTTTTCTGATGATTTTTATTATAACGCGCATAAAGATCAGGGCGACGTTGACGTGTTAACAATTCGGCTTGGCTTTGACGCCAATCTGCGATCGCTTTGTGATGACCTGAGAGCAATACAGGCGGAATACCCCGCCCTTCGAAAAGAGAAGGGCGGGTATATTGCGGATGTTCCAGCAAGTCATTTTCAAAACTTTCACACCTTGCAGAAGCTGCATTCCCCATCACTCCAGGCAGAAGACGTATAATAGCATCTAAGATAACCAATGCAGCTGTTTCACCCCCTGAAAGAATATAATCACCAATAGAAACTTCTTCTAATTCTCGTGCTTCTATGACTCGCTCATCAACCCCTTCAAAACGTCCACAAACTAACGTTACACCCGTATCACGAGCCAAGCTATGCGCGTAAGCTTGATCAAAAGGGCGTCCACGTGGACTCATCAACAATCTTGGCGAATCCTGTGGACAGCAATCAAGAGCAGCCGCCAATACATCCGCCCGCATTACCATACCAGCTCCCCCACCAGCAGGTTTATCATCAACGCTATGGTGTTTGTCTAAAGCAAAATCCCTAATCTGTACCGTCTCCAGTGACCAAATTCCACGCTCTAAAGCTTGCCCTGCTAAAGAATACCCTAAAAAACCAGGAAACATTTCAGGATAAAGGGTTAAAACGCGCGCCTGAAACTTCATTTTATTTCTTATCCTTATTTTCTTAAACAGACTCTTAATAGCAAAAATAGCACAAACAAGACTTTTAACGCTATAGAGTTAATTTGAGTCTCCTTGATCTGCGCCATATTCAATACGATCCTTCTAAATACTTGCACTAAAAAAGACTCTAAAAATTCAGGACTATTTCGAGATAAAGTGCTTACAATATCTGCTCAAAAGAGCATTTTTAATATTTTCACACATTCCACTTTTTATTGACGAAATTCATCTGTTGTTTTTTACCTTCATCTTTATTTTTAGATTCAAGCTATTTCCTTTTTATCATTGTCTCCCCCATCAATTAAACCAGCGGCCATGGGATCAACAACAAGAAAACCAGAATCCATACAAATTTCTGGTACCGCCGCCTTACTAAAGGGAATAAGAACTCTTTTACCTGTATTCAAACGTATTTCAAGCAAATCACCAGCCCCGAAATTAAAAAAACCACACACTTCACCTAAGATTTTTCCCCCACAATCTTGGACACACAAGCCTATTAAATCGACTTGATAAAACTCATCCTCCATCAAATCATCAATTAATTGATCACGCGTCACATAAAGGCGAATACCTTTTAAAGACTCAGCCGCATTACGATTTTCTACCCCTTTAAAACGTACAATCGCCTTATTTTTTTGTATGCGAAGAGTTACAATTTCATAAGAACGCCCCATATCATCATAAAGAGTGCTGTAAAACTTGAAACGCTGTGGCTCAGCACTTAGAATTTTAACAAAAACATCTCCTTTTATACCATGAGGCATACCAATAATGGCAAGATAGACTTTATTTTTAAGCTTTTCTTTATTATACTTCATGCAAAAATATTATCTCTCAAAAATGAACCCTTCAATCTTATAGTTTTCTATTCAATCTTGTTGCCATATGAGACAATCTTCTAAAAGACCTTTCTTGGTAACAAAAACAAATTAATAAAGGAGAAAGTCTTATGGCAAATATTATGCTATTTTACAAAGATATCACACCAATCAACAAAATTTCCCATAAAAATCTAAAATTTGCTCCTCCAACTGATATGTCTTTTGCCAAGGATACTCATTGGGTTCCTTTAGCAAGTACTGAATATTTTCAAGCAGCACTAGACTATCCTATTTTATTTATGTGCGCCGAAGATGAACAAAAAAAACGGCACTACACATCCGCAGCTCTTGTCGGTCTTTCTAATGACGAAAATGACTATATCGCTTCTGATAAAAGTTGGAAAAACAATACTTATGTTCCAGCTTTTGTCCGTCGCTATCCTTTTGTTTTGGCACAAATTAGCAATGAAAAAGAACTTTCTGTCTGCTTTGATCAACAGTCCGGTATGTTTAATGAAGTTGCAGGAACAGAACTTTTTAATTCCGATGGCTCTATTTCTCCTTTTATGGAAGAACGTATTCGCTTTCTTGAAAGTTTTAAAATCGCTATGGAGAAAACCTCTGAGTTTATTGATGTTCTTGTAGAAATGGATCTTCTAAGCCAAAAATCCATCAATGTGAAAAACGATAAAGGTCTCTCAGCGCAATTGGAACATTTTTGGGTTGTTGATGAAGAAAAATTGAATAAATTATCAGCAAGCCAACTTGCCAAACTTCATAAAAATGGCTTTTTAGGATTAATTTTTGCGCATTTGATGTCAACACACAATCTTGTGAAAATACTCTCTCTCAAAGGTGAAAAGCAACTTATCAATCGTGAAGAGCAACCCCAAAACAAGAATGGTCATTCTAACGATGAAAAATCTAAAAAGAAAGAAACTCTCAACTAGATAATGCCTATCAAAAACGACAAGAGAAAAGATGAAAATATTCCTCTCATTCCAGCAGACCATGCACTTTTAAACGCAAGGAAAAATTGGTTAGAGTGTCTTACCCAAACACGTCGTATGTCAGCACAAACAGTGCAAGCCTATGAACGTGATACGCGGCAATTTTTGTCTTTTCTCTGTCAACACTTAAATCATACACCAACCCTTACAGATCTTGCTCATTTACGCATCAGTGACTTGCGTGCTTATCTTGCTTATCGGCGTACAAACAATGTAAGTGCTCGTTCTTTAAGCCGCGGAGTAGCAGGCATCCGTTCTTTTTTCAAGTACCTATCACGTGAAGGAATCGTCAATGTTCCGGCGGCTCAGCTTATCCGAAGCCCCAAACACCCAAGATCGCTCCCAAAACCTTTAGCGATCAAATCAGCACTTCACATAGTCAAACAAGAAAACCAGCTAGAAAATGAACCTTGGATCAGCGCTCGTAATGCGGCTGTCCTCATGCTTCTCTATGGCTGTGGAATGCGAATATCAGAAGCCTTAAGCCTCACACCAGAACAATTTTCTGATCCTAAAAAAACAAGTTTATTTATAACAGGAAAAGGCGGCAAAACACGCCTTGTTCCTCTCATCAAAATTGTTTACGAAGCTGTACAAAATTATCTCAAATGTTGCCCATATCCTTTAGTGGATAACCAACCCATATTTCGCGGGGCACGAGGCGGTCCCCTACAGCCCGCCATTATTCAGAAAACTGTACGCAACTTACGAGCAAGCCTTGGTTTACCAGAAACTGTAACGCCTCATACACTGCGCCATTCTTTTGCCACCCATCTTTTATCACGGGGGGGAGATTTGCGCACGATTCAAGAACTTCTTGGGCACGCTAGTCTTTCCACCACACAAATCTATACCCACGTCGATACAGACCATTTGTTAAAAATCTATCAAAAGGCCCATCCCCGTTCCTAAAAACGTCTCATCAAAAAATTAGAGTGTTTCAACCTCAAGTGCCAAAGCATGAACACAAGTAGCTAACTCTTCTTGTAAAACTTTATAAATCGCTCGATGTATTTCTACGCGTGTCATATTAGAAAAAGAAGAAGATAAAATTTTCACTCGAAAATGTGTTTCTCCTTTACCATCAAAAGCATGTTCATTATGAGGATGTCCCTCATGAAGATGACTTTCGTTAATCACTTCAAGCTTTTGCGGATGAAAAGCATCCTGAAGCTTTCTCTGAATTATTGTTTCTATAAACATTTTTCATTCCTCAAACAAAATGAACGTGCAAAAATAACCTTTTTCATAATAGAATAAGTGTGAAAACAAATTTTTCAAAAGTCAATTCTTGTAAAATTAATCAATTTTGCATAAACCAATAATATGACAATAACATCTAAATTATTCGATTCAATTCGCATAAGCTCAAATAAAAAACAAAAAGCTGAGCCAGAAGCACAACAGTGTCAGTGGGAAGGTTGTGAAAAAACAGGGTCCCATAAAGCACCAGCAGGTCGAAATCACGAAGGACAATATTTATATTTTTGTATTGAACACGTACGCGCCTATAATAAAAATTTTAATTACTTCTCTGGTCTTAGCAATAAAGATATCGCAAAATTTCAAAAGGATGCTCTCACAGGACATCGTCCGACATGGCCTACAGATCTGAGCAATGGTACATCGAAAAAAACAGCCGCGAATTATGCAAAGATTCGCTCTGGCACAGCTGCCTATCAAAATCGCATGCGCGATCCCTTCACGCTTTTTACTGGGCAGCATTCAAGCAATAAGTTCTCACGAAAATTAAAGCCCTTAGAAGCAAAAGCTTTTGATACACTGGGACTACAGGCAAACGCTTCAGCAGAAGACATCAAAATGAAATATAAAGAGTTGGTAAAAAAGCACCATCCTGATTCCAATGGTGGTAATCGTGCTTCAGAAGAGCGCTTTCGTGATGTTTTACATGCTTACAATTTGCTAAAAAAGTCTGGTTTGTGCTGAAAACATGCGCTTATATGAGTCTATTTTCATTTAGACCATCATTATTTGCGCAAAATGTTACTTTTTTGCAAAACATTATAGAATACGTAAAAAAATCTTTCTTCAATATCTAAGGCTCTCATTATAGAGCATTGCATAAATACTTTAACTCTTGTATCGTTTCTAATGAATAAATAGCGTCCTCTCCCTTCCAGAAACATAATGACAAATCTTACCGTTGAAAATTTGCCCGATATTACACTTTGTGCTCGCGATCTATTTCATATTGAAACAGATCTGAAAGTCCCTGCTTTTAGCACAAAAAGTCCCCATGTTCCTGATATCGATCCTGATTATCTTTTTGATCAGCAAACAACTTTAGCGATTCTCGCAGGTTTTACCTTTAACCGCCGTGTAATGGTTTCTGGCTATCACGGTACAGGGAAATCAACGCATATTGAACAAGTTGCTGCACGTCTTAACTGGCCTTGTCTTCGCATTAATCTTGATAGTCATGTAAGTCGTATCGATCTTGTAGGAAAAGATGCTATCGTTTTAAAAGATGGCTTACAAATCACTGAATTTAAAGAGGGCATTTTGCCATGGGCTTATCAAAATAATATTGCTCTTGTTTTCGACGAATATGATGCAGGGCGTCCCGATGTTATGTTTGTTATCCAACGCGTTCTTGAAACCTCTGGAAAACTAAGCTTACTTGATCAAAGCCGTGTCATCTCTCCCCATCCAGCATTTCGTCTTTTTGCAACGGCAAACACCATTGGTCTTGGTGATACAACCGGTCTCTATCATGGTACCCAACAGATCAATCAAGCTCAAATGGACCGCTGGTCTATTGTTACGATACTCAATTATTTACCCCATGATAAAGAGGTTAATATCATTTGTTCAAAGGTCAAATCTTTTCAAACGGCTGAGGGAAAAAAGACAATTTCACAAATGGTTCATGTTGCTGATATGGTACGCCAATCTTTTATCAATGGAGATCTTTCAACTGTCATGAGTCCACGTACCGTCATTACTTGGGCAGAAAATACAACAATTTTTCAAGATGTCGGCTTTGCCTTCCGATTAACCTTTCTCAATAAATGTGATGAACTCGAACGTGCCACTGTTGCAGAATTTTATCAACGCGCCTTTGGACAAGAGCTTCCCGAATCACTCATTCATGGTGTTTCGCCTTAAGGAATCTGTCACTCATGGCTACCGATATTGGCGACAACAAAAATCTGGCAAAGGACTCTTCCAACAACACTCTTAATGCTGAAGCTTTTAAAAAAGCACTTTCCACCTGTATGCGTGCAATTGCAGGCACAAACAACCTTGAAGTTTCCTTTAGTCATAACCGACCATCTTTAAGCGAAAGTTGCGCGCGTTTACCAGAATTACCTCAATACGCAACGAATAAAGACATCACCATTACCCGCGGACTAGGTGATTCCATGGCTCTGCGCAAAGCATGGCATGACAACCGCATTCACATGCAATTTTCTCCACCAGAATCAGAAGCACGTGCTATCTTTGATGCCCTCGAACAAACACGTGTTGAAGCAATTGGTACTTTAGCCATGGAGGGACTTGCAAAAAATCTTGATGTCATGCTCGCCGATAAATACAAAAGAGCCCATTATCATAAGATTAGCAACCAAAGTGAAGCCCCCATCCAAGAAGCGATTGCACTTTTATTGCGTGAAAAAATAACAAAGCGCGCAGCTCCAAGAGAAGCGGGTCCTGTTTTAGAATTGTGGCGTCAAGAACTCGAACAAAAAGCAGCATCACAACTCAATGAACTCCCACATCATATTTACAACCAACAAGCTTTTGCACAGATTGTTCGCCAAATGCTTGTTACACTCAAAATGACAGTGCAACAAGCTGAAGCTTCTAACAGTGAAAACAATAAAAAATTAAAAAATGCGTGTGAACCTCAAGACCAAAGAGAAGAAGAGAGTAAAAACAAAAAACACGCTCAAAGTGAAGAACAAACCAGCACTGAACAAGAAAGTGATGTGCAAGATGATGGAAAAACACAAGCGACACAATCAAACAACAATGATCAAGCTGACGGCGAGCAAAAAAATGGACCTTGGCAAGAAAAGCCGAGCAAACCCAAACACCTTTTTTCTGATTCGGAACAAATGCAAAGACTTGGCAATTATAAAATATTCACCCGTCAATTTGATGAAATTTTGGAAGCAACAGATTTTTGTTCTGAAAACGAGTTAGATCACTTACGCCGTTATCTTGATAAGCAAATCAATCATCTGCAAAACATCGTTGGACGTTTAGCAAACCGTCTCCAGCGCCGCTTGATGGCGCAACAAAATCGCAACTGGAACTTTGACCTTGAAGAAGGATATCTTGATACAACACGGCTTCCACGTCTAATTATTGACCCCATGCAACCCCTTTCTTTTAAAATGGAAAGCAACACCCAATTTCGGGACACAGTTGTTTCACTCCTCATTGATAATTCTGGCTCAATGCGTGGACGCCCCATTAGCGTTGCTGCAAGTTGTGCTGATATTTTGGCACAAACTCTTGAACGTTGTGGTGTCAAAGTTGAAATTTTAGGTTTTACCACCAAAACTTGGAAAGGGGGCAAATCGCGCGAACAATGGCTTACCCAAAACAAACTCCATAATCCTGGACGCCTCAATGATTTATGCCATATCATCTATAAAAGTGCTGATACCCCATGGCGTCGCGCGCAACGCAATTTAGGTTTGATGATGCAAGAAGGATTATTAAAAGAAAATATCGACGGAGAAGCTTTGATTTGGGCTCATCAACGCCTTTTATCACGGCGTGAACAACGTCGCATCCTCATGGTCATTTCTGATGGTGCTCCTGTTGACGATTCGACACTATCGGTCAACTCCAGCAATTATTTAGAAAAACACTTACGCGCAGTGATTCAAGAAATCCAAACACACTCCCCTATCGAACTCATTGCCATTGGAATTGGTCATGACGTCACACGTTATTATCAACGTGCTGTAACAATTATGAATGCTGAAGAACTCGCCGACGCCATAACAAAACAATTAGAAATACTTTTTAGTGATAAAAGAACTCATATTCATAAGAAATAAACCTGCCTTGAATCAGCAACGATTACATTTTAAAAAATTATCTCTATCATTAAACCATCGGAATTTGATGACTAACAACCTGAGAAGATAATCCCACAAATTGAATATCGAACTTTAAGGAAGCTTCTACTTTACTGGATGCATTATGAATCCTAAAAGAAATGCTCCAACCATCTTCAAAATTATAATGAGTTTGTTTTTACTTTCTGGTTTTAGTGCAACGGATAAAATTTTGCTTGGAATTTTCCATTTACGACCATATCCTAGAGTGCCATTCAAATTAAAAGACTGAATAATAACCCGTTTTTGTTTAGATCTTGTATCTATCATAATCTTATAAAAATCATAAGAACCTATAACATACTGAAACAATAGCTTCACAAATTTATCTTGATAATCTAAACAAAGCCTTTGAAGTTCTTTAGAAAAAGCTTCTAGGATTGGAAGATAAACTCTGCTGTCTTTATCCTCTATATCTCTAAAGAACATCTTCTTATCTCTAAGCTCTGCTAAATAATCAAAAATAGGACTAACTTCATTGAAATAAACGCTGCTACAAGAATAACCTGTCCATTCTTTACCAAAATCTATTTTACTGGAAAGGCGAGGATGTTTGATAGCGCTATGATTATGTTTTGCAGAAATACCAATAGGATTTTCAGGAACTTTTAAAATAATATCACGGACATCTCCTTTGATCCCAACAAAATCTTCCTGAAGAACAATAGTTTTCGTGTTTCTAATATTTTTATCATGTAACTGTAAAAAATGGCTGCTTCAATAGAAGCAAGATTTAAAAGCCTTTTTTCAGTATCATTAAATAAATTATAAAAAGACTCCGCTATTTGAAAAGACGAATTAAACTCTATAGAAGCCTTTGTTGCTTTTTTAAAACCCATAGCCAAAGCATATTCAAAGGCTTTTCCATTTTCTACCTGATTCATGCAATTTCCTAAAGATCCTTACTCAAAATTACGAGTTCATTTGATTTTTTATTGTTTCCCATACCGTAAGTCCATTCAGGATTAAGTATTGTATGTCCTTTATAAAGTTCTCTAACTTCCACACAATCATTATAAGATAAAACCCATCCTTGACGCTTTCTCAAAAGTTCAGCAAGAGCTTGATGATCAAAAGAATTATGTTTATCGCCTTTGTGACCGTAAAGTTTTTGATTAATAAGGTACGGAGGATCACAATAAAGAAAATCGTTAGAGTGTTTAGGAATACTTTCTGTAAAATCTCTGTGTTCCACTATGAAGTTTTCAATCTTAAAATCTTTAAGCCGTTCAATAGAACGATAATTGAATCGGGGGTGTCCTGGAGACATACCACCAGAAAGTGTCGTTCCGGAAAAAGAAGAACGATTAAGAACAAAAAAACGGCAGCAATCTCTAATTGATTTTTAATATTCCCAAAAGTTTTTTGGAGATTATAAAACATTACGGGAGTCATATCTTCATATTCTCTCACTTTTTCTGCAAGAGCTGAAGCATCTTTCAAAAGCATCTGCCAAAAAATAACAAGCGGCTTAAAAGCATCATAAGCATAAACCCTTGTTCCTCTTTTTGCTAAGGTTAATTCAATTGAACCGCCTCCTACAAAAGGAGAACATAAAGTTTTCTGTTTCCTTATATAGTTATTAATAATCATAGGAACAGCACGACTTTTCCCTCCCGGATAACGAATAAGTGATTTTACAATAGGCAACTCCCTAGTCTCTCTCTGTTTTTTCAAGGAAGTTAATACAAAATTATCAAATAAAGCCTCTGTATGATCTGTTTGATTTATCATTTTATTCATACTATCAGCTCCAAGTATCGCATTTCTAACCTACAATTATCTAAAATAAACACTCGAAGCGTTTGCCAAATTCTACAGAGATCGCATTATAACAAATTGTAAATTCATTAACATATCTGCACAAACATTTGTTACTAAAATAATGATAAATATCAGTATAACCAAATTTTAAAACTGTCAAAAAATACTTGATACCATTGGTATTTATTTTTCTATTTATATACTACCCAAATGTATATCGAAATGTTTTTTCCTTTATAAGAACCAAGTTTCTTATAGCTCAAATAATCATAAGTAAGACATCACAACTCTTAACAAAACATTTTTGATCCTTTATAAGAGCTTTATTATCTGTTTTTAATGCTGATAAGATGCTCTTATCCCATACTGAATCAGTCAAAACCATTTCCTTACACATCGTAAGCATAGATGATGTATGGATAAATACAACTTGAGAAAAGAATCAAAATACCTCTTATAAATCCGCTTAAATTCTGCCCTTAGAGGACAGAACTCCCCTCCCCTCTTCTTTAGCAAAACAAAAGAACAAAGACCATTATTTGTTACAAACAAAAGAAGAATCATCCTTTGAAGGACTTTGATAAAGAGGAAGCTTTACAATATTAAGAATTGTTCCATAAGGAATCAACATAAACAGGCTCATAATAATTTTTACCGAAAAATCACCAAAAGCAAGCGATAACCAAACTGGCATGCCTATCCCTCCCAAAACAGTACTCTCCACTAGTGAACTATCAGCATAGCCTGTTATCTTATCAAGAACAGCAAACGAGCTAGAAAAAGCAAGAGCAAAAAACAGCACTGTATCCAAAGCTGAACCAACCAACGCTGCTGCTAAAGGTGCTTTCCACCATGTTTTACGTCGCAAAGGAGTAAAAACAACAATATCAAGGAGTTGCCCAAATAAAAATGCAAAACTAGAAGCAAGTGCAAGCCGTGGTGTCGCCAATATCCAAGAAACAAAGACACCCGTAAAAAAACCAGCATAAACCACACGCCGCGCAGCAGATGGACCATAAAAACGATTGGTCAAATCATTGATTAGAAAAGCAAATGGATAGGTAAAAGCCCCATAAGTCAACAGCGCATTCAAATCAAACCAATAGACAGGATATTGAACTAAAATATTAGAAGCCGTGACAGCAAGGCACATTGCAAAAATAGAAAAAACAACATACCTTTTCTTTTGCTGTTCTAATAAAAGACCGCTTGAAGACATTTTTTTAACCTGGGATATGGAACCAATAAAACAGAGCGATCAAAAAGAAAAAAGCCAAAAACAATAACGCTGAAAATTACGCTGCTTGTTCAGCCTTCTGCTCACCTTCTTGCTCAGCTTTTTTCTTAACGATTTGGCGTTTTAACAAACGCGCACGTTGTGACAACTCTTTATCGTCTGCTTTAATCAAAAAACCATCAAGACCACCGCGGTGCTCAACAGAACGCAACGCATTTGCTGAAATACGCAAGCGATAACTTTGCTGTAACACCTCTGAAATCAATGTCACATTGCAAAGATTTGGTAAAAAACGACGCCGAGTCTTATTATTCGCATGGCTAACATTATTACCATACAGAACCGTCTTCCCTGTCAATTCACATGCACGAGACATAAACTTCACCCTTAAACTCTAAGAAACTTTCAAATCCCCATACCCAAAGGACACAATGAACGCAAAACACGCGCAATGCAACCTTGAACGGGCATCATTGGGAAGTTTCTTTCTAATAGGGGGTCGACAACAAAAGGTCAAGTCTTTTATAAAACCTTTTTCATCTCTTGTTGGCTCATTTTTCATCTTTTTCCTCAATAAGGCGTGCAAATTCCACCAAAACGCGTACAAAATGTTTTTTTTAATATATACATGTTAGAATAAAAGCCTATTGTCCCGAAAGGAAGCACAAATCATGAGCAAAAAAGAGCCCCCTATGACAAAGCTTCAGGGAAATTCTTGCCGTTTTTCTTCTTTTTTATTTGGAACTTTATGTATTTGTTTTTTTCTTCTCTTCAGTGCATTAGGTATATGGCAAGTACAACGGTTAAACTGGAAAACAAATCTTATCACCAGTACCAATCAACGCATTCATTTGCCCCCCATAAAAGCCCCTCCAAAAAATCAATGGTCAGATGTTACTTTTGAAAAATATGAATATCAACCTGTTATTATCACAGGAAAATTTTTAACAGATAAAAATATTTTAGTCACTGCTGCCGCTCAAAATACTACAGGCTATTGGGTTTTGACTCCTTTAAAAACTGCTGATAATACACTGATCTTTATCAACCGTGGCTTTATCCCCATGGATGAACGTAACAATTTTCAAAACACAGAGCAATCACATACAAATGCCTTATCTCAGCAAAATTCTACCACAGACACAGAACAAACAACGATTATAGGTTTATTACGCATGAGTGAAAAAAATGGATTTTTCCCGCGTAAAAATAATCCTGACAAAAATTTATGGTATACGCGCGATCTCCCCGCTATGGCACAAAAACTTGGTTTGTCCACTGTTGCCCCTTATTTCATTGATGCCAGAAAAACATCTCCACAAGCAAAACTTCCCGTCGTTGGTCTTACGATTATCCATTTTCGAAATAATCATCTCGTTTATGCAATCACGTGGTTTATTTTAGCTACTGGTGTGTTAGGAGGTTTTCTTTTTCTGCTACGGCAAAAAAACTAAAAAAAAATACCTCTTCCATCTCAAGTAACAAAAATTTTTAGAATCTTGAAAACTGATAAAGAGAATAAAAGCTACCAACTTGCGCCTTTGTTAAATTAAAGATCATAAGCATACAATGAACTTTATACCATCCACAAAAGATTTACGCGACACTCTTATCAAAAAAACATCATAAAATAGGGTTGATTCATTAAAGATGTAATGCCCCAAAATGTGAAGAAATGCATTATCTTCACTCTTAAAAAGAATTGTCATAAACGCTTTTAAAAAATATAAAGCTAAATTTTAAAATAATAGAAAAGATGAGCACTCATTTTTGCCTTTATAATTTTATATTCTTGCTTCATTAGATTGTTTCCCATTTCAGAGATTACTCCAATTGATATACGCAATACTTTCGCCTTCATCTAATATAAAAGCTAATATAGCAAAGAACATACGGATACATTTTTTGTTTCACAACTGCTATGAAGATGAGATATTGAGTTATAAGCAACAAAAAAATATTTAATGTCTCAATGAGACTTTTATACCTATCACCACACCTCAAATGAGAGGTTTTTACAGGATAATAGAAAAAGGTGAATCATCCTATATTCTAAAAAGACAGTTTATCCTTTCAGTGTATTTTGCTAAAGGCTTATGCTATAAACGTATAAGCGTGTTTTACTAGAATTTTAACTCTTTCATTTTTAAGGCTGCTGTTATGGGTGTTGTTGCCAAAAATTTTCCCATACCTGATCTTCATCGGGTTCGTCGTGTTCTCTTTTCTGTGTCTGATAAAACGGATGTGGTTGCTTTTGCACAAGCCCTTCATGCTACTTACAATGTTGAATTAATTTCAACAGGAGGAACAGCCAAAACCCTCATAGCGGCTGGTTTACCCGTAAAAGATGTTGCTGAAGTTACCGGATTTCCTGAAATAATGGATGGGCGTGTAAAAACACTCCATCCTTTGATTCATGGTGCTTTGTTAGGGGTAAGAGAAGATCCTAACCATAGGGAAGCTATGGAAAAGAACAGCATTCATGTAATTGATCTTTTGGTGGTGAATCTTTACCCTTTTGAAGAGACGATCCTTTCGGGAGCTGATGGGCAAACGATTCTTGAAAATATTGATATCGGTGGACCGGCGATGATTCGCGCCGCGGCAAAAAATTATGCTTATACCGGTGTTGTAACAGCGATAAAAGATTATGATTCGATTCTAGCTGAATTAAAGCAGCATAATGGATGTTTAAGCTTATCTATGCGTCATCAGCTAGCAATGCGCGCTTATGCACACACCGCTGCTTATGATACGGCAATAGCATCATGGTTTGCACGGGATTTAGAAATTGAAACTCCATCGTGGCAGAGTTTTTCTGGTCATCTTGAAAACGTTATGCGCTATGGAGAAAATCCACATCAACAGGCAGCATTTTATCGCAATAATGAAAAACGTTTTGGTATTGCAACAGCAAAACTTTTACAAGGCAAAGCGCTTTCTTATAACAATCTGAATGATACAGATGCAGCCTTTGAACTCGTGGCAGAATTTGATCCGCAAAAAACCGCTGCTGTCGCTCTTATTAAACATGCCAATCCTTGTGGTGTTGCGGAAGGAGAAAATTTGAAAGAAGCTTATTTGAAAGCTTTTATGTGTGATAATGTATCGGCATTTGGTGGAATTGTTGCTTTAAATCAAATCCTTGATGAGGAATGTGCTGAAGAGATTGTTAAAATTTTCACAGAAGTGATTATTGCTCCTGATGCCACAATGGCGGCACGTGAAATTATTGCCAAGAAAAAAAATCTTCGTTTGCTCATTACAGGTGGAGTTCCTGATCCACGCTGTGGAGGACTTCTTGCGAAAACACTTGCAGGAGGTATTTTAGTGCAATCACGTGATAACGTGGTAGTCGATGATCTTAAATTGCAAGTAGTGACAAAGCGGGCACCAACTCAAGATGAAATGCGTGATCTTCAATTTGCTTTTCGTGTAGCAAAGCACGTTAAATCAAATGCTATTGTGTACGCGAAAAATAGCGCAACAGTTGGAATTGGAGCCGGACAAATGAGCCGCATCGATTCAGCCAAAATTGCTGCAAGTAAAGCAGCAGAAAGTGCGCAAAGAGCAGGCTTAATAGAAACTCTCACAAAAGGATCTGTTGTTGCATCAGATGCATTTTTTCCTTTTGCAGATGGTTTATTAGCAGCAGCTGAAGCAGGAGCAACAGCAGTTATTCAACCAGGAGGCTCCATGCGTGATGAAGAAGTTATCGCCGCTGCTGATGCACAGGGGTTAGCGATGGTTTTTACAGGAACACGTCACTTCCGCCATTAATAATTTTGCTGCTTTTCTTTTCGTATGAGACAAATGTTTCAAGGAATTTTTCATAATTATCGTATGACTATTGATAACTGTTGAAATGGAAGCAGTTATTCAATCCAAAGAATCTACACGTGAAGAAGTTTATCACCGCAGAAAATGCACATAATTTAGCCATTGATTAGGGATAAGATGTTCTTGTTGATATTTTTAATGGTTACCCTTTCGCATGAGGAAAATGTTAAAGGGATATTATCTTGTATGTAGATGCATACCTGCTATGATATTATAACACAACTCTTTTTAGTAATATACTCTATTCTTAAACTAAAGAGTGTAATGAAAAGTTTGAGTAGAGGATATGAATATTCTACGTTTTTATAGTAATTGGCGCCGTTATCGTCGAACCGTTAATGCGTTAAGTCGTCTTTCAACATATGAACTCAGCGATCTTGGAATTTGTCGAGGTGATATTGATTCAATTGCACGACGTTATTCGCGTAAATCTTTATGAAAATTGTTTGAGATATTTGAGAGAATGCTTTGCTATAAAAAAGTGCGCATTTTGTGGTTTGTTATTATGACTTCATTTTTAGTATAATAACAAAGAGCAGAAGGGTTATTTTTCTTGGACATTGTAATGTATTGTTTCTCGAATTTTCAATGCTTCTGTGATGTACAACATTTGATTTGTAATAATAATTTAGCGTTATTCATATTAAATTAGAACCCCGAATACCGTAAGTTTCTCTCATTTCAAATCTATGTATGTTGAATCAACCAAAACCATTCGCCTGCACGTTACAAGCGGGGGGAGCTGTATGGATAAAAGCCATTAAGAAAAGGCTAAAAATGCCTCTTATGAACCATCTCTAGTGCCAAGAGCTTGTTACAAACATTGGACACTGATCAATAGTGTGATAGTGCCGAGCTGCTCCTTCATAAGCGTAAAGATGGGGGGTGCTTAATGGATTTACCGTTATACCCATCACGGGCATCGTCGCAAAATAGGCTTGGAAGCGTTAAGGGATTTTTCTTTAAAATAAGTCCGTGAATATACAATACAATAGCGCTCTGTTTTTCGTGAGGAGTGTAGCCCTATTAATGCAACTCTCTCAGAGAGAAATATTGATCCCAACATCACACTTAAAAACTTATCGAAGATAAGCAACGACTTAATTTTCTCTCCATATCTTTAAAGGATCAAAATCCTTAACTAGTACTCATCTGTCAACAAGGGTCTTTCAAAAACTTTTTTTCTGAAGCCAATCCCTTTAGCATCACCTCATGAGATTCTATGAGCAAACCTTGCCTAAAAACATCCAACCCATACTCCCAAAAAATGCTTCGTGTATAAAATTGATATGATCTTCAAATTTTGAGAATATTACCACAATAAACAATAATGTTTTGCGACACGCAATATAAAACGCAATATACTATGGGTTGGAACAATGTTCTAATTTTTTATCAAACGCTTTACGGATAAAACGCCAACGAACTTTTTCCTGAAATGCAGGACGAAAATATAAAACAATCTGTTGTGTCCGTTGTGGACCTGTTAATTCTGCAAAATCAATCGAATCTTCAAGACAAATATCTGCGTCAGGCGATATAAAATACCATATTTGTTCGCTCTTCACGTTCTCGTTCTTTACGGCTAAACACACACGTTTGCCATCATAGTTAACTTCAACTTGTGGATGAAGATGAAATCGAACAGCAACATAATTTTGTTCATTTTGCACACTCTTGTGTCTCTTTCTCCCTTTACTTGGCATAAAAAAGCGATCAAAACCTTCGATCGTATCTCCATTTGTCGCCAAAATAAGACCACGCTCATGAATAAGATTAAAGGGTCGCACATAACCATTATGACTCGCAATAAAACCCGTCTTCTCTGAATCATCTATACGGCACACTTGAACATCTGTTGGTCCATCAAACAAAAATGGCGCGCCATTTTTCTTTTTATGATAAAAAGAACCCACTGAACAATCATTAAGCGTAGCTGTTGAATGTGCTGCAGTAACACGCCCTAAATGTCGATAATCTTCCCTCCCATCAGGATTAACACCGGTATTGATAATAAAACGGTGCCCTTGTGAAGACATTTCAAAAGACAAACACCCCGAACAAGCCTGCTGTGCTACAGAGCGGGGTGGAAACTTTCCTGTATCTGCAAGCACTGTTGTTTGATTGGCTTTTAAGCGCTGAAATCCTGAATAACGGGCATAACTAAAAGGATGTCCTCCTGTTTCATCAAGCTCCAAAAGTGATGATAACCGTTCCGACACAAGGGGACCAACCCCATTAAAATGGGCCAACGTCTGATCCTCATGGATAAAGAATCGTAAAGCTGGCAACATACGCTCAACAGAATCAATCAAAATACGGGGTGCCGTTTCATTGCTACGCATAAAAAGATGCCGTAACGACAATAAATCCGATAACAAATTCAGCAAAATAACAGGACTACGGGAAATATGCCCACCATCAACTAGGATTTGACGGGAAAGCTCCTCTATAAGCGTCGTTTGTACCTTTTTTTTCACTGCCACAGAAACAGGCAAAGCAAGAGATGCGAATGTCAAAGCCACTGCTGCTTGTAAACGTTGATCATTGTGCTCCATACTACAAATTGTCACGCGCAAATAACGAAATTGCAAACCAAGTGCACGCAAAAAGCGTTTTTCAAACCGCTCACTTGCCCCTTCTAACAACATTTTCGAATGACAAATCCATGAAATCAAGCGCCGCGCCACAACAGGACCACTCCAAGCAAGTCCTTTTACCTTCTTGCCAGCATGGTCAAACCAATCTTCTAAAAGAGAGCGTGCATGTGCAGAAGCTAAATCACTTCCTGCTGCCTCCATATGGCGCAACCAATGAAAATCATGTAGAGCCGCTTCCCATTCTAGCGTTGGTGGAACCAATGAAAACGGCGAAACAGCACCAGAATGAACAATGTGACCAGCAAAAGCAAAACGACCATGATAAAATTCATGCGCCATCATAGAGTCTGCTACATGCAAATCCATGGGATGCGCTAAAATTTTATGAGGACGAAACCCTGAAAATCGCCAACGAAACAATGGTCCAACCCATAAACGCCGCATAACATTCTGTATCGTATCGATACAGGCTGCCACTTTTACCTGAGGAGCTTTTACCGCAACCGCCAAAATTTCATCTCCATTTATGCTGAATCAAATACAATTTCGACCATTTTTGTAAATGAAGCGTTAATTAAGCAATTTTTCGTAAGCGCGCAGCGAAAAAACCATCCATTCCTAAAAATACGGTTTTCTCAGCATCAAAATTTTTATGACAAAAATCCGCAGGCGTTGTCCGTAACACCCCCTCACAAAGCAAATGCTCCAGTGCTCCTATTTCCTCTGGACAAATAGGGTCTAAAACAATGTCATTGCGTGTCGACAAAATTTTCTCAATAAGATCTTCACCTTCTTCTCTTGCCAATGAACAATTGGAAAAAACAATCCGCCCCTCTACCTTCACCAAAGAAATTGCTGCGACAAGCAAATCATATTGCAACGCCGCTAACTTGACGATATCATCCTTCGATTTCGTCCATAAAATATCTGGATGACGACGGATTGTTCCTGTAGAAGAACAAGGAGCATCAAGAAGAACCGCATCAAAAAGCTGTGTGGGATAGAAATTTCTCACATCGCCCTGCCAAATGTGAACTGAAAAATGAAGCCGTTCCATATTTTCTTTTAAACGCTTTATGCGGTTAGCAGAAAGCTCAATTGCAGTCACCTCAGCCCCTTGCAAAGCCAATTGTGCTGTTTTTCCCCCAGGGCTCGCACAAAGATCAGAAACGCGTTTACCCTCAATACTCCCAAGTAAACAAGCAGGCAACGATGCAGCGAAATCTTGAACCCACCAAGACCCTTCACGATAGCCTGGTAAATCAGAAACAGAACACTCCAGACGATTCAATCGAACAGAACCATTGGGCAATACCACACCACCAAGCCTTTCAGCCCATCCACCACTATCAGATTTCACTGTCAAATCGAGAGGGGGTTCCACACTTTGAATTGCGATAATCTGATGTGCCTTTTCTGTTCCATAAGCTGACACTAAAAGTTGTCCAAACCACGCTGGAACACCTTCAATGGTAGGAACTTGTTGGCGTAAAGGCTCTGCCTCACGCGCAACATTGCGCAAAAGAGCATTCACTACCCCTGAAAAACGGCGCATTCGAGGATCAAGTTTCGCCACACGCACAGCTAAATCAATAGCCGCATGATCAGGAATATCAAGATAAAGAATTTGTGCAACACTGATATGCAAAAGATTCTGAAGTGAAAGTGCTTGTGAAGGCAAAGGACGCGCCAAAAAGCGTGAGAGAGCCGCCATAATCTGCCCTCGATGACGCAATGAAGCTGTTAAAATAGCCCGACATAACAAACGATCTCGTTGTGAAAGTTTTAAATATTGTGGATTTCCGTGTTCATTATCTGTCAAACCAGAAAGAGGCGTGTACTTATCAACTACCGCCCCAAAAAGACGCACACACACCTGCCGAACAGCTAATCCTGGAACATTTTTTTCAGACACATGCCCCGCTTTTTTGTGTTTCAAAACACCACCTTTATATCACAGTTTTCTCAAAAGCTCCCTCAATAACTCTATGAACGAGATCTTTTTGAATTTTCATAACGAAGCCAAGAAGGACGTTTTGTAACACGTTGAAAAGAACTGTTTTCCTGTTCACCTAATACATGAGTCTGACCACTATGAAAATCTCCATAGTTCATCCCGCTGCTTTTTTCATGTATAGCGTCTTCTTTATTCCATCCCACACTTTTGGCAAGAGCCCCTTTCATCTCTTCTGCTTGCTGATAAAGAGCAGCGATACGATTTGCAGTTGCTGGATGTGTCGAAAAAAGACTATCCGCTCCCTCACCGCTCAAAGGATTAATAATAAACAGATGCGCGGTTGCTGGATTATGCTCTGCTTCTTCATTATATACCCCACGTCCCCCATCAGCAATCTTACGCAATGCCGAAGCCAACCATAAAGGATTACCACATATTTCAGCCCCTCTACGATCCGCAGCATATTCCCGTGTACGGCTAATCGCCATTTGCACCAGCATCGCTGCAAAAGGCGCCACAAGCAATGCAATAAATCCTCCAATTGCCCCTGCGCCATGAGAATCTTCTGAAGAGTTACGCTGTCCTCCCATAAAGAAAGCAAAATTACCAAGCATTGAAATTGCCCCTGCAATCGTTGCGGTTAGAGTCATTGTTAACGTATCACGATGCTCAATATGTGCGAGCTCATGCGCCATAACGCCGGCAATTTCCTCAGCGCTTAACCGCTCTAACAACCCAGTACTTGCAGCAACAGCTGCATTTTGCGGATTACGTCCCGTCGCAAAAGCATTTGGCTGTGCATTCTCAATAACATAAATTTTTGGTTGAGGAAGAGAAGCTTTTTTAGCTAAATCGCTTACAATCTTATAATAAACTGGTGCTGAATGCTGATCAACTTCACGCGCCCCGTACATGCGTAAAACGATTTTATCTGAATTCCAATAAGAAAAAAAGTTTAAACCACTTGCCATCAAAAGAGCAATGACCATGCCACCACCCCCTCCAACAAGATAACCAACTCCCATAAAAAGAGCAGTTAAAAAAGCCAAAAGCATAGCTGTACGCATTATATTCATTACTCAAAAAACTCCATGATAAAAGTCAATCAATACTATATGATGGTGTTTTCTTTCTGCTTTTTCAATGGAATAGGTGTAAAATGAATAAAAAAGATGAGAAAACAAGCAAAAAAAATGCAACTGTCATTAAACAGCAATCTCTTTCTCCCGCAGCACAACGCGCCCTTAAAGAAGCTGAGGAAAGACGAAAACGCGCAACAAAAAAAGAACAACCTTTAGAAAACGGCGGACGCGGCGGCAAAGACCCTTCCCGCTATGGAGACTGGGAAATTAAAGGCCGCGCCATTGATTTTTAAAAAAAACCAGCGCGGTTTAAACAAGCAGCTTTTTAAAGAAAATCCGTTTTTGATAGACAAAAACGGATAATATTTATTTTTCTAAAGCTTTTAAAAACACGTTGATTAAACAACCATGCTTCTTATGCTGTAGCAGATTCTGCTTCAGCCGCTGCCGCTGCTTCTTCTGCCGCTTGCTTTGCTGCTGCTATACGTTCTTGTGCTTTTTTACCCGGTTCACCTTTATGTGGATTATTACGAGTTGGACGCTTTTTCAAGCCAGCTGCATCTAAAAACCGTAAAACGCGATCTGTTGGTTGAGCCCCTTGCGCAAGCCAATATTGGATACGTTCTTCATTAAGTTTCACCCTCGGTCCATCTTTAGGCAACATTGGATCCCATGCACCAACACGTTCAAGAAACCGTCCATCGCGCGGACTACGAACATCTGCAACGACGATATGATAGTAAGGACGTTTTTTTGAACCTCCACGGGACAAACGAATTTTCAATGCCATATTTTATCTCCTATTGTCAGCTCTGGCTTTCGTTTAAATTGACTTTTTTTGTTTTTTGCTCTTCAGCAATAACTTCATGATGACTCACAACTTCTTTAATAATAAATTTTAAAAATCTTTCAGCAAAATCAGGATCAAGATGACTATCTATAGCCAATTGCCGCAAACGCGCTACCTGATATTGCTCACGCAGAGGATCTACTTTAGGCAAATCATAATGGGCTTTTAAGCGCCCAACAGCTTTCGTACAACGAAACCGCTCTGCTAAGATATGAATCAAGGTTGCATCAAAATTATCAATGGATGCTCGTAAATGTGCCAATTCGTTTAATACTGTTTCCTGCATTATATTCCTTTCCCTCTTTACATCTTATTTTTTCTTAGGATGCTGAGGAAAATTTCCCCCATCGACAATGCCATTGGAAAAACCAGGAAATGTAGGTCCACGCTTAGGAAGTCCGGGCAAGAGCTTCCCTCCATTACCATTTTCAATTTGCTTTTGAAGCATTGAGAATTGCTTTGGATCCAATCCCGACAAATCCGGCATAGCTGAAGAATCCCCTCCCAAGTTTCCCATACCACCAAAACCCATTTTGGAACCAAGGCCTCCCAACATTTTTCCCATAAAACCACTTTTTCCTTTACCACCCATGGCTTTCATCATATCAGCCATTTGGCGATACATCTTCAAAAGTTTATTAATATCAGCCGCTGTCGTACCAGACCCCTTAGCAATTCGTTGTTTGCGGCTATGTTTTAAAAGCTCTGGATTCGCCCGCTCTTTCGGTGTCATAGATGAAATAATGGCCAATTGACGATCAAACAAACGATCATCAAACCCCGCAGCCGCAATCTGCTCTTTGACCTTCCCCATCCCTGGCAACATGCCCATAATACCGCCCATTCCACCCAGTTTTTTCATTTTCTGCAACTGTTCTGCAAGATCATTCAGATCAAATTTTCCGGCTTGCATTTTTTTTGCAAAAGCAGCAGCTTTCTCGTGATCCATTGTTTCTGCAGCTTTTTCAACCAAAGAAACAATATCCCCCATTCCGAGAATACGATCAGCAATACGACTGGGATGAAATTCTTCTAAAGCATCTATTTTTTCACCAGTTCCAATTGCTTTAATTGGTTTACCTGTAACAGCACGCATAGAAAGAGCAGCGCCACCACGCCCATCACTATCCATCCGTGTTAAAATAATCCCCGTAATCCCTACACGCTCATCAAAAGAACGAGCAAGATGAACGGCATCTTGCCCCGTCAAACTATCAGCCACCAACATAATCTCATGAGGAAGGGAACATGCTTTAATTTCAGCCAATTCGAGCATCAAAGCTTCATCAATATGATTACGTCCTGCTGTGTCAAGAAGAAGCACGTCATAACCACCCAATTTAGCAGCCTGCACGGCACGTGATGCAATATCAACGGGCAGCTGACCCGCAATAATAGGCAAGCTTGCAAGTTTTGCCTGCTCTCCCAATTGGCGCAATTGCTCCTGTGCAGCGGGACGGCGTGTATCTAATGACGCCATGAGAACTTTTTTATTGTGCTTATCAGTAAAACGTTTTGCAAGCTTTGCTGTTGTGGTTGTTTTTCCCGAACCTTGCAAACCAGTCATCATGATAACAACAGGAGCTGGTGCATTTAAATCACTCAGAACGCTTTCATTTCCAAGAATATGAACCAATTCATCATGAACAATTTTAACCACCATTTGGCCTGGTTTAATTGATTTAACGATTTCGGCCCCAACAGCTTTTTCCCGAACTCTATCGGTAAAAGAGCGCACAACATCAAGAGCAACATCAGCTTCCAATAAAGCGCGACGAATTTCACGCAGCGCCTCTACAACATCCTGATCCGATAAAGCGCCACGTCCCGTCAAATGAGACAGGATAGAACCAAGTCGCTCTTGCAAGGATTCAAACATCATTTACCTCATTGTTGCATAACAAACAAACCAAAATAGCATCCGAGAACGCATCGCGCCGTCGGATGTTGACCTCTGAGATCTCTTTATACCCTTAAACCGGGGTCTCAGTCGGTGGCTCCAAGTTAATTTTGTCACTGAAAGCTTGCTCCTTCAAACAATAAAACCCCAGCTTTGTCAAGTTTTATCATAAAATATCTTTTTATACGAAGAAATAAAAACAACAAATACTATACTTCAAAACTTTCAACTTCAACACGCATAAAACAACCTGTTTCCTGTTCCATGCTCCATAATTTTCCGCTAGAGATATCAAACCAAACCCCATGCAATGTCAAAAAACCTTGATCTTTGCGAAGCTTTATCCACGGAAACGTCTCTAAATTTCTCAACGAATGGTGAATAGAAAGCTGCTCTAATGCCGTCTGTTTTTCTGGCCAAGACAGCGACTTATTATTCAAAACGATTTCTGCTGCTGGAGCTAAGAGACTTATCCATTGACCGATAAAATCATTTGATAATAAAGATTTATATGTCTCATTAAGAGCAGTACGAATGCCTCCACAATGGGCATGACCAAAAACAACAATATGTCTCACCTCAAGCAATTGCACAGCATATTCAAGAGCTGCTGATGTTGCGTGATATTGGTCATCAGGAGAAAAAGGAGGAACCACATTCGCCACGTTGCGCAGAGTGAAAATTTCCCCTGGCTTAGCATCAAAAATCATTTCTGGTACTGCACGCGAATCACAACAAGCAATGACCAAAACTTCAGGTTTCTGCCCCTCAATCGCCAATTGCTGATAATCTGCTATTTTATATAAAAAATGATTGTTTATAAAGTTTTGGTAACCACTTAAAAGTCTTTCTGGTAAATGCGCCATTCTCTCTTTACTTTTGCTTCTTTTTTTACTTTCATTTTGTATAGTTTAAAAAACAAACTATTAACATACAAAAATACTAAAAATGCCCTTTCCTTGAAGCAAAATATTTCTTTAAAGTACAAAATATTACTAAAAATAGCAAAAACAAACTCATTCTTTCCAAATAAAGAGCTATTTTCTTCAGAAAGAAGGTGTTACAGTATATAAAAAATATAATGGTCTGCTTTTAAAAAGAGAAGAAAAGACCCCTTAAGAGCAAAAAGGGAGAGTGAATGTGTTGCAACAAAAAAAAACAGAAACAAAAAACACCCAAGATAAAATAGAACAAATCCTTTTTGCCCAAACCGATAAAGAAGATATTACTTATTATGAAAATGAAGAACTTAAAAAGGCCACAGCCATCGCGGTAAAAGCTTTTAATCTCCATCAGACGGGAAACAACACCATCTGCTTTGAGCAAAATTTAACCCGTAGTAACAGACCTGTAACCGTTATCACGCTTGTCAATGATAACAAACCCTTCCTTCTCGATTCTATTTTAAATGTTTTCAATCAACACAAAAACCATATCTATTTGATTGCACACCCCATTATTGATTGTGCTTCTGGAAAACGCATCAGTCTGATGCAAATTCACATCGAGTCATTAAACAAACAGCAAATACAAAAACTTGAAAATGAACTCACCTTAGTTCTTGAACAGGTTAATGCTGCTGTACAAGACTGGAAACCTATGCTTGAAGAAGTTGAAAAGCATATTCATGCCTACCAAATAAGTCTTCCCCCGCACTACAAACAAGAAGGCGAAAAAGCCATTGAGTTTCTTCACTGGCTAATGGACGATAATTTCATTTTCCTTGGTATGCGCACTTACAACTTCATCAAAGACCAAAAACCCCTAAAATCCTTTACAGCGAGTAATATTGAACTTGGTATACTCACGGATGCTTCTATTCATATTATTGACGATAAAAGCATGAAAGAACCTCCTCAAGAAGTTTTATCCTTCATGGAAAGCGATAATCTGTTTATCGTGACAAAAGCGAACAGCCGCTCCAAAATTCACCGTTCTGTTTGGCTCGATTATATTGGTCTTAAAATCTTTGATAAAGAAAACCAACTCTGTGGAGAATTACGCATTGTAGGGCTTTTTACCTCCTCAGCTTATACACGTTCTATTTTGCAAATTCCTTTCTTAAAAGAAAAAGCCCGAACTATTATTCAACGTCTTGGACACAATCACGCCGATTATTCAGGAAAAGCACTCATCAGTGCTTTAGAAACCTATCCAAGAGATGAAATGTTTCGCTCTGATGTTGATACATTGACAGAAAACACTAAGCTTATTCTACAATTAGATGAGCGCCCACGTTTACGGGTTCTTGCCCACACTGATTCTTTTGGACGCTTTGTTTCTATCCTGGTCTACGTACCGCGTGACCAATATAGCAGCAGCCTGCGTGAAAAAGTTGGCGAACATTTTGTTGAGCTTTATAAAGGTGACTTTTTTGAATCTTATCCGCTATTTTTGGAAAGCACTCTTATACGTGTCTATTATATCATCCATCGCAAAGGAAATGAAACTGTTCCTCTTCACGAGCGCTCCACACTTGAACAACATGTACGTTCGATTGCACGAAGTTGGGAAGACAGGGTTCAAGCCATCGCTCTTAACAAGAAAATAACAGAGCAACAAACACGTCTAGCCAGTGAATTCCCCAACAGCTATCGTGATTTATTTTCAGCTGAAGACGCTATTAACGATGCCGGACATATTCTAAGTCTTCATGATGAAAAGCCCCTTTTCGTGATCTTTTATCACGCACAAAACAAAGAAAAACAGTGCATTTCTCTTCGGCTTTTTCACCGCCATGAAGCACTTGCCCTTTCCAAACGTGTACCACTCCTTGAAAACATGGGGTTTCGCGTTATTGCTGAACAAACCCTTGAATTACCAGATGGCAATGGGCGCTCTGTGTATCTTCATGATATGCAGCTAGAAAGTACTTTCCAACGCTGTATCGATTTTGAAAAAGACGGTCAAAAACACGCCGAAACCTTTGAAGCCATTTGGGCACAAAATGCTGATAATGACGGCTTTAATGCTCTCACCCAAACAGCTGAGCTTGATTGGCATGAAATTGTTATTTTGCGCCATTATGGGCGCTATCTCCAACAAGCTGGAATTCCTTATTCGCAAGATCGCGTTGCCCAAACTTTAAATGCTTATCCTGACATTACTCAAGATCTTTATGCTTTATTTCATTTAAAATTTCATCAAAGCCATACAGAAAAAGAACGGGAAAAAAACCAACAAGTCATTCAAAAGCGCATTGAAGAAAAATTACGGAAAGTCTCTGGTTTAGATGATGATCTCATTTTACGCCGTTATTGTAACCTTATCGAGGCGAGTTTACGAACGAATGCCTTTACACCTCTTCCTGATGGAAGTCCACGGCGTATTTTAGCCACCAAATTAAATCCGCGCCAGATTGAAGGTTTGCCTGAACCGCGCCCTTACCGAGAAATTTTTGTTTATGGACCAGAAGTTGAAGGGGTCCATTTGCGTTTTGGACCTATCGCTCGTGGCGGAATTCGTTGGTCTGACCGTGCATTAGATTATCGCACCGAAGTGCTTAGCTTAGTCAAAGCCCAACAAGTTAAAAATGCGGTTATCGTTCCTGCAGGTGCAAAAGGTGGATTCTATCCCCATCGGCTTCCCCAAACAAATGACCGTGCTGTCATCATAGAAGCAGCACGACAAGCTTATACAGACTTTATAACAGCTTTGCTCTCCATTACAGACAATCTGATTAACGGCAAAATAAGTTCTCCCCACAATGTCATCTGTCATGATGACCCTGACCCCTATTTTGTTGTTGCGGCAGACAAAGGAACAGCAACTTTTTCTGATACAGCCAACGCCATCAGCCAAGCAAACCACTTTTGGCTTGATGATGCTTTTGCCTCTGGAGGTTCAGCAGGTTACGACCACAAAGACATTGGTATTACAGCTAAAGGTGCATGGGAAGCCGTCAAAAGACATTTTAGAGAGTCATTTAATCACGATATTCAAACAACGCCCTTCACCTGTGTCGGTGTTGGCGACATGTCTGGTGATGTTTTTGGCAATGGGATGCTGCTTTCCAAACAAACAAAATTGATTGCCGCTTTTGATCACCGCGATATCTTTATTGACCCAGATCCGAACATAGACGAAAGCTATGCAGAGCGTACGCGTCTCTTCAAACTGCCTCGCTCAAGCTGGCAGGATTACGACCAAAGCAAATTATCAAAGGGCGGTGGTATCTTCTCACGAAAAGAAAAAACCATTACTCTCTCACCTGAAGCAGCACAAGCCATTGGTTTCGAAAAACAAACAGGAACACCCTTTGAAATTATCTCTGCTCTTCTCAAAGCCCCTGTTGATCTTTTATGGTTCGGTGGCATTGGTACTTATATCCGTGCTGCAACAGAAAACGATGCCCAAGTAGGTGATCGCGCAAATGATGCAATACGCATTACCGGAGAACAAGTGCGTGCAAAAATTATTGGTGAAGGAGCTAATCTTGGTGTTACACAACGTGGACGGATTGAATATGTCTTAAATGGTGGTCGATGCAATACGGATGCCATTGACAATTCTGCTGGTGTGAATTGTTCTGATATTGAGGTCAATCTCAAAATTGTTCTTGCATCAGCACTACGTGCCAAAACGTTAACCCGCGAAGATCGCAATAAGCTCTTGAAAAAAATGACGCCTCAAGTCGAGCAACTCGTCTTGCGCAACAATTATCTACAACCCCTTGCGCTTTCTTTGGCGGAAAACCAAAGCACTACTGATTTGCCCTATCAAATACGCTTTATGCACGATTTGGAACAAAAAAAGCTTCTAGATCGTAGAGTTGAAATACTCCCTGATGAGCAAATTTTACGACAAAGAACAACCCAAGGCAAAGGTCTTCTCCGTCCAGAACTCGCCGTTATTTTTGCCTATGCTAAATTGACCTTAAAAGAAGAAATTGCTAATAGCCCCATTGTTGATGATCACTATTTCAATACAGCCTTGCTGAACTATTTTCCAACCCAAATTCAAGAAAATTTTAAGAAGGAAGTTATTAACCATCAATTGCGTCGTAATATTATCGCAACGCTGATTGCCAACGATATTGTAAATCGTGGAGGCCCCACTTTTGTTAATAGACTACACGATGCAACAGAACAAAAGACTGAAAATATTATTCGCGTTTTCATTGCCATCCGCGATGGTTTCGAAATTCCTCAATTGTCTGAGCAAATTGATAAGCTTGATAATAAAATACCCGGTCTTGTCCAAAATAAATTCTACGCAACAATGAACCCAATGCTCTTTGAAACAACCAATTGGGGTTTGCACAACATAGATCTCTCACGTCCATTAGAAGAAATTGTAAAAACAATAAAGCAAGCCCGTAGCGTTATTGAAAAAGAGCTTATGCATTCTCACGACAACGATATTAAGCAAAAGATTGAAGAAAAAGCATTACACTACAGCGAAGAGGGAGCACCAAAAGCATTAGCGAAACAATTAGCCCTCTTGGAAGCTGCTTCAACAATCTGTGATATTTCTTTAATTGCAAAAAAAAGCAACAGTGATCTTATTAAAACCGCAGAGATCTACTTTTCACTTGCGCAAATCATTCGTATAAACCGCATTAACGAAGCAAGTCGTATAATCCCTGTAGTAGATTATTATGATAGTATGGCTTTAAGCCAAGCCAAAGAAAATGTTTCTGAAAGCTTTCGGCAAATCGTTATGAAAATCCTCAAAAATCATGGAAAGAAAAAAGATCCTTTTGACACTTGGAAAAAAACAGAAGAAGATCATATTCACAACATTACAAACCGCATTAGCGCCCTTATTGAAAATGATCTCAATATTTCTCGTTTTACCTTTGCAGCAGGATTGATTTCTCAACTTCAAAATATTGGCTTTCAAACCTAAAGCAAATACAAAACGACCCACTCAATCTCCCGTTCTATCCCACCACTACAACAAACCAACAAAAATAGAGAGCGGGAGTTTGCATTTTTAGGCAAGGTTCCAAAAATAAAAATCTCGCTATTTATCACAATAGAATTGTTTGCAACAATTTCAAACAAACAACAGGATTTATTTTTCACCCTAAAAACATAAACTTTCAGACTTAAAAGCTGTACAAAACAGCTAAGCTTTTGCTCCGTTCTATCCATCCATGACTAATCAGCAAGGGAAGAACGGAAGCCCTATCCTGCATTTTTAGACAGAGCACTCAAAATAAAAAATAAATTCAAATTTTACTGTCAATTAACCCCATTTCCCCTTGCATATTGCAAATGGGAAAACCGAATAGATAAAAACAGTAAAGAAAGGACTAAAAATGCCCCTCATAAACCGCCCCAAGTGCCAAAAGCTGCAGTAACATTGGGAGTTAGCAAATATAATATGATGGTGTTGCCCCCTAGCTTATTACTCCATAACCGAAAAGATGGTGGTGTTTAATGGCTTTATCGTTATACCATTCATAGGCGACATCGTGAAATAAGAAGCACTGAGAAATATTGTTTTAATAAATACGTAAATATGCAATACAAATATATTCTGTTTTACGTGGAAGACATATGGCTTCATTAAAAAATATCAGAAATAAAAGGATAAGTTTAATCCATTATTTAAAAGATATAACTGTAACTGCTTTTGAAATGCATAAAATCGAATAAAAAATGACAGTAAAGATGGATGTTGATTTTCCCCTTTACAACTTCATATCTTCCTCCAACTAGGCTATTTACTTGTTTTAAGAGGTTACACCCAAACAAATATATGCAATATGCTCATTCCATATATAAAGAAAAAGGTTCCTAACAAAAACCACACCACCTGTATAAAAAGGCAATTCAGCATACTTTAAAATGCCACTTTTTCCATACAAACACTGTTGCTATATGTAGTTTGACATAAGATTTTGTACTAAGTGAAAAGAGGTTGGACGAATTAGGAGTAGGTGGTAATTTTTTATTTTTATAGCTATTTTTTTACCATTAAATACGCATTTTGTTAAAATAGATTTTGACACTCTAAAATTGCAAAAAAAGTATGAAAATCAGAAAAAATCGAAATTTGGTAGTAAAAATGAAAAAAGACTTTGGTACAACACCTAAAGCGGAGCAAGACGACCAAGTTTTAAAAAGCCTAATTTTACCCACCCATTGTTAATGAGCAAGGAAAGAACGGGAGTGCCGTCCGCATTTTTAGGCAAAACACCCAAAATAAAAAATAACGCTTGAAGATTATTGGCTTGCGCGGGAAATAAGTGCTGCAGAGTGTCAAGAAGCTTCATGGACTGAATAAGGACAAGTTCAAATTTTGCTGTCAAATATCCTTCATCATCAAAAGAAAAAGGTCCACTAATACGCACTGCACCACCTGTATGAAAAGTCAATTCACCTTGCTTTAAAAGTCCACTTTTTCCATACAGTCGCTGTTGCCAATTTTTTTCTTCATCTTCAGACTGAAAAGAGATGTCATTTAAAATCCATTTCAAATTGCCATCAATTTTAGGAATATCAACAAAAGAAGATTTTAAAAAAGGAGAAGCATCAAAACCGTCAAAAGTTATATGTCCCGATAAATTATTCTTTTCATGTTTTAGATCAAAACGCAAAAATTCTGCCGTTATTTTTTGAGGCATATCTTGTGGCTCTAACGGCTGAATAATCACGTCATGCGTATTTTGCAAAGATGCCGGATCTTCAATATTTTCTTGTGTCGTTTTTTTATCTGCCGTTTGTGCTCTTAATGCTTCTTGAAGCTTTTGATCTTCAGGGGAAGAGGAAAAAGATGAAATATCAAGCCCTTCAGCTATAAATTTCAATGTTTTACCCGTTTTCCAATAAGGCTCTGTTTCAATCACCAAATTGCGCCAATGCGATACTATGGGAGTTTTTCCGGAAAAAACAATTAATGCAGGAGAATGAACATTAAACTCGACCAAATGAGGTGCGTAAATTGGTGCACCAGCTGTCAAACGCCCCGTCGATAAAGAAACCCCATGTAAAGGCCAAGAAAATTGAAACTTGTCACAAACAACACCGACACGTAAAGGATAACCATCCTTGTGCACATTCTCACATACCGCCGCCATATTATGGGAAGATACTTTTGTGAATATATCAGAAACATAGTCTTCTATTTTACGTGAAAAAAAAACCAGAGTGCGCTATAAATAAATATCAGAGCAAGACAAAAGAGCCCACAAATTAAATAACTCAAAGAAAAACTTTTTTGTGATGATGGTATTTGAAAGGATTTAGACAATATTCAAACTTTCTTTATCTCTTAACTTCCTCCCCACCCTAAAAAGGATAAAGATTCCCAACCACGTTCAGTTTATACACAATCCAACTTCTTAATCGATCGGATTTTATCTACTGATCACTTCAAGAAGCCCCTATACATCGTTCTAAAGTATAGTATCTCATAAGCTTAATAAACAAGATTTTCTTAAAAAAAACCCATTACACCCTTTAACAAAAAACACCTCATGTGTAAAGTTTTACATAGATTTTCTACCTCTGCCTTAAACCATACTGTTTTACAGCACAACAAAAATGATAATGAATAGTGTCTCTTAACGATAAAGCCATTGAGCCCCCCATCTTTACGCTTATGGAGGAGCCAAGCCAGCACCATCATTATATTTGGCTAGCCCCCAAATGTTGCGACAACCCTTGACACTTAAGACAGTTCATAAGAAGCATTTTTAGTCTTTTCTTATACAGTTTTTGCCCACATACCAGCCCTACTTGTGACATGCAAGCAAGAAGTTTTTATTGAGTCAACATACACAGATTTGGAATGAGAAAACCTTACTATATTCGGAGTTCTCATTCAATATATAAAACCATGAATTACCTATATAAATCAATGCTTTGTCAATAATCACACAAGTACGGGCGGTGTACAAAAAATCTGGTGTAATGCGCTTTCAAACCATTGGCTCAAAGCTCGATCATAGATTAAACGACCTTTCAAATGTGCACAAGCAGGTTGAGCACCTTTTTCAGTCAATTTATGTGCCGAACGCACGACCAAACGCCGCATCATAGCGCGTGTAAATTCAGCATGAAACTGCAAGCCCCATGCATTGTTTCCATAACGAAAAGCTTGTGTAGGATATGTATTCCCTGTTGCCAAAAGCATTGCCTCTTTCGGTAAATCATAAATACCTTCATCATGGAAATGGTAGACCATCTCTGGCCAATTCATCAATTCCTTCCCTTGTGGGGTTGCTTCTAGTGGATACCAGCCGACTTCAACAGTCCCATCACTTCTTGTACCAACGCGCCCCCCTAGATTTCGCGCTAACATTTGTGCTCCAAGACAAATACCCAAAAAAGGCTTATTTTCCTTTAGTGATAACGAAATCCAATCAATTTCCTCACCAATATAGGCTTCGCTGTCATTCACACTCATCGGTCCCCCTAAAATAACAACGCCGGCATAATGCTCTAATGTATCAGGGAGTTTTTGTCCAAAAATAGGACGATAAATATCAAGAACAAAACCATTTTGTTGTAAAAATTTTCCCAACCGACCAGTATAAGTAGAGCGCCGATGAATAACGACAGCAATCCTTGGTTTGTTATTTTTTTGTTTTTTATCAAGACATCTCTGATTTAAAAACATTTTTTAACCAATCACCTCTGCTACCAAGCAAAACTTTATTTTTAAAGCATAAGAGAATAATTTTATTGGACAAGACTAACGATATTTTTTCTTCTAGGTCAATTGTTTCTTCTGAGAAAACATTCGTATTATCAACATTGGTGCAATTTAAAATAAACGAAATTTTTTCCTCGATAAAGATGTTTCTTCTTCTGTTTTAACCCCTGGATCATCAACATTTAAGTGAGTTTGACTGAACATTTTTACATCTTTTTCTTTTATATCTTGTTTCTCCACCTGCACATTATGCAAAAGAGAATCATCTACAGGTGTTAATTTTTCAAGCTTCTTATCTCCAACATCATCACTTTTTCCCATAACATACTCTTTGTCTTGCCTTTTCGACACAATATTGTCCGCCTCTAATGTGAGAGAAGGCATACAAGGAGGCGCCTTCCATTCAAAACAGCCCAAACGTCCACTGATTGGAGAAACCACTGACCAAGAAGAAAAAATGGCCCCATCACACATCCACACTGGATCACGTTCAGCACGAAGTGCTAAAGAAAGCCATTGACGCACAGCACCTTGATTGTTTCCCTGTGCCTCTTCAATATCTGCCAACAATAAATAAACACTTTCCCGTGGATGACATTGTAATGCTTTTTGTGCCTTCTCTCTTGCTAATGCTGTTTCACCAGCATCCAAAGCTGCTTTAGCAATAAGGAAAGCCGACTCAAATGCATCTTTATTATAAGAAGCAAGTGTCTTAGCCCTTTTCAATCGCCCAATGGCTCCTTCTTCTCTTTCAAGATAAAGCGCTCCCAAGTCAGGATGAGGCTCCTTTTGCCAAGCCGCTATAATCATTTTATCCGCTTTACGCGTTTCGTTTAATTTATAAAGAATATCAGCAGCAATAACTATTATTGGAACAAAATCAGGCGCCAATTTATGGGCTTTCAAAATAGCTTCACGTGCTTGTACAGGATGTGTATCAAACAAAGAAAGTGCCTGCCCACTTAGTAGTAAAACCTGTATATGCTGCCGCTCTGGAATCGCGCGAATAGAACGCGGGAGAGCTTTTTGCGTTCTTTCAAAAATAGTAAGTGCCTTATCCCATTTACCCTCAGTACTTAACCGATCAAGCACCGCCTGATGCGCCCATAAAAGTGCTGGCGATAAAGTCAGTGCCTCTTCAGCATATTGTTGCGCTGCCTCATAAGCTTTACTCTTCATTGCTTCACGAAACAAACCATAAAGTCCAACCAGTTTTGTCGGATCTTCCTTTCTCATCTCTTCATAAAGACCGATGGCGCGAACAGAGTCATTTTGTAAAGACAAGGTTTGCGCTTGTAAGAGTTTTACCAATGGCTCTTGTTTCCCTGCAAGATATTTAGCAACACGTGCTTCCATTTTTTGCGCAACCATACTATCACCAGCAAAAGTTGCAAGAATCCCCTTTGAAAGAGCTTCGTAACCACGCTTTTGATGGCGTTTATAAAAATAATTGGAAAGAGCATTCGGTATGGAAAAAAAGAAAGACAATAACCACCATAAAAGCACCAGCGTTACAAAAAATAAAATAAGCACACTTAACACTGTAAGAAATGAAGCAGAAAATCTGAAATGCAAAAATGTGAGAACAAAAATACCATTGTGATTAGCAACCCACGTGAAAGCTAAACCGAGGATACAAACAACAAAAATATAAATAAAAACACGTATCATCTTGGGCCTATTTACATCTTTGTTGCTTTAAAAGATCCTTGTTGCACAGACAATAACAATTGCTGCAACAACTGTTGAATAGCAATATGTCTTTCAAGCTGCTTAACAAAATCCATTGAAACATCTTTTGCACTTTGGGGCAATGATTGCCATTCGCTCAAAGCCTTTTCGTAATCACCAGCTTGAATGGCAACTTCCATGCGTGCCGCAATAGCCCCCAGCGTTGTCCCTTCAACATTTCCAATCGGTCGCGAAACAATGAGCCCTTTTATCCACGCTAAAATTCGGTCAAAAAAACCAGCATCTGACGCAACAAGATTTTGCGTACCAACAATTGCATCAGCAACATGAGCAAAATCAACTGAAAGTTGTGCTGAACTTGGAAGACCCACAGTAGCTGTTTTTTGCAACACATCAAGTCCATTAATCGAAGGCGATAATTGCCGCAACAGCTTTAATTCATTATTATAAGATCCACCACGCTCTATAGCATTTTTTAATGAACTAATTGCAGTAAAGAGCGCGGTATCTATTTCTTTTTTCTCACTATTTTTAACAGCAGTTTCTTCCTGTAGTGCTTCTAACTGTTGTTTTAACGCAGCAAGATCATTTGCATTGCTCTGCCCAACAGACAAAGCCGTCTCTATCTCTTTCGACTTTCTAACAAAAGTTTGTACAGTTTCTTCAAGAGCTTTTACTTTTTCCTCTAAAATCGCAAAAGCTTTTTTGCTTTCTTCTTTCGATAGTTCATCATTTTTCGTTGTTTTAAACTGTTGTGATGAAAAAGAAGAAAACTCTGTTTTTAACGTATCAATTTCTTGAAAGACCCGCCTCAATTGTTCCTTTGTGTCTTCACCTTGACTTTTTGCGGCTTCAGCAATCTGCAAAGCTTTTTCTCCTCCAGCAGAATTTTCCACAAAAGGAGAAGGAAAAAAACCAGCCCATTGAAGCCCCATAAAAACTCCCAAAGCAATGAATCCTCCCAAAATCCCAGAAAGGGACAAGAAAAGCCAAGTTGTACTAGAGATACTTTTATCCTGACCTTGCATATTCTGTTTTTCTCGCGCATGAGATTCTACAGAATTATGGATTTTTTCCTCTGAATCATGGGGAACAGCTTCATGTTCAATAACTGGTTTCTTACGGCGCGTACCAGCATAATGTGGTTTAACTTTTGGTTTTGAAGAATCGACCATCTCTGTCACTTTTCGTGCACACTTTTTTTAATGATAAAATAATAAAATGAAAAAAGTTTTAAAAACGCAGCTTTTCTCAATAATATTTACAATTATCGCCTTTAATAGACAAGTTTTAAAAAAAACATTTGCATTTTATACTCGAAAATACAGCTTTATTTTTTAATCCATGATATCATAAAATTCAAAGAAAATGCCAAAACACATATTTTTCATAGAAAAATCAATTCTAAGAGAAATACTTTGCATCTTTTTCTGTTCATGGTACGCACGCAGGAAAGAAGCTTCAATATAAGGTTTTGTTTAAAATGCGTCTGCTGGGAATAGAAACAAGTTGTGATGAAACGGCAGCAGCTGTCATTGAGTATAACAATGAATCAAACAGCCAAATTCTTTCCAATGTTGTTTGGAGTCAAATTGATCACCATGCACCTTACGGCGGTGTTGTTCCTGAAATTGCTGCTCGTGCCCATGTTGAAGTTCTTGATCATTTAATTCTGCAAGCACTAACAGAAGCAAACACAAAATTAAAAGATATTGATGGCATTGCAGCCACCAGTGGACCTGGTTTGATAGGAGGATTGTTGGTAGGCGTTATGAGCGCAAAAGCACTCTCTCTTGCCACTGGCAAACCATTTATTGCGGTAAATCACTTAGAGGGACATGCTTTAACAGCTGTGTTAACGCACAACGTCAGCTTCCCTTATTTATTACTTTTAGTTTCAGGGGGTCATACACAAACAATCATTGTTCATGGAGTAGGCAACTACCAACGTTTAGGAACCACTATTGATGATGCATTAGGAGAAGCCTTTGATAAAACAGCAAAACTTTTAGGTCTTCCTTATCCTGGTGGACCAGCACTTGAAAAAGCAGCTTTATTTGGTGATAAAAATCGCATCCCTCTTCCACGTCCTTTAAAAGGTGAAAAACGATTAGATTTTTCTTTTTCAGGACTCAAAACTGCTGTTCGACAAGCCGCAACAGCCATAGCTCCTCTTACAGAAAATGATATTGCTGACATTGCCGCAAGTTTTCAAGCCGCCGTAACCGATACAGTACGTGATCGCGTTCACCTCGCTCTACAGCACTTTGCCCACCAATATCCTCTCTCTCATGATCAAGAAAAGCGTTCTCCTGCTTTGGTTGTCGCAGGCGGTGTTGCCGCAAACCAAGCCATTCGCTCTACGTTGCAAAAACTTGCCCATCAACATGGTTTTGAATTTATAGCCCCTCCTCTTTCCTTGTGTACCGATAATGCTGCAATGATTGCTTTTGCCGGTGCACAAAAACTCGTACGAGGAGAAACAAACTCTCTTGACATTGCACCCCGCTCACGCTGGCCATTAGATGAAAAAGCCCCGCCCTTGATCGGGATGGGACGCCGTGGAACAAAAGCATAATAAAATTGACGTCCTACACACATCTTAAAGAACGAAGATTTCTACTCAATCCGGTCTATAGATAGTCCGAATTCTCTATCGAGCAGATTCCACCTGCTTCCCACTAACACAATTCACTTAACCCAAAGATCGACACGTAAACCTAAATATTCACCACACATTCTTAAAAACTTCATGTTTCAAAAAACTACCTTATATCATTACACTTCAAATGACGGTATTTTACAGCATAATAAGATCTACTCTCTCCCACTAAGCATAGATATGAATGCCATTCGTTGACCTCATCATCTTTGATCATTTATTCGTTTCATTGTCATTGTAATCTTAAAGCTTTTTAGAACCAATTTTCTTAATTTTTTCCAACAAACTCTTATAGTAACCGCATTTCAAACCATAGCTGAAAAGATAAGCAAAGAGCAAAATACTTTTATACAACATGAAATATCAATGGAGCGTGTCTCTCTACTACACATTATTTTGAAACAAGAAAAAATAGATAATAGTCGTTCTTTACCCCATTTTAAAAATCATCGTTGATGGTATTACAAAGATGCTTATAAAAATGCATAACAGTCTATGAAAAAGGAGAACTCATGGCTTATTGGCTTTTTAAATCTGAACCCCATAAATGGTCATGGGAGATGCAAAAGAAAAAAGGAGCTGATGGCGAACAATGGGATGGTGTACGCAATTATCAAGCCCGTAACAATATGCGCGCTATGAAATATGGTGATAAAGGTTTTTTTTATCATTCAAATAAAGGTTTAGAAATTGTAGGAATTGTAGAAATATGTGCTGAAGCGCACCCTGATTCTACAAGCTCTGATCCACGCTGGGAATGTGTGGACATCCGTGCACTTTGTGACATGCCAACACCTGTTTCATTAAAACAAATTAAAGCCAATCCCAAACTAGCAAATATGGTGCTGGTCAAAGCCAGCCGCTTATCAGTGCAACCCGTAACAGAAGATGAATGGAAAGAAGTCTGTTTAATGGGCAACCTTAAGGAGGAAATGCTTTTATCTTAAAACAATAATTTTTATTCATTAACTCATATAAAAAGATGCTTCATAGCGCAGAAGAATAAGCTCAACACATCCTTCTGTTGAGGTATTCTCATGCTAAATGTATAAATATGATATTTTTCTTTGTCATTTTTTATCCTGCACTCTTTCTCAATACAGTCTCCTTCCAAATTACACAAAAAACCTCTTTATGATGCATCTTTTCGGCATTGCTAAAGGCAAGGCTTACTCAACAATTATAATAAGCAACACCACGAACATAACACACAGCCCCCTTCGCACACAAATGCAACGAAAAAACAAAACTGAACGTGGATAAAAAACAATAAAAATGATCGTGAAATTCTCCTAAACAGTGCATATGTGCTAGGTGTTGCACAATTCTCTTCACACTTAAAAAACGAATCATATTGCGTGTTTATTGTTTTGCATGTTGGACGAGTGCGCCTCATACCGCAGGATTCTCTCATTCCCAACCTGTTTTATATTGAATCAATCAAAAGCTATTTGCTTGCACATTCTAAGCGGAGAAAGTCCCATATAGATAAAAAACGTGAAAGAAAGCACTAAAAATTCCTCCTATGAATCGTCTCAAGTGCCAAGGACTGTCCGCAACACCCACGAGCTGGCAAAGTGAATGATAGTGCTAGCTTGTTTCTCCATAAGCGTAAAGATGATGACACTCAATAGCTAAAACACGTTCTAGAACATAAAAAACGCTTCCAACCAATACGTAAAATACTCTGCAGACGGAATACCTTCTTTTCAGCAAGCAACCATTAGAAATTATAAAAGTTTATTTTTTAGAAGCGTTCTTTTTTAATTTTCTTCTTTTAATTTTTCTTGCATGAAATCTCATTTTTCATGAAACTATATCAATCAGTGCATCAACATGCCTATAAGGAAAAACATGAACCACTATACTCTTTTAATCGTTGAAGACGATGATCTACGCCCCATTTTAGTAGAACAATTTCAAATGCATCAAGAGTTTAAAATTTTCCAAGCAAAAACAGCAGAAGCGGGAATGAGAATAATCCAAGAAGAAAATATTGATCTCACTATTTTGGGATTTCAACTTCCTGATCTTGATGGCTACAAAGCCGTTAAACAATTACGCACCCAAGGATTTCGTGCCCCCATTATCATGATAACAAATTATGATACAGACTGTGATAATATTTTAGATCTTGAAACAGGCGCCAATGATTATGTAACAAAACCCTTTCGCTTTGCGGTGCTATTAGCGAGAATTCGGGCACAGTTGCGCCAATATGAACAAAATGAAGACGCAACCTTTCATATTGGTCCCTATACTTTTAAACTAAGACAAAAACTTCTTCTTGATCAATGCAACAATAAAATCTGTCTCACAGAAAAAGAAGCAGCGATCCTTAAATGTCTCTATCATGCCAATGATAAAATTGTCAGCCGTGAAACATTGTTAGAACAAGTTTGGGGTTATAATGAAAATATTATCACCCATACTTTAGAAACCCATATCTATCGTTTGCGACAAAAAATCGAAAACGATCCGTCCAATGCGCAAATTCTCATAACAGATCAAAATGGTTACCGTTTAAATCTTTAATTCGAGATTTTCTGTTTCAAAAATAATTTTAATATCCTAAATGAAAACAGAAACGAGATGAAAAAACTTCACGTATAATTCGAATGCTATTACATATACATAGAACTTACTCTTATCTGTACTCTTATGACAAAATATATAACATTATGAATAAAAAACGAAATATTCCAACATGAGAACCAAAAACAAAAATGCTTTCAACCCTCACGATATACTTTGTAACTTCTGTTTCACATGCTTTTGTTCTTTCTAAAGTTTTTAATATGTTTCGCATATAAATAATCGTGATATCTTTTAGCAACATTCTTGATCATAACTATCATCTTTAGATGATTGCTATTTATGATTATTTTTTCAGAAAAACCGCTCCACGCACTGCTTTATCTCACATTCACTAGCCTAAATTGAGAGATGTTTTTTATCTTTATAATTTTCTTCTATTCTTTATGATTTTATCTCCTCTTAAGAGGTTATATAATTAATGATATAACGCTAAATGTTTATCCTAACGATAAAGCCACTGAGCACCACCATCTTTACGTTTATAAAAGAATAAGCCAGCACCATCACACACTTATGTTAGATCTAGATGTTGCAGAGGAGCCCTTGATACTTGAGATGGTTCATAAGAAGCATTTTAATCCTTCCTTGTACAGTTTTTAACCACCATAAACCATATTATGCAAGATCCCTTGGATCTCTGCTATTTTTACGAAGATACCAGTATTTTTTTCTTTTAAAATGTTTCCACTATTCATGAAATATGGTTCGGTATATAGATACTTGAGATTTTTATTCACATACCAATTCCACATATTAATGTACAAAAGAATATTTTTAAATTGTAAATGCAAAAAATTGAAATAAGAGAATCCTTCTATACTTGCGGTTCTTATGACAATGACAAAATGATTAATTATCTTTATAAATTAAAATATTTCTTGTCTGTGGCGATAAAGCAGGAATAAAAATACGTCGCGACTGACGACGCTGTACGAGCAAACCCTGATAAACACGTTTTTGTGCCTGACACATTAAGAGTCCACCAAAATAAGGCAAAAGATAGCGAGCAAATGGCTCGTAAAAAAATGAGAACAACCGCGAAAAATACCCCGTAGAGGGCATATAGTGTACAATTTCTTGTATTGGCCCAGAAACAAAATTTGTTTTTTCGAACAAACGAGTAATTTGTTGCCGACTATAGGGTTCGCCATAACCAAAGGGCGTAGTAATATTGCGCGCCCAAAAGCCAGAGCGATTAGGTACAATAACGATCAAGTGGCCATTGGGTGCTAAAACACGCCATATTTCATTCAACGTTTCAAATGAATTTTCTGTATATTCTAATGCATGTACTAATAAAATACAGTCAACTGACGCATCAGGAAGCGGCAAATCTTCTTCAAAAACAAGCGCTGTAGCAACTTGCTCAGAACAAGGCCAAGGCGAAACACCCTGAGCAGCAGGCATAAAAGCAAAACATTGTTGGGCACGTTCACGCAATGTAGAAAGATAAGGAAGTGCATAACCCAATCCCATAATCCGTTTATCCGTAAGATCAGGCCACCATAAATTCAATTGGTCACACAGCGTCTTTTGCACACGTAGTCCAAGTGCAGAAGCATAAAAATCTTTCAGCGTAACGATATCCAACTCAACATACCATGTAGAAACAAATTTCAAACATTACAGATTTTCATATACCAAACCTATATGGACTTCTGCTTTTTTTCCGCAATAGCGAACATTTCAATATTGCATATTTTAAACTTAAATGATTAAAAAATCAGTACAACAGGATGATTATTGCCTTACAAGCACTTTAATCATTTTTTTGGAGATAAACCCCATAGAGGTTCTTCATACACTGTTTTTGACATCAATTAAGAAAAAAGCCAACACTGGTTAATTAAAATGAAGCAATCTTTCAAGATAGTTTTTTTCTTCTTCTGAAAGATGCTCTTTACCAAGACGTTTGCGAATTTCATCCAAAATCTGCCGCGTACGCATTTGATCACTTTCTTGTGGTAGTGCCTCGCCTTCTTGTTCTTCATCTGTTTTTGAAGAAAGTGGACGTCCTAACGGATCTTTAGGACCAGAATCAGCATTTTGCTCATCTCCCGTTTCTTTAAGTGTTTCGCGCATTTTTTTCAAAACATTTTGTGCACCTTGCCTCAAAGATTCCAAAGCATCAGACTGATTTTGTATAGATACCTGATGATTTCCATTATCAAGCGCATTTTCCGCAGAATTCATTTTTTCTTCTGCCCTTTTCAATGCGCCCCCTGTTTCAAATCCTCGTTCTGATAATTCTTTTTCTAATGTTGATAATTCAGATTGCAATTCAGCTTGACGTTTTTTTAAAGATTTTTTTTGTGTTTCCGGTACATTTTCTCCGCGTTTTTGTTCCATCTCTAACTGATGTGTTTCATTGAGAATTTCTTGCTGACGACGCATTAAATCTCCAAGCTGGTCCATCTTTTCTTTCATTTGTGCAGATTGGCTTTTTTCTCCCTCATTTTGATTGCCTTTTTGCACATGCAAATGATCAAGCGTCTGTTCAACTTCCGCCAAGAGTTGTTCAGCTGCTAAAGAAGAGCCTGTTTTAGCCATTTCCTCAATTAAATTTAGCTTTTCTTGTAATGTAGCTTCAGAAAGATTAGGACTTTTTGAGCTTTTAGAATTTTTAGAAACTTGACTATCCGGTGCTTTTTCAGCCAAAGCACGAATATACTCATCCATAGCTTGACGTAAATCTGCCATAAGCCGTTCAATTTCTGCCGCTGAAGCACCATAACGCAGTGCATCACGTAAAGCAGCTTGTGCTTGTTTTAACTTTTTTTGCACGGATTCAAGCTGATTATCTTCAATACCCAAAGCAATTTGCCATAAATAATCCACCACATCGCGCAAATCCTCGTCTGTTTGTGCTAAAGAAAGTCTTGTCCACGCACTTTGTAGAACAATAAAATGCGATGCATTTTGCAACCCCTTTTCTGGACGCACAAGCAAAGCAGAAAGCATATCAAGTACCCGCTCTCGCGCTAAAGGATTAAGAGCTAATAAACGACGCAGTTCAACCACTGCGCGTGCAACAGGATTCGAAAAAACACACTGTGGTAATATCATAACAAAAGTTTTGCTACGCCCTTTCTGCCCCGCACCATCTTCTGCCACCAAAGTAATTTTGACTTGCGAACCCGCCCATGGATGCGCTGATATATCCTGCACCATTCGCATTTTCCCCTTTCCACCACGCGGAAGAAGAAGCTCTATTTCCGGAGCATTATAAAGAGAAGAAGCACTTTTATTCTGAGGAAGAAAAGGCTCTATTTCAACAAAAGCCTTTGTCACACCATAATCATCATCCACCACATATCGTAACTCCAATGATCCCGTTAAAATCCTCCCTGGTTTTTCCAACCAATGAATTGTTGGACGCGTGTCCTTAATTATCTGCAAATGCCATTGCTGTTTTTTACGACGTGATGATACAAATAAATTTATTGAATGCTTTAAATGTGTTTCAAAATGAACAATTGGATCATTCAAAGCTGTTTGTTCCGTTTTCTCTGAAAACGAAACTTCCCTCCCATCTTCTACAGATTTTGCTTTTACTGTAATGCCAGCCCCATTGACAACACGCACAACAACATTACTCCCTTCAGGGATTTCTAGTTGTGTTTTCTCATCTTTTGTCAAATAAATCGGTGCCACACCGGTATAAGCAGGTGGTGTTACCCAAGCATCAATCCGCATGAGTTTTTCATCAACGACAGGACGAAAATCAAAGGCATCAGCCAAACGCCCCCCTTGTGAACCAAAAGAAAAACTAAAAGCGCACACAAAAAGAAGAGCACACAAAGCCCTCAAAGCCAAAGGATCATAATCCGCACTATTAAGAGAGATAAATCCCGTTTTTAAATGGTATAATTGCTTTGCCATTCGGCGTTGATGTTCACGCCAAATAACAGCACTAAAATCTTCATCATTTTCAGAACATAAACGATCTGTCTGAATATTCAAAGGCTGATGTCTAAGATCATTGACGCGTTCAAGGCGGCAATTTACTTCCCGCATTGTGGGAAACCGAAAACGAATAAGAAAAAATAAACTCGCCCCAGCACAAATAAGTATAACCCCAAGTAAGAGCAAATGTGACCAATAGCCCAAAATACCAAAAAGTCCCAACCAGCTAAACGAACAAAAGAGACTAAGAACGAGGAAAAATGGCAACAACCGTACCCACATCCGTTCAAATGAAAGGATCCCCCACATCAAAATGCGCACACACAAAAGCTTCATTGCAAAACCTTTGATGTTTTTATTTTTCATAAACAAGCATTTATCCCCTTTTATCGTGGTGCATTAAGATCATAAACCCCATACAAAACAATTTCTAGAAAATAAATTGTTTCATCAAAGTTTAGTAAAAATAAGACCCAAAATATTTAATAATGCTCAATCTAATTTGGGCTCAATCCAATCTGGAATATGATCACAGCCTATCAATTGTGCATAATCAAGGCGTGGACGAATGACTGCATAACGCGTATCCTGAACCAGAACTTCCGGCACCAAAAGTCGACTATTATAAGTGCTTGCCATCACTGCGCCATAAGCTCCTGCTCCTGTTAACATCAAAACATCACCCGCTTTCAACACTGGTAAAGAACGTTCCAAGCCTAAATAATCACCAGTTTCACAAATAGGACCAACAATATCAGCATTAATCAGAGGGGCATCTATTGGTGTTTTTTTCACTGGCATTACATTTTGCCACGCATCATAAAGTGTTGGACGCATGAAATCATTCATCGCCGCATCAACAATAACAAAATTTCGTCCTTCCCCCTTTTTTAAATACACAACCGATGACACCAACACACCGGCTTCACCAACAATACTACGCCCAGGTTCTAGGATAATATTGATCCCTAAAGGCGCAATATGTTTCTTTACCAGTGCTGCATACTCAAAAGGAGAAGGTACTGGATTCTGCTCATAACCATAAGGAATACCAAGCCCGCCCCCAATATCGATATGGGTTATCGCATAACCATTATTCCATAATTGACGCACAAAATCTGCAACAATAACAAATGCATCCTCAAACGGTTTTAAATCACAAATTTGACTGCCAATATGGAGATCAACACCACACACATGAAGACCGGGCAATTGAGCTGCTTTTTTATATGCATCACCCGCCAAAGACAGTGGAATACCAAATTTATTCTCAGACTTACCTGTTGTAATTTTCTTGTGAGTCTTAGCATCCACATCAGGATTAAGGCGTAAAGAAATACGAGCTGTTTTTGAAAGCGCAGCAGCCCGCGCCGATAATTGTTCAAGTTCTGGCTCTGATTCAACGTTAAAACAATAAATATCTTGTGCAAGAGCAAAATCTATTTCTCTCACTGTTTTACCAACACCAGAATAAACAATATTCTGCGCAGGAATACCAACAGCAAGTGCACGCCGTAATTCCCCTTCTGAGACCACATCAGCTCCCGCTCCATTGTTAGCTAAAAGTTGTAAAACTGCTTGATTGGAATTCGCTTTAACCGCATAAGCAATTAAACTCGGCATATCATGAAATGCATTCTGATAATCTTTAAAATGTGCAACGATTGCGCTAGCTGAATAACAATAAAAAGGTGTTCCAACTTCCCGCGCAAGTTCCAAAAGAGAAAGATCTTCAGCGTGAAGCACACCCTGATGATAAGAAAAAAAACGCATAAAAATTCCTATTGTATTAACCGATCAAGAATAAAAGGTTTATCTGTTTTGCCTTGAGAAACAAAAGTTCCTTGTGAAGAATTCACTCCTGTTGAAGGAGGTAACTCTAATGACCCTTTACGCCCACACCCAACGATACCCAAGCCCCCCAAAAGGACAATCACCAACCCCTTTAATATAATTTTCATCTGTCCTCTTTCCTCATCTCGATTTCTTTTTTACCTTTAAAATACAATCACTCAAGCGCTCACGAGACGCTTTTTCCAATACGCAATTTGCCGAAGAACCTCTGAAGGCGCTGTTCCCCCAAAGCTTTTACGACTTTCAACAGATTTTTCAACGGTCAAAACATCAAAAAGTGTCGCATTGATATCAGGACAAATTGCTTGAAGTTCATCTAATGATAAATCATGAAGGCGACACTGTTTTTTTTCTGCCAATGCCACAGCACACCCTGTGATGTGATGTGCTTTGCGAAAAGGAATCCCTAAATTGCGTACAAGCCAATCCGCAAAATCTGTAGCTGTTGCATACCCTAAATCCGCTGCTTGTTTCATGGCTTTTTTATTCACTTTCAAATCAGCAATCATCCCTATCATTGCTGCTAGTGATAATTCCAAACTCAAAGCCCCATCAAACACATATTCCTTATCTTCTTGCATATCCTTTGAATAAGCAAGCGGTAATCCTTTCATCACCGTTAACAATCCCATAAGTGCACCATTCAATCGACCTGCTTTCGCTCGTACTAACTCTGCCGCATCAGGATTTCTCTTTTGTGGCATAATGGAAGACCCTGTTGAAAAAGCATCTGATAAATGAATAAAACAAAACTGTGCACTTGACCAAAGGACAATTTCTTCCGCCAATCGCGAAAGATGTGTTGCACAAAGAGCGCCAGCGCTTAAAAATTCCAATGCAAAGTCACGATCTGAAACACTATCAATTGAATTGCGTGTAGGTTCCCGAAAGCCTAGCGCTTTTGCTGTCATAAAACGGTCAATTGGAAAGCCTGTCCCCGCTAAAGCAGCCGCCCCTAAAGGCGATTCATTCATTCGCTCAACAGCATCACGCATCCGCGATAAATCTCGACCAAACATTTCAACATAAGCCATCATATAATGACCCAATGTTACGGGTTGAGCCAATTGTAAATGCGTAAAGCCTGGCATAAAGGTATCAACATGTTGTTCTGCGCGAATAAGTAATTGCTCTATCAATCCTTTTAAAGCTTGTGCTATTTTTTGCGTTGCTTCACGTACCCACAAGCGAAAATCAACAGCAACTTGATCATTGCGTGAACGCGCCGTATGCAAACGTCCTGCTACAGGACCAATCAACGCACTCAACCGCGCTTCAATATTCATATGAATATCTTCAAGCTTTCGTGAAAAAACAAATTTACCGTCTTCAATTTCTTGGCGAATAAGTTTCAAACCATGAACAATTTTTTCATAATCTGATTGTGAAATGATTTTCGTTTGCGCTAACATAGCTGCATGAGAAAGAGAACCTTCAATATCTTGTCGATAAAGTTTTTGATCAAAATCAATAGAGGCATTAATTTCTTCCATAATTGCAGCAGGACCTGCCGCAAACCGACCACCCCACATTTGGTTCTTTAACTTCTCATCTGTCATATTCTGAAAACACCCATCCAAAGGACAAAATTATGATTTTTCAAATTTTCATCAGCGAAAAAAACAATAAAAAAAGGCAACTCTCCCTTGCATTCTTTATCATTGCACTGAGTTTATACGCAACCATAAACTACGATACCAAAAGAGAGTTTTTTCTTTTCAATTTCATTTCAGCAGCACAAGCACAAGAAATAAACATTAATAAAGCACGAGCAGAAAAAATGATGGCGATACGAAAAGCAGCAAAAGGCTTTTTTAGCCACATACGATTTGCTGATACGCTCTCAGATATGAATAAACTCTCTTTCAAGGATATTCAAGGAAAAGAGCGCACACTCAGCGAATTTACCGGAAAACCAATGCTGGTCAATCTATGGGCTATTTGGTGTGCACCTTGCCGCACAGAAATGCCTGAACTTGCGCAATTAAAACGTGAATTAGGTGGAGAAAACTTTGATGTCATAGCTATTAATATCGATAAAACTGCTTCTCCTGAAAAAATTCAGCAATTTTTACAGAATATTCATTCAGATAATTTGCTTTACTATCGCGATGAAACAATGGATATTTTCAACAATGTTAGAAAACAGGGGCTCGCTTTAGGACTCCCCATTACATTGCTCATTGATAAAGAAGGATATCTCATTGCTTCTTTCAATGGTGTAGCTCCATGGGCCAATGACGATGCCAAAGCACTTATAAAAGCAGTCATTAAAGAAGCCCTATAACTTTAATAACCGCGTCTTTTTAAACGTTGTATAACAAGATCCAGTGCTGACAAAAAAGCAGAACGGTCTTTACGAGAAAAAGGACGGGGACCACCTATTATACTGCCCTGTCCACGCAAATCTTCCATCAAATTGCGCATCGCCAAAGCCTGACCAATTGAATTTACATCAAAAATACGCCCCGTTGGCGAAAGACAAAAACCCCCAGCTTGCACAACCCGCGCTGCTAAAGGAATATCACTGGTAATAACGATACTTGCCTCACGCACATGTTCTACGATCCAATCATCAGCACCATTGAATTCACCAGAAACGACCACTCTTTCAATGAGTGCTTCATCTGGAAGGGACAAAGAACGATTTGCCACAACAAATGTCTTAAGCTGATAACGATTCATCACACGATAAACTTCATCTTTTACGGGACAAGCATCTGCATCAATCAACAAAGTGATAGCAGGCTTTATTGGGATACTCATACCTTGGCTTTCAAGTAATAATAAACTCTTTCATTCATCTGAATGTTGCAAATCCTTGCGATAAAACATTATCGCCGCGTTTATTTCTCCTCCCAAAATAAAAATTGCACTCAATATGTAGAGAAAAATAATAGCAACCATAATAGATGCCAACCCTGCATAGGTAGAAATATAATCAAACATCGTTAAATATTGCGCAAAAGCGATAGAAGCCATAAACCATATAAACATTGTCACCACTATTCCTGGTAAAATATCTATAAATTTCCGCCGCCCTGCTGGAAGCCATTTATGAACAATCAAAAGACTGATAAACAAAATAATGATTGCAACTGTATAACGCCATACACGAATAGCAGCAATATATTCAGTCATAAAAAAAGAATGATTTTGCATAATTTTGATCAACAAAGGCGCCAGAATCAATAAAAAGCTAATCACAACAAGACCAACAGCTCCAAGGATTACAAAAAACAGACTTTGAAAACGACAAAACAACAAACTCCGTCGATCAGTAACACGGTAAGCTTTATTTAAAGCCGTACGCAAAGCCTCTATCCCATTAGAAGCAAAATAAGCCGCTCCAATGACAGAAAGCGTCAACACACCTCCTCGATGAATGGTTAAAACATTGACAATTTCCTGAGATAAAGGCTCTGCGATAACATCAGGCAATAACTGCACCAGTGCTTTAATTTTTTGCGGTGTATAGGTAAAAGCACCTAGAAAACGAGCAAACGATGTTCCAAAAATAAAAAAAGGGAAAAATGCTAAAAGCCCCGATAGCGCAACATGGCTTGCAAAAGCACTCCCATTATCACGCCAATAATGACTTACTGCGTCACCCAAAATACGATAGCTATACCAAAAGATATTTTTTAACAAAACTCAATACTTTCTGGTAAAACTCTTCCTCAGTCTATTTCAAGTTTTATAAAAATCATCAAAGCTCTGCAAATAAACATTTTGCAATGTTGCAATATAACGGTCAATAATCAATACGGTCAAGCCCGACTTTATACCAAAACAAAAACAATAACCCACTCTATGAAGTTCTACAACGACCTCATTTTTTTGTTACTTCTACAGATCAGTAACCTCTTCTGTACATTATATGCCCTATAGAGAGCTAAGCAAGATGATCGTGCACACATAAAACCTTTTAAAGTCATGGTTATCTGTATCGGAGCAATCGTCACTCTTTTTTATTGCAATCTATGACTGAATAAAGAAAAAACTTCTTATCGATTTCTAGAAAAAACCAACGAAATTCAACAAAAAACCCTTGCTTTTATTCACCCTTTTTTAGAAACACTCTGACGTCCAAAATCAGGAGCATCAATTTCCTGTCCAGCATCAATAATATTGCGACGTACAGCACGCGTACGTGTAAAAAAGTTAAACAGTGTCTCACCATCTCCTAAATGAATTGCCCGTTCTAAAAAAGTAAGCCCCTCACTAAAACGGCTCAACATTTCTAAAATAGCATCCTTATTATGCAAACAAATATCTCGCCACATAACGGGATCAGAAGATGCTAAACGCGTAAAATCACGAAAACCGGAAGCGGAATAAGCAATTACTTCCGAATTTGTTACTTTTTCTAAATCACTCGCTGTCCCAACAGTATTATACGCAATCAAATGGGGTAAATGTGAAACAATAGCCAAAACAAGATCATGATGCTTAGGTTCCATCTTTTCGACACGCGCACCACAAGCTTCCCAAAACGCTGTTAATTGTGCGACAGCAGCAGCATCGCTATCCGCAAAAGGCGTTAAAATACACCAACGATTCATAAATAAATCAGCAAAACCAGCATCCGGTCCTGAATATTCCGTTCCAGCAATTGGATGCCCTGGAATAAAATGAACCGTTTTTGGCAATAAAGGTGCCATTTCCGCAATAACCAACGCTTTCGTAGAACCAACATCACTCACAATCGCTCCAAGTTTTAAATGATCACGAATGGTTTTTGCCACTTCTGCACTAGCCCCAACAGGAACAGAAAGAATAACCAAATCTGCTCCTTCAACAGCTTTTGTATTATCTGTCGTATAAAAGTCCCCAAGCTCCAATTCACGCGCTCTTTTCAGGGTTTCTGGACGACGTGTTGCAATAGAAATCTGAGCCGCAAGATTTTTCTTTTTAATCACTCTTGCTAAAGAAGACCCAATCAGACCGATCCCAATGAGTGCTATTTTTTCAAACTGAATATGGAGCATCTTTCACCTTCAAAGATTCTTTGCAAATGGCAATAAAGACTAATTGTAAAATCACAATTTTCTTGTTTGTTTGTTCAAGAGTTATGCGTAAAACATTAAAAAATGACAACTAGGGAATAAAGAATAACGCAGTTTACCAATTATCACCTGCGCAAGCTGACAACAGATCACTTTACCTAGAAAACACATAAAAAATAAATGACGAGAAATCTAACATCACGCTCTAAAACTCCCTCTTAATTACTGATCAAAGCGCATCACCGAAACAAAATAAAATGCACTCTCAATGAGGATAACAACGACTCTACATAAAATCCCATCAGTTTACTTTATCTTACTAATTTTACTCACAAAAAAACACATCAAAAGCGTAAGCAGACACTAGCTCTTCTCCAATTATCCCGATACGTTCATTAATTTGTACATCAGACCTATATAAAAACGTATTAAGCCTCCACCTACAACAACAACATAAGTTTCGCGAATATTGAAAACACCGTAAAACAACGCATACCAAAAGATACCATTAAAAACATTTTCCTCTCCAGATTCCGGATACCATAAATCAAATAAATATGAGAAAAACACGACCTCTCAATAAAGAAAAAGTTTGATAATAAAAACACCGAATATCCCTTTAATGGAATCACACCCCTCACGTAAAACAGAACGCCCTAAATAGAATAGATTTGGATTACAAATTCATGCGTTTGTTTTAAAAAGGCATCTCGCTCTCTAGCCTATCTCACGACAGTGTTCGTAAATGTTATAACTATAAATCTATTAAGCACGACCCTCTTCACACTTAATAAAACACTATCATTATATTTTCCTACCCCCAATGTTGCAAAAAACCTTGGAATTTGAGAGCATTCATAAGAGGCATTTTAGTGCTTTCTTGCACAATTTTTATCCACACGCCCCCACTTATGACGTGCAAAAGACATTGTTCTGATTGATTCAATATGAAAAATAATAAATTATTAATAATAAACAATGGCTAGCTCTGTTTATGAGACACATTCATTGCTAAGATAATCATCTCTATATCAAACATAAAAGTTTCCCCATAGGTGTTGTCATTTTCATCATAATCTATTTTGACTTTCTCCTCATCCCACGAAGATTCTTAATTCATACCAATCTGCAAATAATTCATTTTCTTGTCTAAAAGATTCCTCTGGCTCACTATTTTATGTGATTCAATTAATCTATAATACATTGATTTATAAAAATAATACTTTTTTCAATTTGAATCATAACTTCGAATACTGTAAAATTCTTCCATCACAAACCCTCTTATCAATTAAAATCTCTTGTCTACACATCACAAGAAGACATGTGAGCAAAAATGATGAAAAACGCTTTCTAATGCTAAAAACTGTAGCAACATTAGAGGCTAGCAAAGTATATAATGAGTGTCGACTTGCACTTTTATTAAGCATAAAGATAGAGTTGCTCTATGGGTTTTATATTCTTCACAAGGAACTTTACTTCTACACCATTCATAAACACCGCCGCAAAATAGATATGACGCGCATTGAAAAATATTTCTAAGAAAGCGTATGAATCTACCATACAAGTGTCTTCTGTTGTTTGAGATACTCTTTTTTACACGGGGGTGTTACTCCATTAAGACTCTATGAACCAACCTAATATTCACCAAATACCCACACAAAAAAACATCGAACACATAAAATTTGATATGGGCCTCGTATCACTACCCTAAAAAACAGTATTTTACGACACAACAAAATAATAAAACTGTTTCAAAATGGCCTTTTGAAAATAAACTATTTCTTTTGAAGAAAAATTTCTATCAAGCTTTCAAGCTCCTAAAATACATCCTCAAAAATACAAGTTCCCTCAACCTCTACTTGATAGCATAACAGTTTTAATTACTGAAAATACCTCTGTGGTATACCAAAAATAAAAAATCATTATATTTCTAGGCTGTTAAGCTGCCATCTGGCGTCGTGCAATAATTGTAAGCCCTAACAAAACTTGACGAATGATAGCTTCGCCCAAAAGTGGATTTTTACGACTGTCTAAAACAGCACTCTGAATTCTTTCCATTGCATAAGAAATTTGTTCTAACTTCCAATATTTTAAAGCTTGTTCAACGATCTTTTTCCGTTGAAAAAAAATGGGAGGACGTGCCTGAGAAACCACCGTAAAAGGTGAATTTCCTTCAACCTCTACCTGATAACGCAATAGCTGTAATTGCTGAAAATGCCTTTGAGCTGTACTCAAAATTAAAAAAAGTGCCCCCTGCACTGCTGCATGTCGGTTAAAATGCGCTTCAAAGCCTGATATATCGCCCAATAAAAGAGCATCAATGACTTCATCTTGAGAAAGAGCACTGACATCGCTTACAACAGCTTTCACATCTTCAAGAGTAATACGAACATTTGCAGCATAAAGACAAAGCTTTTCTAATTCACCTCGTGATACAAGGCGATCCGCCCCTAAACATTCATGCAACCATCTACGTGCATCTAAAGAAAGAGTCTTCTTAAACTGTCCTAAAACCTCATCAATCAAACCGTCAAGAGAACGCATATCATCGGCAAAACAGGGCAAAGCCATCGCTTTTGATGCTGTTTCAACAGCATTGCGCAACCCTGTTCCTTTTTTTAAATCCCCTGCCTCAATGAGAATAAAACAAGCTTCTGGTGGTTTCTCAATTAAAAGCTTTAAGGCAGCAAGAAAACCTTTTTGGTTAGCAGCATTAGAGATCCATATCAAACGATCTCCCCCAAAAAGCGATAACGTACGCGCTTCATTTTCTAAACGTGCAGGATCTTTATCAATTTCAGCAGCATCCAAACGAATTGTCGAAAATGGATCTTCTATTGCTACCCGTGTAAGTTTTGCAAAACATTGTGCACGCTCACAAATAAGACCACGATCTGGCCCATAAATGAGAACAATAGGAAAAGCACGTGAAAAGCGCATTAGAAACTGATCAACTTCATGTGCTTTTTTCTGAGCCACACTATTAATCCATTAACAGTTCATCATCATCAAGAACTTCCCCGCGAACTTTCTGAAACATGCCAATTAAATCATTTACATCCAAGCCCTTACGCTCTTCATGACAGACATCCAAAATCACTTTTCCACCATGCAACATCAAGGTACGATCGCCATAATCAAGAGCCTGACGCATAGAATGAGTCACCATGATAGTCGTTAATTTTTTCTCTTCAACGATTTTTTCAGTCAACCGCATCACAAAATCAGCCATTCCAGGATCAAGCGCTGAGGTATGTTCATCAAGCAATAAAACATCCGCATGTGCTAATGTTGCCATCACAAGACAAACTGCTTGGCGTTGCCCACCTGACAAACTATCCATAGGATTATGAATATATGCTTCAAGACCAATGCCTAATTGAGCAATTTTCTCTCGAAAAAATTGCCGTTTCTCATGATTTAAAGCCGCACGTAAACCACGACGACTTCCTCGAAGAGCAGCAAGAGCCAAATTTTCTTCAATTGTTAAAGAACCACAACTTCCCTCTAAAGAATCTTGAAAAACACAAGCAATCTTTCCAGCGCGTTCACTGACTGATTGCCTAGAAACATTTTGTCCATTGATAACCACTTTCCCCGTTGAGGGAAGCGTTGCACCCGCTAAAACACTGAGCAAAGTTGATTTACCAGCACCATTTGAACCAATAACCGTAACAAAACTACCCTGATCAATTTTCAGGTTAATATCAATTAAAGCCTGTTTTTCCAAAGGTGTTTGCGGTTTAAATGTGACCCCAACATGAAAAAATTCAATCACGTTTATGCCTCCTCCAATAGCGTGGCACAATAAGGGTTAAAACAACCAACAACGAAGTAATCAACTGAAGATCTGTCGACGTATCAATACCAATGCCATTTGCTTCAAATGCAAATTGCACCGCCACACGATAAAGTACAGACCCTACAATACAGCTGATTATAATCCAAAAAATATTGCGCGTACGAAAGAGAGTTTCACCAATAATCACGGCTGCCAATCCAAAAACAATTGTTCCAATTCCACCGGTAATATCTGTTGCAATCGCAGTTTGAATATAAAGAGAACCACCAAGTGCCACACACGCATTGGAAAGCCCCATTCCAAAATATATCAATGCTGATGTATGAACACCTTGCGCCGTCGCCATGCGTGGATTAGCGCCCATTGCACGCATAGCAAGACCAATCTCACTTTCCAAAAAGCGCCAAATCAAAAACGCCATAACGAGCAACACAATACCAACGAAAAGAGGACGCACAAAAATATCAGACAAACCAAACAGATTATAAAAGGGCGTTAACGCCGTATCAGCAAGAGCTAAATTAACATTAGACCCTCCCATAATTCCCATAATACGAAGATTAACCGTATAAAGTGCCGACATTGTTAAAATAGAAGCTAAAAGATTCAAAATACCAAAATGCAAACTCAACAGAGCGGTTAATAAACCAGCTACCATGCCTGCACAAAAAGCACATGCCATAGCTGTCCATGCATTAAAACCTAAAAGAATCAAGACGCCACAGACACAAGACCCAAGAAGAAATGAGCCATCAACTGTTAAATCAGGAAAGTCCAAAACGCGAAAAGAGAGATAAACCCCTATAGCCACAAACGCATAAATAAGACCTAATTCTACAGCGCCAGAAAACGCAAATATATTCATGTAAAGACAATCCCCATGAAAACTTAACGTATTTTATTGTATCAACATCCTATCAATGAAAGTCATTGAATCACTTTTGTTGCACGATCAATAACTGCCTGCGGAATAACAATCCCCGCTTTTTTTGCTGCTTTCATATCAATTCGAATGTCATTATTAGCCGCCTGCACAACATCAATATCACCAGGCTTTTCACCCTTTAGAATACGCACAACCAACTTCCCAGCATCAACCCCTACATCATAGAAATTCACACCTTGCGTCATAAAGGGACCGCGTCCAATAGAATTAGCATCAACAGTAAATACAGGAACATTTGCTTCCTGTGAGACCTTTACTGCCCCCTCTAAAACAGAAAGAACCGTATTATCAGCGGGAATAAAAATGATATCTACCTTACCTATTAAAGCCCGTGTTGCCGCCTGAACATCTGAAGGTTTTGGTGCTGATGAAGGAATGATTTCAATTCCAACTTTTTTTGCCGCATCTTTTAACACCTTAAGTGTTGAAACAGAATTTGCTTCAGAAGCATTATAGAGATAACCAATTTTTTTCAAATCTGGTTTTACTTCTTGTAAAAGTTTAACACTTTCTGCAACATCTATACGATCAGAACTCCCCGTCATATTACCGCCAGGTTTGGTAAGCGAAGAAACGATTTTAGCTCCGATAGGATCAGAAATCGCCGCAAAAACGATAGGAATTGTTTTTGTTGCCGCAAGCATCGTTTGTGCTGAAGGCGTGGTAATTGCTACAATAACATCGGGTTTATCACCAACAAATTTACGTGCAATTTGCGTTGCTGTTGAAATATTACCCTGCGCTGATAAAAAGGTAAGTTGAAAATTTTCACCTTGCTTATAACCATTTTCTGTAAGAACATCTTCCACACCTTTACGAACGGCATCCGCAGCAGGATGGACCATAATTTGCGTTATTGCAACTTTAACGCGTTTAACTTGGTCATCTGCCTTTGCAACACTGTTCATCATAAAAACAGTTGCAATGATAATCCCTAATATATTTATTCTCTTCAACATTATATTCCACCCCTCTCCATGCAAAAATTAAAAAAAGAATAATCTATTACTGAAGAATTTTCTAAAATCAATCTTTATTTCATTTTATTTAAACATGGACAAAATAAATCAAACTAAAATGATATTTTTTTGTTGCAATTCGTAGAAGCCTACGCCATACAGACAAGACATATATCGAATCGGTAAGCGGGTGTAGCTCAGGGGTAGAGCACAACCTTGCCAAGGTTGGGGTCGTGGGTTCGAATCCCATCGCCCGCTCCATTGAATTTTGTATTTATTCGTTCTTGTGTGGAGTTATAGCTTGTCATCGGTTGTTGTAGCTGTATGTAGCTTGCCAGCAGGTTTTGTATATTTTTCCACTCGATCTTGTATCAATTTATTTTTTTTCAAAGTTTTTCTAAGATTCGTAATTTCTTATGAAGCATCTATTGGATTGGGGGCTTAGATTTAAGATAATAATTTTTAACTTAGACGGATTTTTTACAGCCCCCGTATAAAAGATTAATTAGAAATGATGAGCAATGACAAGAAAAACAAATGTTAAACAAATCAAAAATTGACTTATCATTAGATGAATAATTTTTGTTCAAAAGTACGTTTTTTACCAAAATTGTGCCCTAAAATGAAGGTTGTTGATTTTTCAAATGGCGTGTCTTCTATTAATTCAACATTCGCTTCAGATACATTCAATATTATCTCTTCTAAAAATTTACAAGAAACTATACCTGTAGAGCAGGCAAAATCTATAATCGCTTCCTTTAATGCGCAGAAACTACCTTTAGTTTAGTGGGTTGGACCTCATTCATCTCATTATAAAGTTGATGAAGTTCTCTTATCTATTGGCTTAGAGCATGTTGAAACAGAGGTAGGAATGGCAGCTTTAGCGCAAGATATAGACTCACATGTTACTTCTATGCCAGATAGCTTCAAAATCAAGGAAGTTGAATCACTTCAAGATTTTAGAGATTATGGAAATGTTATGGCATCAGTCTTCGAGCCTTTTAATGAAGAAGCAGTTATATTTTATGAAACAATAGGGCGTTGTTATAAAAAAGACTCTGATGTAGAGATGTTCGTTGGTTATATAAATAACAATCCTATAGCAATATGTTTTTGTATTAAAGCGGATGGGATTGGTGGATTGTATGATATTGTCACCAAGCCAGATTTTCAGAAAAAAGGTATTGGGACATTCATGACAAAAATTGCTATTGAGCATTTAAAAAGAAAGAGATATCATGTTATTGGTATGCAAGCCTCTCACGAGGGAATTAGCATTTATAAAAAATTGGGCTTTACAAACTTTGGTGAATTTAAAATTTATTCCAATAAACACATAGTGGTTTAGCTCTGAATTCTTTTTTGCTCATCAATTAAAAGAATTTATTATTTTCAGCAGAACTCAAATATGATCAAGCAATCGATATAACCAAGAAAGCTTGGCCAATCGCCTTTAATACTGATAGTGAAAAGCTAAAATCAGTTTTATAAACATAATTGTTTCAAATGGCTCACTCAAATTTTCTTATTTTTTACTTTGTCTTAAATAAATATATCTATCACAAATCTAAGTTGAACAAATGTAATTTTTTTATATGATCGATAATCTACTGTCTGTTACTGATATTTATGAAGAGCTCGAAAGCAAACATTTAAAACGACAGTTGCATCATAATTTGTTAGATGGTTAGTCTGTTAGTTAATTAATAGAAAAAATTTTCGCTTTATAAAATAACCAAAGGAGCTTAAAAAATCTTTCAAAGATCATTTAAAGGTCCTTTATGTGTATTGTTTCTTTTTCTATGTCACAGTTGATGATGAAAAATCCCTCACGCTAATTGTAATTATTTTCAAACGAAATAAACTGTTTTCACCTATTATTTAGAGTAAATTAAGTTTTTGGGATTTCTGGCACATCATTTGATAATCCTCTTTCTTGAACAAATTCTTATCCAGAATAATCTTCAACACAAAAATAAATTAATAACTTGATTTATAAAGATAATTTATCATTATTCATATTGAGCAAGCGTCTCAAATATCATAGGATTATCTCATTTCAAATCTCTATACATTAAAATCACTCACAATCATCTACTCACGCATAACAGGAAAAATTGAGGCATCAATAAAATTCACTTGAAGAAAGGAATAAAAACTCTTCTTCTGAACGCTCTGAAATACCAAAGATTATCGCAACATTGGGAGCTAAAATAGTATAGGGAGGTACCCCTTTCACCTTGAAAACGTAAAAATGGGAAGCATAATAGCTTTATACACTTCATAAAGGCTTTAGACCATTCACGAACGTTATTATAAAATGGATGTGACACACTTTGAGAGAAATCTCTTTAAAATAGACATGTGAATTAACAATATTAAGTGCATTCTATTTTACATGAGGAACATAACTTCAAATCAAGATAAGGTAACATAAAGTATTGAAACCGTCATAGTGCACAATAAAATCAGACCATTTTAAATGTTTAATGGTAACATCAGCTAAACAACAGAATAAAAATTCAATTTTGAAAAGATTAAACCATACGCTACAGGTCTATTGAAACTCCGATTGTGCAATCGACTACCTTCTCGCTAAAACTGAATCACTATAAATATAAAAACCTTAAAATCCGCTCTAAATTCGTAAAAGTTTCTAGATCTTGCTGTATTAAATGTTGAAACTCCTCATAGCTACTCATCTGAAACGCCAATAATTCTATAAAGCAGTTCCATAAAAAAGGATAATGACGTTGTAATATCCGAAAAAAATTTACCACATCACCTGAAAGATCATTAATAATTCCATCAGGAAGTATCAATTTCTATTTAGAAAACCCTATCCATGCTGACAAAAACTATGTAAATGTTAGATATATAATAATTTTGATGACGATTTTGACTCACCCTGTTTTGCCACCAATATAAGAAACAGCGAATATAGCAGGATCCGCCAGCTTTAATATCGCCTTGTAAAAGGTCTTTCCCTCTACTCTTTTTGCTATCAAATCCTGATTTTACAATTCCTTGCTCTCTTTTTTATACTCAAAATTGCCTCTGAAACAGGATAGATTAATCGTAAAAAATATATAAAAGAAGCAAATTATAACATTTTTTCTTATCCTTCTTAATACAAAATAACTGTTAAGCTACAATGCGCTAACACTTATCAGTCATAAGTCCAAAACATCATATAATGACAAAACAAATTCATAGAGTGAAGATTTTTCACAATCAATCGTTGTATTAATCTTTCCATAATGCATAAAAATGATGAAGCGGCCCTCGCCCTTTCCCTACTTTTAAAGCATCTGAAGCAGTTAAAGCGCCATGCAAATAATCTTTTGCTTGTTTAACAGCGCAATCCAAAGGTTGAGTAGGTAACAGAGCTGCAATGGCAGCAGAAATGGTACACCCTGTCCCATGATCATGAGTAGTTGAAAGACGAGAAGCTTCAAGTATAAAAAGGTTTTCACAATCACAATAAAGGTCTGGACTAGAACAATCGTAATTTTCTGTGCTATTTTTGGTAAGCGTATTCAAATGTCCCCCTTTTAACAAAACTGCATGACACCCTAGCGCCAAGAGTCGTGGAGCATATTGATACATAGTCTCTAAAGACCATTGCACTTCACCCCCCAATAACAGTGCAGCTTCAGGCAAATTTGGCGTGATCAAAGTTGACATCGGCACAAGAACATCACGCATAATTTCAATTGCATCAGACTTTAAAAGAACATCACCACTTTTTGCAACCATAACCGGATCAAAAACAATGAAACGCACTTTATGATAAGCAAGACGTTCTGCAATAACCTGTGCAATCTGAGCATTTGCAACCATACCAATTTTAACGGCATCAACATGGATATCCTCAAAAACAGAATCAATTTGATCTGCAACAAAAGAAGCATCTAATGCCTGAAAAGAACGCACACCCTGAGTATTTTGTGCAACAACAGCTGTAACCACACTCATACCATAAGTTTTCATAGCTGAAAAAACCTTCAAATCCGCCTGCATTCCAGCGCCACCAGAAGGATCTGTTCCCGCAATAGATAAAATCCGTGGAATAAAAAGTTTATCTTTTTGTAATTCCATTAACCTCTTTCCTTCTGTTTTTAAATATCGGAAAATGAGTTACCGAAAAAATAGATGCTTGAGAAAACATAAAGAAGATGTTTTCTCATGTGAATTATATTATATATGAAGTCTTCTTATAGATATAAAATGGAAAATGTAGTGCTTATCCTTCGTTCTATTCTTTTTACGTTCGCTTTTTATACAACAACTTTCATACAAATGATTCTTTACGCTCCCGTTTATTTTTTAATGCCCCGCAAAAAGGCATGGATTGTCCCTAAAACATGGGCACGCGTTACACTCTTTTTGCAAAAATACATCGCAGGCACAAGTTATGAGATTGAAGGTTTAGAAAATCTTCCCAAAGGCCCCTATATCATTGCTCCAAAGCATCAATCAGCTTGGGAAACTTTCAGTCTTGTTCCTTATTTTGATGATCCCACTCTCATTTTAAAACGTGAATTGATGTGGATTCCATTGTTTGGCTGGTATATGGCAAAAACGCAAATTATCCCCATTAACCGCACAACACCCATCAAAGCTTTAAAAATGATTATACAAAAAGCAAAAGAGAAAGTAAAACAAGGGCGCCAAATCTTGATTTTTCCCGAAGGAACACGCCGACAACCCGGTCAAGAACCAGATTATAAGTCAGGAATTGTCGCGCTCTATAATGAATTAGGACTTCAAGTTGTCCCTATTGCACACAATGCGGGTTTATATTGGCCACGCAATAATTTTCGCCGCTATCCCGGAACAATTCGTGTCCGTATTCTTCCCCCGATAGAAGCGGGTTTAAGCAAACGTGATTTTCTAGATCAACTTGTCCAAAAAACTGAAAAAGCGTGTGATGAACTGCTTCTCTTAGCAGCTCAAGATCCTACCCCTCCTCCTATGCCACCATACGCTGTTCAGAAACTTCAAAAACTAAATCATCATGAAACAATGCACTAATTGATAAGAATAATGCATAACTTTGTATATTGAGCGGAGTATAGGGAACAAAAATATAAGAAAGATACTTCAAACTTTCTAATTCAAAATTATAAAACACATGTACATGATAAGAAATAATCAATGTGTAAATTTTTTTGAAAAAGAATTCTTCCTCTCTTTAAAATCATTTAAATAACATACATCTCATTGACTTATAAGGATGTTTTAGCGTTATTCAACTTGAATGAGAACCCTGAATACCGTAAGATTCTCTCATTTCAAATCTATTCTAGGTTGAATCAATTAGAATCATTTTCTTACACATTACAAGCGGGGATATCTGTGTGAATAAAACGATACAAGAAAAGATTAAAATGCTTTTTACGAACCGTCTCAAGTGCCAAGGGCTATCCTAACAGGAGAGCAAGAAAAATGCATGATTATACAGATTCATTCCTTTCTGAGAAATTCAATCCCTCCAAGAACATGAAATCTTGTACAATCTTCATTATTTAAAAAGTATTTCTTGAGATACTTAAGTCATCAAACCAAATTCAAGGGGAAAATAAAAATGAGTGTTGGTTTTTATCCCACAGACACAACGGATACAGCAATTAACCATCTTTCCTCCCTATCCTAGACTTAAAAGCTTTGTGTGCTACATTAAAACAATTCTAAATAACGAATAAGAGGGAACTAGATTTAAATTAATGCAACGTCTCTTCTATAATTTATTTTTTTCTGTGATTTTGAGTTTATCCAGCGCTGTTGCTTTAGCGCAGCCTTTTATTTCTGTTGATGTTACAACGAGGCGTATCTTAAAACATAATCAAGCTTTTGAGCGTTGGTATCCTGCTTCCTTGACAAAATTAATGACCGCTTATGTTATTTTTCGTGCCATGAGCCGAGGAGAAGTTTCACCAAACAAACATATCACCATCAGCGAATACGCCGCAAAAGCTCCCTCATATCGTTCAGGCTATAAAGCTGGTTCTGTACTCACACTTGATACAGCCTTAAGTATCACCATGGTTAAATCTACCAATGATTTAGCCATTGCCATGAGTGAAGCTGTTGCGGGTTCACAGAAAGATTTTGTACATAAAATGAATAGCGAAGCTAAACGTTTAGGCATGTTTGGCACCCATTTTGCGAACGCAAGTGGTTTACCAGATCCTCAAAACTATTCCACGGCACGCGATATTGCTCTTTTAGCCGTTCAAATACGTAGAGAATTTCCACAATATGCTCATTATTTTTCTATTCCAGCCATTGATTTTGGTAATAATCGAAAAATCCAACATAACTCAAACAACCTCATTGGCCGTTTTTATGGGATAGACGGTATGAAAACAGGCTTTATTTGTGCCTCTGGTTTTAATCTTGTTGCCTCAGCCACCCGCAATAAACGTACAATTATTGCTGTCATTCTAGGTGCTAACAACATAAGTGAAAGAGAAGAAAAAGCTGCACAACTTCTTGAAATAGGATTTTTGCACCAAGGAAACCCCCAATTAACACTAGCAACATTAAAACCTTATGGGAGCAACATAACAAAAGCCAACAATATGAGACAACAAACATGCACACCTGAAGCCATAAAAATGCATGCAAAATCATATGATGATCAAGGAAATATTATTCTCACCTCACCTTTTATCATTGCTCCACCTTCTTTTTCTCATCCTTTATCAGTACACCTCATTCGTACGCCACAAACACCTAAAATGACAGTAAAACCACTAAGAAAACCCTATATTCCGTATAAAAGGCACGCAAACCATTCTATAAAAAGCCATAAATCATAATCTACAATTAATTATAATACTTTGATTTATAATGATAATTAATTATTTTGTACCTTATGTCAAAACCACAAGTATTGTAAGATTCTCTCATTTCAAATCTGTATTTGTTGAATCAATAAAACCAGTCTCTTGCGCGCCACAAGGTGGATGAACATGTAGATAAAATAATTAAAACAAGGAATAAAAATCCTTCCTATAAGTCCTTTCAAGAACCAAGAATTATCATAACATTGACGCTAAAAAGTGTATAATATACCCACGTGCACCTACCTTTATAAGCGTAAAGATAGTGGTACAATGGATCTCATGAGGGATTAACCATTACATCCCTCACGGACATCATTATAAATTGGTTAGACATACTGAGATATATTTTTTAAAAACAAAACTATGATTGATGATTAACATGAAAATAAAGCGCATCCCTCTCACGCTTATTACGGGTTTTTTAGGCTCTGGCAAAACAACTTTGCTCAACCGTATGCTACAAGACCCTCTTCTAACAGAATGTGCTGTTATCATCAATGAATTCGGCGAAATCAGTATTGACCACCTTCTGGTTGAAAAAACAACAGAAGGAATTATTGAGCTTGCCAATGGTTGCTTATGCTGCAATTTACGCAGTGATCTCATCGACACATTAATTGATTTAATAAATCGCGTTCAGACAGGACAGATCAAACAACTCCATCATATTATCATTGAAACCACAGGGATGGCTGATCCCGCCCCTATTTTACAAATACTTTTAAGCCACCCATTGTTTATTCAAACATTGTCCATAAATGCTGTTCTTGCAACATTTGATACATTAAGCCCACTTTCCATATGTGAGCGCTATCCTGAAATATATAAACAATTAATATTTGCTGATAAAATCATTCTCACCAAAACAGATCTTAGAGACCCACAAACGCTTTCAGATGCACTCCTTAGCACACTTAAAACAATGAATCCTACAGCACAAATCATTGACGCCCATTCTAAAGATTTCTGTTCAAATCTATTAATAAATAACACATTATGGGATGAAAAAGTAGAAAATACAAAACTTAAACAAAATCTTACGACTACCCCACATGATCATAGCCCCCATAAAACCATTCGTACCTTTTCACTAAACTGTGAGGGTCCTGTTGATTACGCCACAATTGAGGCTTTTTTAGATCTCCTACAAGAGCGTTATGGTACAAAATTATTACGTATTAAAGCAATTATCGCATTACGTGATGACCCTTATCGCCCACTTGTATTACATGGCGTACAAACATTTTTTCATCCTCCCATAAGATTGCCAGCATGGCCAAAAGGAATAAAACAAACACGTTTCGTCATCATTGCCGATGGTGTTGAAAAAGACGCAATACAAAAGCTCCTCAATGCTTTTTTTAATAAACCAGCAATAGATACTGCAGACAAAACAGCTCTCTTAGAAAATCCCCTGGTCATTCCAGGAATAAAATTTTAATTTTTTCTCCCCTTCAATGATATAACATTAAATTCATTAGCACCACCATCTTTATGCTTTTAAAGGAGCAAACCGGCACCATTACACACTTTGCTAATTCCCAATGTTGAAACAGCTCTTGGTACTTGAGACGGTTTGTAAAAAGCATTTTAGTCTTTCTTGCACAGTTTCACCCACGCGGCTATCCCCGCTTGTAACGTGCAAGCAAATGGTTTTAATTTATTCAACATGGAACGGCTTTGAAATGAGAGAAGCTTACGGTATTCAGGGTTCTAATTTGACTTAAAAACTAAATTATCATTATAAATCAAATTGTTATGATACAAAATTTAATACCCATCAATCTGCAAATAGATTGTTTTCTCTCTAAATGCGCTTCATCTGCAAACCATTTCATGTGATTCATTTCACAGACCGATTGGCCAAATTCTTGGTTCTAAAATATTCTGCTCAACTCTATATTTATTCAAGCTAATTGAAATCAAAATCCCTGTTAAGAAAAAAACCAAAATTAGACAGAGGCAATATCGCATTTTAAAATATGTGAATGTATCTTATATAACAGCACGACAAGACAATATTTCACAGCATAAAAGAATAAAACTCTTTGAAAGAAATAAAAAGAGAGGTACATTTTATATTAACTTACTCTTCACTAAAAACGAAGATTGATACCAGTAACGATGTGCAAACAATCCAACTTCTTTGAGAAAATTCCTCTTGGCTTCCCACTTCATATGATTTACTTACATAAAGCTCTATGAAAAAACTCTGCACTTTAAAATATTGACCACTCACTTAAACATCTTATGTGCAAAGTTTTTGCATATCCTGTATCACCATTATTAAGTGATAGTGTTTACGGTGCAGTAGGATACAATACCACTCACTGCATTAGAGAAACTGAATTTGTATCAATATCGCGATTAAAAACGTAACGTTTTCCATAAACCTCAACAGTTGGAGGTTGACGATTTTTTTCAAAAAAATCATAACCTTTCTTAAGCATAATCCAGAATTGATAATGAGGATTCTTGCTATGACGTGACATATTATCCTCGGTCATGCGGAAAGGAAAAGCCTGCAACTGAAACTCTCTTTGTCCTCCTTTAAAAGCATCCCGTGCAAACGCATAAATCTGAGCCATGTTCTTATCACTCATAGAATAACAACCTGCGGAAAAGCAAGAACCATGAACCATAAGATTGCTTCCTGTGCGACCATTTTCCTGATCATAAAGGTTAGGAAATCCTATATTAAAAGAGAGATAATATTTTGAATAAGGATTCATTTGGTTTGCGCTAATAGTATAAAAACCCTCTGGTGTCTGAAGATCCCCTTCTTTATATTTAGGTCCAAGCTTACCAGACCATTTGCAAATGCCATAGCGAGCAACCAAGATAAAAGGTCCTGAACGAGATTGCTTCCAAACTTCAGCAAGATTTTCTTCCTTAAAAAACCGCATCATAATCGGTGCATAGGGATCTATATCATACAGAACCATTCTATTTTTGATTTCTTGCGGCAACGGCTGCTCAACTTTAGCGCGAATAGAGGCTGGTAATCTTCCTTCACATGCTGTCAATAGTCCCATTACAAACAACACACACACAGCGAGGAATCTGCTAAATGTCATCGAATAAAACTCCAATCCAACACCCCTCACAAAAAATAATCTATGTTAGAGATCGACCAATTTGAAGGTATTTTTCCCTTCGCTCTTGTTTAAGCACTTGACCATCTTTTCCAGCCATAGCTTTTAAAGCCTCTGAAATAACATCACCCGTTGCATCAATGACAATCTCTTTGCCACGATGCGCTCCCCCTAAAGGTTCCGAAATAATGCCATCAATAATCTTTAAGCGATACAAATCTTGAGCGGTAATACGCATATTCATTGCAGCATCTTTTGCACGAGCTGGATCACGCCATAAGATAGAAGCTGCTCCTTCTGGTGAAATAACAGAGTAAATTGCGTGCTCCAACATATAAACTTTGTTGGCAGCCGCGATTGCTATCGCCCCTCCAGAACCGCCTTCTCCAATAACAACGGAAACCACAGGAACTTTCAAACGCAAAGTTGTAGCTGTTGATTGAGCAATTGCTTCCGCTTGCCCACGTTCTTCAGCGCTTACCCCAGGATAAGCACCTGCTGTATCAATAAAAGTGAGGAGTGGCAAACCAAAGCGGTCAGCCATTTCCATAATACGTACAGCTTTACGATAGCCTTCTGGACGTGCAGAACCAAAATTATAGCGCAAACGTGTTTCCGTATCGTGACCTTTCTCTTGACCGATATAAGCAATGGCCTCACCTTTAAAGCGTGCAAACCCCGCTTGAATAGCCTCATCTTCAGCAAACTTGCGATCTCCGGCCAAAGGCGTAACATCACTCAATAGGCGTTTAGAATAGTCCATAAAATGGGGACGATCCGGATGACGAGCGACTTGTGTTTTTTGCCACGGCGATAATTTTTTATAAATATCGCGCAACGCTGTTTGGGAACGCGTTTCAAGACGAGCAATCTCGTCACTCATATCAAGACTGCCTTTTTCCTGAGAAATTTTTTTTAATTCAAGAATTTTCCCATCAAGATCAGCAACTGGTTTTTCAAAATCAAGATAATTATACATTTGTATCAACTCATTCAGTGTCACTTATACACTTATAATTTGCTTTATAAAGTCTTTTTCAAAAACATCACCTTTTCTTTAACGAGCCTTTTGCTCATCGGCAAGTGGATGATGCTCATTGACTAAACGATAAAGTCCCTCTTCCAACACATGGGTATAAATCTGAGTGGTAGCAATATCAGAATGACCTAACAAATGTTGAACGGCACGCAAATCAGCACCATTTTGCAAAAGATGACTAGCAAAAGCATGACGCAACACATGGGGAGAAAAGCTATCACTTCCTATCCCTGCTCTTCTAGCGAGATTTTTCAACTCTCGTGCAACGACTTGACGAGCAATATATCCTGTCTCGGAATGCGCAGGAAAAAGATAAGAACTCGTAGCATCCTTTCCCTGATCACGCAAGTTTAACCACTGTGAAAGAACTTGACATGCTTTTTTTGATAACAGCACCATTCGTTCTTTTTTGCCCTTACCACGAACCAAAACGCTGTATTCCTTCCTTCGAACAGACTGAACCGGCAGACTCACCAACTCACTAATACGTAACCCTGTTGCATAAAGCATTTCAATCAATAGCTGAAGACGCAGTGCACGGAAATAACCTTTGGACCCATAGTCTGCTTGATTGACTTCTAACTCCGCAAAATCAAGCAATTTTATCACTGCATCTTCACTCATGATTCTGGGCAAAGGACGCCTCTGACGAGGTGCATCAATATCATGAGAGGGATCATCTGCTCTCAACCCTTCAGCATAAAGGAATTGATAAAACTGACGCAAAGTTGATAAACGGCGCGCTTGCGACGATGCCGCAAAACCAAAAGTATGCATAAGCGACAAAAGGGTAATTAAATCTTCTTTTTGTGCTGAAAAAAGCGAAACAGAGTGTGAAGACAATTCGTCTTGTGCCCACTGCAAATCATGCTGATAAGCCGCAAGCGTATGAGACGAAGCCCCTCTCTCCGCACTCATCATCTCAAGAAAATGATCTATCACAGCACCACTTTTCATTTCATTGATTCGCTTCCGTAGAAAGATTCCATGAATCCAAGGGAACATCAATGTACATATCCACAGTTACTGGTTCAACCCAAACCACAAGAGCACCCATTATAATGAAAAGAACAGAAAGCAAAATGAAAAGAATCATCAAAAATCTAGTCAATGTTGGCATAAGACAATAACCTACCCAAAAATATTCTATCTCGTATTATGCCTCACAAAGATTAACAGGAATTGACTTTAAGATGGATAAATGCCGAAATAAAGTTATGAAAAGCAATCGACCAAAACGCGTTCCCATAACACAAATAAAGAATCAGCTCTTATCGTCCCTTGATAAAAGAGCACTTGTCCTTGTTGGTCTTATGGGGGCAGGCAAATCAGTGATCGGAAAACGCGTCGCCACCATGCTCCGTTTACCTTTTTATGATTCTGACCAAGAAATTGAAAAAGCTGCACAAATGACAATTACGGAAATCTTTGAAATTTATGGTGAATCCGAATTTCGTGCTCTTGAACAGCGTGTTATTCTAAACCTCATGAAAAAAAATCCCCTTGTTTTAGCAACAGGTGGTGGTGCCTATATAAATGAAAATATCCGAAAAGCCATTCACAAAAATGGTATATCCATATGGCTAAAAGTCGATCTTGATATCCTCATGCAACGTGTCTCAAAGCACCCGACACGTCCCTTGCTTCAAACAGCCAATCCTAAAGAAACCATGCAAAAACTCATGGAACAGCGTTATCCTATCTATGCAAAGGCAAACTTAACAATTAACAGTCATAAAGAAAGCCGTCATACCGTAGCACAAAATGTTATACGATCCGTACAGCACTACCTATACACAGAAATTAACAATAGGGATAACCAGCATGCAAACCAAAACCGTTACTGTTAAACTGGACAAACACTGTTACGATATCATCATTGGTCCGGGTCTGATTACACAAGCTGCTTCACAAATTAAACATGCTCTTAATAAAAAAGATCCTCATCAAACGCGCTTGGCGCTTGTTACAGATACAAATGTTGCTTCCCTTCATTTGGAGATATTGCAAGCAGAATTAACAAAAAATAAAATTCATACTGTCCCTATTATTGTAGAAGCGGGAGAACAATCAAAATCATTTTCAACCCTGCAAGTTGTCATCGATCAAATTCTTGCTGCGCGTTTAGAAAGAGGCGACTGTGTTATTGCTTTTGGCGGTGGTGTCATTGGCGATCTAGCAGGATTTGCGGCAAGTATAATCCGCCGTGGTATGAACTTCATTCAAATGCCCACAACGCTTCTTGCACAAATTGATTCCTCTGTTGGTGGAAAAACTGGAATCAATAGCCAATATGGCAAAAATCTTATCGGTGCTTTTTATCAACCACAATGCGTTATTGCTGATACGTGTCTTCTTGATACCCTGCCGCCGCGCGAATTTCGCGCTGGCTACGCAGAAATAGTAAAATACGGTCTCATTAACCAACCTGACTTTTTTGAGTGGCTTGAAAAAAATGGGCAGAAAATTTTCTCTAATGGCCCTATGCGAACAGAGGCCATTGTTCGCTCATGCCAATTTAAAGCTGACATTGTAGCACGCGATGAGTACGAAACGGGAGAGCGTGCACTCTTAAATCTTGGCCATACATTTGGACACATGCTTGAAACAGCAACCGCTTATGACTCCAACCGTTTAATCCATGGCGAAAGCGTAGCAATTGGGATGATTCTAGCTCATCAATTCTCTGCTCAATTAAATTTAATAAGCCCCACGCTTACACAACGCATTGAAGCGCACTTCAAATTTATAGGATTGCCTACACAATTAAAGGATATCCCAGGGAGTCTACCAGATGCTGAAACTTTAATGAATCTCATTGCCCAAGATAAAAAAGTTTCGCAAAACAATTTGACTTTCATCTTAACACGCGGACTTGGCCAATCATTTATTGCAAAAAATGTTTCACCAGATGCAGTTTTATCCTTTTTGGAACAAAAATTAACAGAAATTCGTTAATTCATATTGAATATAATTGATTCGTTTTTATACTTCTATTAAAGATTAAATATGATGATGTCTGCGTAGCTCAGTAGGATAGAGCACAGGATTCCTAAAGAAATTGGGCACTTTGAGGAGAAATCCTCAAAGTGAATCTGCTCAAATTCGGGGAAAGCTTCATGGGCGACTATATGCCAATCCCGAGCCAAGTCTCTTTTCAAATGAGAGAAAGGTGTAGAGACTGAACGGGCAGCACCTAAAGAGCAAAAGCTTTAAGGTGAAGAGACAGTCCAGACCACAAACAGCCGATAAGGCTGGCGGTGAAAATCGAAGTGGTATGAATCCTGGGGTCGCAGGTTCGAATCCTGCCGTAGACACCATCGTATCAGTCAAATTATTCTTTGTGCACAATATTAGGAATATAGGGAAGCATCATGAAAAAAACTTTGCACATTTTAGGATTTTTCACCGCTTTAAGTTTATCACTCTTCAGCTCAAACAATAGCTTAGCTGGTTCTTTAATCATTGAAGTACCAGACAATCCAGAGCCCAAAACAGAGACCATTACCTATCAGTGTGATACTGAAACAGGTAAAGAGCGCGTAGAGGCAGTTTATCTTAATGCTGACAATATTTCGTTGGTTGATTTCAAATGGAACGGTGATCGTGTCATTGCTGCTAATGTCATCGCGGCAACAGGAGCAAAATTTGCAGGAGCTCAGTACATCTGGTGGGAGAAGAACAAAGAAGTCACGCTTTATGACCTTGCTCAGGATCCAGAAGAAAAAAAACCTATCCTATGTAAAGATGAGTCAACATTATTATTTTAAATAACACGGGAAATATTATGAAAAAAATTTCTTTTACTAAACAATTTTTCATTACTTTAAGTGTGTTCCTTCTCGGTTCAATTAATGCATTAGCAAGTTCTTTAGTCATTGAAGTACCAAATGATCCAGAACCAACAACAGAGACCGTCTCCTATCAATGCGACATGGGAACAAGCAAAGAGCATGTTGAGGCAACTTATCATAATGCTGGCAATATTGCGCTTGTTGATTTAAAATGGAACGGTAAGCGCATCGTTGGTTCTAATGTAATTGCCGCTTCTGGAGGAAAATATGTGGGTGGTCAATACATTTGGTGGATAACTAAAAATGAAGCCATATTTTACGATCTTATTAATGATCCAAAAGAAGAAAAGCCCATCCACTGTGTAGAAGAAAAAAGCACAGAATAAAGAAGGTTCTTACATTTCAAGAACCGCGCTGGCTCTCATCTCTTGATGTTCCTTCTGACGTGGATGACTTTTCCTCCGTCTGGTGTAATAAAAGAGCCAGCGGTTTTTCTGACTGTTCTTCTGAATGATGTCGATAAGCTGCTGTATGTGAGAGCAACATAGAAGCTACCGGTGCTGTTAAAAATAAAAAAAACATTAGCAACACTTCATGAAAAACAAAATAATGGTCCACAAATATTGAATAAAGAAATGAAGAAATAAGAATACTACCAACGCCCCAACTCGTACATACTGAAAGCATATGCAAACGCTTATAAAAATTGGAAAAACGCACCAAACCTATCGTTGCGATCAATGTCAATCCAGACCCTAATATTAAGAAAACTGTGATAGCAATAGCAACCACAAGCGATATATCATCTTTCATTCAATAATCTCCCCCCGCATAAGAAATTTCGCCAAAGCGATGCTTGAGACAGATCCCAACAATCCAATAATGAGAGCTGCGACAAAATAAGCGGTTGTTCCTGAACGAATATCGAATGTAAGAAACAAAAGAATAGTGCTTATATAAAGGGCATCCAAACCAACAATTCTATCCTGCGCCCGTGGACCACGAATCAACCGAAACAGCGCGAAAATCACCGCTAAACTTAAAAAAAACTGTGAAAAGAAAAGCCCCCAATAAAGAATCACCATACTCATAAAAAAATCTCCAAAAGCAATTGCTCATACCGTTGTTTGATCAACTGTTTGTAATCATATCCATTTTTAAAATTTAAGACATGAAGCAAAAGTTCACCCTTTTTACTATTATAGGCAACCCAAGCAGTTCCAGGGGTTGCCGAAAGGATGCATGCTAAAATAGCCAAAGCAGTGCGATTATGAAGCAGAAGAGGTACTACAATAAAACCAGATTTCTGCTCTCGAGACCTTTTTGTTAAAACAAACCAAGTCACCGAAAAATTTGAGAATATAGAATCTATAAATACTCGAAAAACGAGACGAAAAACCGCACTCCAGCTTTTAATAACAGCCTTCTCCGGCTCCAGAAGCCGTATCATCCAACCACAAAACAAAGCGGTTAAAATCCCTAAAAGAAATTGCCCTAAACTAAAACCATTTAAAATAAGCCACATAAGGACAATGACACCACTGAAAAAAGGGGAAGGACAAAAACGATTCATTTACTCACCTCCCTATTTTCGAGAGAAAAATCCGTTAAAACGCTCCCAATATAGTTTTGAGGTTCATACAAAGTCTTAGCAGTTTCAGACATATAATGACTAACAGGACTGGCTACAATTGTTATAAGAAAACACAAAGCAAGGAGAACGGCAATAGGCGCAAATTCTATCACTTGCACACGGGGAATACGCCCTTCAAGAGAAACCCAAAAAGTTCGGATACCCGTTCGTGTCAATGCAATCAAAGCCGCAAAACCAGAGAGAGTGACAAAAACTACAAAAAGCCAATCTTGGTAAACCGGTAGAGAGACAGAAAAATCCTCTCTACTGTGATTTAAAATTGCCATGAACATCATAAATTTAGCAACAAAACCAGAAAAAGGCGGCAATCCAATAATCAAAATGGCACAAATACCAAAACAAGCTCCAAGAATTGCCAAGGTTACCGGAAAATAGATGCCAACTTCATCTTCTTCCTCCTCTTCATCGTCACCATACACCTCCATTGTGACAGCAAGAACATTTGCAGCCACATCTTGACAGCGTTCAACCAACTCTACCAAAAGAAAAAAAGCTCCCAGTGCTAAAGTTGAAGAAACAATATAAAAAAGTGCACCTGCTGTCAGTGCTGCATTGCCGATCCCGATCGCGGCCAACAATGTACCAGAAGAGACAAGGACACTATAAGCTGCCAAACGCACCAAAACTTGGCTTGCCAATACCCCAATAAAACCAACAATCATAGTGGCAAGCCCACCATAAAACAAAACCGTATGACCAAAATGGTTAAAATATTCACTTTCAGAACCAAACCATAGCAACGTTAAACGTAAAATAATATAAATACCCACCTTGCTCAAAAGTGCAAAAGAAGCTCCAACTGGTGCTACTGCTGCACTGTAAGTTGGCACCAACCAAAAATTAAGCGGCCACATACCCGCTTTAAGCAAAAAAGCAATACCTAAAAGTGCAACACCTATTTCGAACAAAACAATATCTGTAGAAGATATATATTTTATTTTAACAGCCAAATCGGCCATATTAAGAGTACCAACGACTCCATAAATGAGCGCTATACCAACTAAAAAAAATAATGAAGCAACAAGATTAACCACGACATAATGCAACCCTGCGCGCACGCGTGTCTGACCAGAACCATGCAAAGCAAGCCCATAGGAAGCTGTTAACATAACTTCAAAAAACACAAATAAATTAAATAAATCACCAGTCAAAAAAGCACCATTTATCCCCACCATAAAAAATTGCATTAGTGACTGAAAATGAGAACCAGCTTTGTACCAATGAGCCCGCGCAAAAACCAACACGCTAGTCATCAACAAGCTGGAAAGTAAAAGCATCATAGCGCTTAAGCGATCAAGGACTAAAACAATTCCAAAAGAAGACGGCCAATTACCAAGTCGATAAACATCGCAAGCCGGTGCTATTTCAAGAGTACGTATAATCAATAAAATAGCAGTAACGACCAACAGTCCCGCAGAAGAAAGACTGATGAATGATTTAAGTCTTGCACGACGTTCATCATAAAAAAGAAGAAGTGCTCCAGTGATTAACGGCAAAAGAATAGGCAAAATAAGGAGATGATGCACTCCTATTTCCATTATTGCACCTCACGTCCATCAACGTGATCAGAACCCGTTAAACCACGTGAAACCAACAAGATAACTAAAAATAAAGCTGTTGTTGCAAAACCAATCACAATTGCAGTTAAAACCAAGGCTTGTGGGAGAGGATCGACATAATTAGCTGGATTAATAACAGGGGTAGGATCAACAATTGGAGCAGCATTACTACGCGGTCTACTCATTGAAAATATAAAAAGATTAACACCATAGGAGATCAAGGACAAACCAAGAATGACTTGAAAAGTACGTGGACGCAAAACAAGCCAAATACCTGATCCGACAAAAACACCGATACCCAAAGAAAGAACAATTTCCATTAATTTTCCTTCTCTTTTAAAATAGGTTTCTTACCGATTCGGTAACTCCGAATTGACTGGTGTGCAAGTGCAATTAAAATGAGAACAGTTGCTCCTAACACAAGAGAAAGCACACCAAAATCAAACAAAAAAGCGGATGCCATGGAAACTTTCCCAATTAACGGAAGATGAATATATCGAAAAAAGGATGTTAAAAAAGGATATCCAAAAAACCAAGAGCCCATCCCCGTTACGACTGACAACAATAAGCCAAAGCCTATCCAACGCAAAGGTAAAACTCTCAAATGCGTTTCCACCCACCGAATATCGCGTGCAAGATATTGTAAAATAAATCCTATTGCCAAAGTAATACCACCGACAAATCCACCTCCTGGCAGATCATGCCCTCGCATGAATAAATAAATAGCAAAAGCGATAATAATCGGAAAGAGCCAACCCATAATAACAGCAGGAACAGCTAAATAATTCAATACTGTATCTCCCACATTTCGATTAGGCTGTGCTATATCAAAGGCTTTCTGGATACGTTGTTGAAAAGGCGCATCAATACTCTCAGGCGCAGGACGAAAACGTCGTAATAGGGCAAAAACAGTAAGGGAAACAACACCCAAAACCACAATTTCTCCCATGGTATCAAAACCACGGAAATCAACCAATAACACATTCACAACATTGCGACCACCAGCATCTGAGTAAGCATGCGTTAGAAAAAAATCAGAAATCGTTGTACCTTGGGGACGTGTCATCACTGCAAAAGAAAGCCATGCTACACCAGCACCTCCTACAAGGGATATGATGAAATCACGGAAACGACGCAAGCGAACCCAAAAACGAACAGCAGCTGGCCCAGGGTCATGCAAACGTTTAGGCAACCACCGTAAACCAAGCAATAATAAAACGACTGTAACAACCTCAACAACCAATTGTGTTATTGCTAAATCAGGAGCAGAAAGCCATAAAAAGGTTGCACAAGTCATCAAACCAGCTCCCCCTAAAAGCATAAGTGAAGCAAGACGATGAAACTTTGCTCGCCAAGCAACTAAAAGCGCACATAATCCGCCAACCAGCCAAAGAGCGAGAAAAGGAATATCAAGTGGAAAAAGCGGTAATGTCCCCACTGGAATGAAACCATCGCACCAAAGTAAAAGACCAACAAAGGCAAAACAGACCCAAAAAATCCAATGCAATTGGATCTGCAAACGGCGTGTTGACAAAGCAGATTCCACCGCACGGGCCCATTTCCAAGAAATAATTACGAGAATGCGTTCAAAAATACGCGGTCCTTTTAAGTGACGGAAAAAAGGAGCCCCATCATCACAGGATAAAAAATAACGATGCCCGACAGCATAGAGCAATCCGCCCCCTAATAATGCAACAAAACTCATCACTAATGGAGTGTTAAACCCATGCCAAACAGCCAAACTATAAGGAATTGTCATTGTTCCTAAAACAGACACGACCGCATTATCTAAAATAGGTCCTATTGTTAAATTAGGAAAAATACCAACCGCTAAACAAATAAACACCAAAAGCTCCATTGGTAAACGCATGAAATGCGGTGGTTCATGGGGAGTCTTGGGTAAATTGTCAGGCTTTTGTCCTAAAAAAACGCCATGAATAAAGCGTATAGAATAGGTCACACTAAACAGACTAGCTAGCGTTGCCACATAAGGCGCAATCCAATCGAGCCATGATTCCATATGCGTTTCAACAGCTTCAGCAAAAAACATCTCTTTCGATAAAAAACCATTCAACAAAGGAACCCCAGCCATCGCTGCACTCGCAACTAAAGCAAGAGTTGCTGTGATAGGCATAGAACGATAAAGCCCTGACAGTTTACGCATATCACGTGTTCCCGTCTCGTGATCAATAATGCCAGCAGCCATAAATAAAGAAGCTTTAAAAGTAGCATGATTGGCCATATGAAAGATTGCCGCAACACATGCAAGTGGACTACCAAGACTTAAAAGTGTTGTAATTAATCCAAGATGACTAATAGTCGAGTACGCAAGCAGTCCTTTCAAGTCTTGCTGAAACATCGAAAAATAAGCACCTAGAAGAAGAGTTGAGAGTCCTGAAAAGCCAACCAGCCAAAACCAAGATTCTGTTCCAGAGAGCACAGGCCATAAACGAACAAGCAAAAACAATCCCGCTTTTACCATTGTTGCCGAATGCAAATAAGCCGATACGGGAGTTGGAGCAGCCATCGCGTTAGGTAGCCAAAAATGAAAGGGAAATTGCGCGCTTTTTGTTAACCCTCCCAATAAAATACAAATAAGGATAGGACTATAAAGAGAACTTGACCGGATCATATCTCCAGACTGTAGCACCTTATCCAAATCAAAACTGCCAACAGTATACCCAATCAATAAAACTCCAATAAAAAGAGCAAAGCCGCCAAAACCTGTGATCGTTAGAGCCATACGCGCACCCTCACGCGCACTTGCATTATGGTACCAATAGCCGATCAGCAAAAAAGAAAAAATACTGGTGAGTTCCCAGAAAACAACCAAAAAGACGAGATTACCTGATAAAACTATTCCTATCATTGATCCCATAAAGGCCAAAAAAAAGGAAAAAAAACGCGGTACAGAATCCGCTGGATCTATGTAATAACGTGAATAAATGACAACAAGCAGCCCAATCCCTGTAATAAGCAAGCAAAAAAGCCACGACAAACCATCTATGCGGAGAATAAAATCGCTTCCCCATTCTGGAAGCCAAGAAATATCTAAACGCACTATGTGGTTTCCGCGAACTTCCGGATAAAGCATTATTGTAAAAATAAGACAGAAAAGTGCGACGACCCCAGCAAACCACGCTTCATTATTTTTTGCTGTCGAACGAAAAAAGCCAATGACAGCACTTCCACCAAAGGGAAGCAAAACGAGCAATACCAACATTGCTTCCCGTGTTGTCATTCTTTAAACTCCATTTTACCTTAATATTTTGTCATCGACAAAACAAAAACTTATATTCTCACCCCCCCATTCCACACTTAATGATAATAAGATTTAATAAAACTTAAAAGCATTTAAATTTTTAAAAAAAACAATGCTTGCATGAAAATACTGCGCACCACACAAGTCTTCTCTTTATTGTAAGAACAATAACGCCCACGACAAGAAGCAATTAAAATTTTATTTAATTTCTATCCTTTAAAAAAGCGGGATAAACACTGCCTACGCCCCCCATGAAAAGGCTGAAAACTATTATCATTTTTATTATAAGAGCGATAACGCGCACGGCAAGATTCAATATGTTGTTTAAGCATCCATGGCTCTTTTTTTTCTAATTTTTCCGAAGAAAACGTTAAAAACACTTTTTTAGCATCTGGTACAACTTTTAATGATGCGCCTTTTGTGCTTAAGTGCGGTGATGTAACAAATGCCACTTCAGGATACCACCAATTATCACTGTATTTACGATAACCACGCCGATAATGACGATAACCTTTGAAACCATTAAGTTCTCTACGCCCCGTAAAAATCAGAGGCACCGAACTATCTAGGACAGAAGTCTGAGTAACCAGTTTGGCTTTAGCGTCACTTCTATTTTGCCCCCAATTAACAAGAGTGGTTGTTATAATGAAAAAACTGCTAACAAATACAAAAGCTAAAGCATAATATAATTTTTTTTTCATACTCATAACAAAAAACTCAACATAATAAACAACAGTAATTACAGAAAGCCTTTCTCTTGCTAGACAGAAACAGATTCTTTTCTTAAGATTCTTTTTTCTTGAGACATTCTGTTACTCTTTGTACTAAACGTTGATCTTGGCAATAAGATCCTTCAAAAAAGAATGAATAAATGATGATAAAAACCCCCTACTATCTTATAGACAAATCGAAACTCATCAAAAACATGCAAACAATTTCTCGTTTACGGGAAATGTCCGGAGCTAAAATTTTACTTGCTTTAAAATGTTTTGCCACATGGAGTGTTTTTGATTTAATGTCTGAGTTCATGGATGGAACCACATCATCATCCCTTTATGAACTACGTTTAGGAAGAGAAAAATTTGGCAAAGAAACCCATGCTTATTCAGTGGCTTGGGCAGATGATGAAATTGATGAAGCCTGTGGTTATGCAGATAAAATCATCTTTAATTCCATCCAACAGCTTCAACGCTTTTCTGATGCAACAAAAACCATTCAAAGAGGTTTAAGGTTAAACCCAGGAATCAGCGCATCAAATTTTGATCTTGCCAACCCCTCTCGCCCTTTTAGCCGCTTAGGAGAAACAAACCAAAGCGCTATCAAAGAAGTTCTGCCTCTTATCAACGGATTGATGATCCATAACAATTGTGAAAATGCTGACTTTAATCTTTTTAACCAAATGCTTGGATATATGGAAGAAAAATTTGCAGAACTTTTTTCTGCTGTTGACTGGATAAGCCTTGGCGGCGGAATCCATTTTACGGCTGAAAATTATCCTCTAGAAGCTTTCGCAAAACGCTTAAAACAATTTTCTAAAACTCATGGTGTCACTCTTTTTCTAGAACCAGGAGAAGCTGCTATTACCAAAAGCACCACATTAGAAGTCAGTGTTCTTGACACATTGTATAATGAAAAGAATCTAGCCATCGTTGATAGCTCAATTGAAGCACATATGCTTGATCTTCTCATTTATCGTGAAAATGCCAAATTAGAACCCAATCTAGGACCACACGAAATTATGATTTGTGGAAAATCTTGTCTTGCCGGCGATATTTTTGGAACATTTCAATTTCAAAAACCTCTTAAAATAGGCGATAGACTGTCTTTTCAGGATGCAGCAGGTTATACAATGGTCAAGAAAAACTGGTTTAATGGCGTTACAATGCCTGCTATTGTTCTCAAAGAGTGCGATGGTACATTAACACTTCAACGCCAATTCAGCTATAACGACTATCAGGAAAGCCTTTCATAAAGATAAACCATAAAAAACGTCATACAACAGTATTAAAAAGGGAGATGGACCTACAATGAAAAAAAATGTTCTCATTATTGGTGCTGGAGGTGTTGCACAAGTTGTTGCACACAAATGTGCTCAAAACAACGATATTCTTGGTGAAATTCATATTGCTTCACGAACACTCAAAAAATGTGAAGCCATCATTGCTTCTATTAAAGAAAAAAACACAATGAAAGAGCAAGGTGTTCTCAAAAGCCATTCGCTCAATGCCATGAATGTAGAAGAAACTATAAAGCTCATCCAAAAGACCAAATGTGAAATTGTCATTAATGTTGGTTCTGCCTTTCTTAATATGTCTGTTCTTTCAGCTTGTATTGAAACAAAATGCGCTTATATCGATACAGCGATTCATGAAGACCCATTGAAAATTTGTGAAACACCTCCTTGGTATGGCAATTATGAATGGCCTCGGCGTCCAGAATGTGAAAAAGCTGGTATAACCGCTATTTTAGGAGCAGGTTTTGACCCAGGTGTAGTGAATGCTTATGCAGCATTAGCGCGCGATGATTATTTTGATAAAATCACAGATATTGATATTATTGATATTAATGCCGGAAATCATGGACGTTGGTTTGCTACAAATTTTGATCCAGAAATTAACTTCCGTGAATTTACAGGACAAGTATGGTCATGGCAAAATAAAAAATGGACTTCCAATAAAATGTTTGAAGTCAGCCATGAATGGGATCTTCCCGTTGTGGGAAAACAAAAAGCCTATATGACAGGACATGATGAAATTCATTCACTTTCCAAAAATCTTGATGTAGAGAATGTCCGTTTCTGGATGGGATTTGGTGATCGTTATATCACTGTTTTTACGGTTCTGAAAAATCTTGGTCTCTTATCTGAACAGCCCATTAAGACAGCAGAAGGACAAGAAGTCGTGCCCTTGAAAGTCGTAAAGGCCGTCTTACCCAACCCTTCCTCTCTCGCCCCAGACTATACAGGAAAAACCTGTATTGGAGATCTTATTAAAGGCGAAAAAGATGGAAACCCGAGAGAAATTTTTATCTATAATATAGCCGATCACAAACAAGCTTTTCATGAAACTGGGGCACAAGGCATTTCCTATACGGCTGGCGTACCAGCAGCCGCAACAGCTCTTCTTATTGCCACAGGTGAATGGGATGTTAAAACTATGGTCAATGTGGAAGAATTACCACCCCACCCTTTCCTTAAATATCTTGATCATATGGGGCTTCCCACTTTTATAAGAGAACAACAAGAGGATAAAAAATTACAATTTTAATACCTATAGAAAGCATATGCTTGATTTTTTAAGTTATCACAAAACTGCCCAATGAAAACAAACTTAATATTCTCGTGTAATTATGGTTTTCAAAAAAATTTTAGCTATTCGTTATATTTTGGCAAAATTGCGATTTCTTAACAACCCTAAAGAAGAGACATAGCATCTTTTTAAGACATAGCGAGCAATGATCAAGAAAAACAGAGAAGAAAAACTAATTTAATCACACTGTATAACTTGTCATTATCATCAAAAAGATAGTGTCATAAACAAAAGATATAAAAATACCGCTCTTTTAAAGAAGAGCGGTATTTTGTAGAATATTCAATCCCTCCCCCCTCTTCATCTTAAATGACAAAGATCCTTAACCCACACCAATCATTAAACAATTCAATTTCTTTGGGTGAATTCCTCTTGGCTTCTCTCTTCATATGATTCACCATCATATACAACATGTTGATTTATAACGCTGAATACTGTAAAATTCTCTTAATCACAAACTCTCTCACATTGAAGCAATTAAAATCTTTTGTCTGCACATCACAAACAAAACGAGCGTGTGAGGTAAAATGATAAAAGAACAGAATAAAAATTCTCTTATGAAAACTCTCAAATAATAAAGAGCTTTAGCAATATTGAGAACTGAAAAAGTGTATTATAATACCAGCGTGTACTTTTACTAAACATAAAGATTATAGTGCACAATAGGTCTTATAACAGTTTGAATGAATTTCATATATTTCAAGAGGAACTTTACAGCTATACCATTCATGAACACCATCGCGAAGTAGATTTAAGCATTTTGAGAGATGTTTTCTTAACACAAAGCACGCAGATAGGCTCAGAATCCTATCTTAAATATTTTATAACAGTATAAAAACTACCCCATATATAAAACTTTACATAGACTAAACACCACCGCTCTAAACGATAGTGCACAACAGAATAATCAATCAAAACTGCACAACAGATATCTAAAACATTAACTATCGAAAAGCATACAACAAATGGAACATTTCAATACAATTGGTTATATTCTTTTTTTAAGTTTTAAAATGTTGTTGCATGCTTCACAAATATTTTCTGCCCCCCGTACCTTTTAAAATTTACTTTTTAAAAGCTTTTTAAATATGAAGTGGTTTAGCAAATGTTGCCAAAGCTGCCTCACGCACGGCTTCTGATAAGGTAGGATGTGCATGGCAACAACGTCCCAGATCTTCTGATGAACCTCCAAATTCCATTAAAACTGCAATTTCATGGATCATTTCACCAGCACCAAATCCAAGAATATGCCCCCCTAATACCCGATCTGTTTTTTTATCAGAAAGGATTTTAACGAACCCATCACTCTTTTGCATTGCACGTGCACGACCATTAGCCATAAAAGGAAATTTGCCAACATTATATTCAATACCAGCAGTTTTTAGCTCTTCTTCTGTCCTTCCTACACTCGCAATTTCCGGCTGTGTATAAACAACACTAGGAATAACATCAAAATTAACATGCCCTTTTTGACCTGCCAAAATTTCTGCCACAGCAACGCCTTCTTCCTCTGCTTTATGTGCTAGCATTGGCCCTTTTACGACATCACCAATCGCATAAATTCCTGGAACATTCGTCTGCCAATGAGCATCAATTGCAATAAATCCGCGTTCATCTAACTGAACACCAGCCTCTTGTAATCCAAGCCCCTCTGTATAAGGAGAACGTCCAGTAGCAATAAGCACAACATCAGCCTCTAAAGTTTCAGATTCACCACCTTTGACAGATTCAAAGCTCACCTGAGCAGTTGAGCCAGATTGTGTAACAGCTGTTACCTTTGCACCCGTTTTATATTCAATCCCCTGTTTTTCCATTAATTTCTGAAATTGCCGTGAAACTTCACCATCCATTGAGCCCAAAACTTTATTAAGATACTCAATAATGGTCACCTTAGCACCTAAACGGCTCCAAACTGATCCAAGTTCTGAACCAATGACACCAGCACCTACTACAATCATATGCGTTGGTACTTTTTCAAGTGAAAGAGCTCCCGTAGAAGAAACAATAGTCTTTTCATCAATTTCAACATTCACCCCTGGAATGCCTGAACTCTCTGAACCGGTAGCAATAATAATATTTTTTGTCTCAATTGTTTGTTTATTACCATCTCTGGCAACAACTTCCACATGACCCGCACTCAAAATTTTGGCTGTCCCCAAAAAAGTATCAACTTTATTTTTTTTCATCAAAAAAGAAACACCACTCGTATTGGCTGTCACCACAGCTTTCTTATGAACCATCATTTGTTCAAGATTAAGCTTAGATTTACCAATAGAAATACCAAGCGTTTCAAAACCATGCTGGGTTTCAGAAAACACTTCTGAAGCATGCAGCAACGCTTTAGAAGGAATACAACCAACGTTGAGACATGTTCCTCCTAATGTTGTACGCTTTTCAATAATTGCTACTTTAAGTCCCAGTTGCGCCGCTTTTATTGCTGCTACATAACCACCTGGACCCGCTCCGATCACAGCCACATCATAAGACATCCGTTTCTCCTTTCATCCTGAAAACTGTATTTTACAAATCAAGAACAAGGCGTTCCGGATCTTCTAAGCTTTCCTTAACACGCACAAGGAAAGTCACAGCTTCTTGCCCATCCACAATACGATGATCATAAGAAAGCGCTAAATACATCATGGGGCGGATCACAACTTGACCCTCAACAACCATTGCTCGCTCTTTAATCGCATGCATTCCCAAAATACCAGATTGTGGTGCATTCAAAATCGGTGTTGACATCAACGATCCATACACACCACCATTGGTAATGGTAAAAGTTCCGCCCTGCATATCAGAAACGGCTAATTTTCCATCACGCGCAAGACGCCCCAAACGACCAATCTCTTTTTCAATCTCTGCCAATGACATTTGATCTGCATCTCGCACCACTGGAACAACAAGCCCTTTATCCGTTCCAACAGCAATTCCAACATTAACATAGTTTTTGTAAACAATATCTGTCCCATCAATCTCTGCATTAACAGCAGGAAGTTCTTTTAATGCATGACAAACAGCCTTGGTAAAAAAACCCATAAAACCAAGTTTAACACCATGTTTCTTTTCAAAAAGATCCTTATAACGCTTGCGCAAATCCATCACTGCTGACATATCAACCTCATTAAATGTGGTTAACATTGCTGCTACATTTTGTGCATCTTTAAGACGGCGAGCAATTGTTTGACGCAATTTCGTCATACGAACCCGCTCTTCACGTGTTTCTTGGACAGGAGTTGCCGAAGAACTCGTCGCAGAAGAAGAGGGTGTAGGAGCATTTGTACTTTGTTTTAATCCACCAAGAACATCTTCTTTAAGAATTTGTCCACGTTTTCCAGAACCTGAAATATCGCTTTTTGCAACATTATTTTCAGCCATCAATTTTGCTGCTGAAGGAGAAGGAGGCATTGCACTGCTCAAAGCAGGCTTCTCCGATTCAGATGAAGCCGCTGGAACAAGTGTAGCAGAAGGTGAAAGTGATTGGGAGATACCAGCTTCTCCAGCCTTCACCACTCCTAAAAGAGCATTTACTTCAACCGTATCGCCTTCTTTTGCAATGATTTCAGATAATTTCCCAGCAACAGGAGAAGGAACTTCAACGGTTACCTTATCAGTTTCTAATTCAACCAAAGGCTCATCCATAGCGACAGCTTCGCCAAGTTTTTTAAACCATTTGCCAACCGTTGCTTCGGTAACCGATTCGCCCAAAGTAGGAACACGAATTTCAGTAGTCATAATATTTTTCCATACATCAGAGTAGTAATAAATTAAGAACCTAACGCGTCTTTAAGAAACGCAGCCAGTTGTTCAAGGTGTTTCACCATTAACCCAGAGGCCGGTGACGCACTCGCAGGACGTCCTGCATAACGAGCACGTGAATATTGCGCATTAATATGCGTCAAAACCCATTCCAAATAAGGCTCAATAAATGACCAAGCCCCCATGTTTTTTGGTTCCTCTTGGCACCAAAAAACTTCCGCCTGCAAAAAGCGCGATAATACATTCACCAAAACTTTTGCAGGGAAAGGATAAAGCTGTTCAACACGAAGGAGGTAAACATCATCAATACCCCTTTTTTCACGTTCTTCATAAAGGTCGTAATAAACCTTACCAGTACAAAGAACGACACGGCGAATCTTATTATCTTTTTGCAACTTAATGACAGAATCTTTGAGACATTCTGCATCATCAAGCAACACACGACAAAAACTTGTTTCTGGCCCCATTTCATTGAGAAAAGAAACAGCTCGCTTATGACGTAAAAGTGATTTCGGTGTCATCAAAATCAATGGCTTCCGGAAATCACGCTTAATTTGTCGACGCAAAATATGAAAATAATTTGCAGGGGTTGTACAATTAGCAACCTGCATATTATCTTCCGCACAAAGTTGAAGAAACCGTTCTAAACGTGCAGAAGAATGCTCCGGCCCTTGCCCTTCAAAACCATGAGGCAATAAACACACAAGACCAGACATACGAAGCCACTTACGCTCTGCGGATGAAATAAATTGATCAAAAATGACCTGTGCACCATTAGAAAAATCACCAAATTGTGCTTCCCAAAGTGTTAATCCTCGTGGTTCAGCAAGAGAATATCCATATTCAAAACCAAGAACAGCTTCTTCAGAAAGCATAGAATTAACAACATCATAAAGCGCTTGCCCCTTTTGTAAATGATTCAAAGGAATATAACGCGCCTCATTTTCTTGGTCATAAAGAACTGAATGACGTTGTGAAAAAGTTCCCCGTTCAACATCTTCACCGGAAAGACGAACCGGTGCTCCTTCCAAACAAAGTGAACCAAAAGCTAAAGCTTCAGCAGTTGCCCAGTCAACACCCTCACCGGTTTCAAAAATTTTAGCACGATTATTTAAAAAACGTTGAATGGTTTTGTGAACGTGAAAATCTGCCGGAATTTCAACAATTTTCTGACCAATTTCCTTTAAAGTTTTTAATTCAACACCAGTTGTTCTAGAATGCTGCTCATCAGAACTACTAAAAGCTTTGAGTCCCGTCCAGCTTCCATCAAGCCAATCAGCCTTATTAGGTTTATAAGAAGCACTTGCTTCAAGTTCACCTTCAAGTTTATCGCGCCATAATTTTTTTTGTTGCTCAATCTCTTCTGAAGTAACCATTCCTTCTGCTACCAATTGGTCACTATAAAGTTGAAGTGTTGTTTTATGATTACGTATTGCTTTATACATAAGCGGCTGCGTAAAGGAAGGTTCATCACCTTCATTATGCCCATAACGGCGATAACAAAACATATCAATAACCACTGGTTTATGGAAAATCTGGCGAAACTCTGTTGCTATTTTGGCAACAAAAACAACTGCCTCAGGATCATCACCATTCACATGGAAAATTGGTGCGTCAATCATTTTTGCGACATCTGATGGATAAGGCGAAGAACGTGAAAAACGTGGAGATGTTGTAAAACCAATCTGGTTATTGATAATAACATGAAGTGAGCCTGCAACACGATAACCTTTAAGACCTGAAAGACCAAAAGTTTCTTGGATAACGCCTTGTCCTGCAAAAGCGGCATCACCATGAATAAGCAATGGCATCACTTTTGAACGCTCACTTAATGGGAGTAAATCAGTATGCGCATGTCCCATAAGTTGATCTTGTTTAGCACGTGCTTTTCCCATAACAACCGGATCAACAATCTCAAGATGAGATGGATTGGCCAACAGCGATAAATGAACTTTTTTACCATCAAAGTCCAGATCAGCGGTAGTTCCCAAATGATATTTGACATCACCGGATCCCTCCACATCATCAGGCTTGTAAGATCCCCCTTTGAATTCATGAAAAATAGCCCTATGCGGTTTGGCAAGAACTTGTGAAAGAACATTTAAACGACCACGATGGGCCATCCCTAAAATAACTTCCCTAACCCCCAAAGCACTACCACATTTGATAATCTGCTCAAGAGCGGGAATCAACGCCTCACCACCATCGAGTCCAAAACGCTTTGTGCCTTTATATTTAGTGTCTAAAAACTGTTCGAATCCCTCTGCCTGAATAAGCTTATTCAGAATAGCTTTCTTGTCTTGGTGTGTGAAAGAATTTTTTTTATCTCGCCCTTCAATGCGTTCTTGAAGCCATACTTTCTGAACCGGATCAGAAACATGCATATATTCCACACCGATTGTTGAACAATAGGTACGATTGAGAATCTCAAGCATTTGCGGAATAGTTGCATATTCCAACCCTAAAACATTATCAATAAAAATGGGACGCTCGTAATCAGCTGGAGTAAAACCATACGCTTCTGGAGAAAGTTCCTTATAATCTTCTTGTTTTTCGGCCAATTGAAGAGGGTCAAGTTGCGCATGAAGATGTCCCCGTTCTCGAAACGCACGAATCATCATAATTGCATGAACGGAATCACGTGTTGCACGAATAATATCTTGTTCACTGGAAGTTTTTCCCTTTTGTGCAGCACCTGTTATTGCTTTTTCCTTTAATTTATCGCCAAAATATTTTTCAAGAGAAGACCAATCACCATCAAGAGCAGAAATCAATTCACCCTCTGCTTTTAATGGCCAATGATCACGCTGCCATGTTGCTCCTTCAGCATTTTTAAGAACATCTTCTTTATTATCATGAAGTCCTTCAAAAAAAGCACGCCACTGTGAATCAACACTGGTAGGATCTTTTTCATATTGAGCATAAAGTTGATCTATATAATCCGCATTCCCACCATAAAGAAATGATGTCTGTGCAAAAAGGCTATTTATTTCGTCCTGCCTTGCCATATACTTCTCCGGAACATTTATTCCGTCTCCTTATATCTCTTTTTGACCTTTAAATGCTTACAAACAAGCAGTGATTCGAACATTCAAAAAAGTTTTACCTTTTTATACTCAAGTTTTCTCACCTGAATCTAAGAACCTTTTCTTATTCAGGTGAAACTTTCTTTTAGCCTTTCAAAACTGACATCAAAGTCTTACCTATCTGTGATGGCGAAGAAGACACACGAATCCCTGCTGATTCCATTGCCGCAATTTTATCTTCTGCTCCACCTTTACCACCAGAAATAACAGCACCAGCATGTCCCATTGTACGTCCTGGAGGAGCCGTACGGCCAGCAATAAAGCCAACAACTGGCTTTTTTCGACCTTTTCTTGCTTCATCTTGCAGAAACTGTGCTGCTTCTTCTTCAGCAGAACCACCAATCTCACCAATCATAACAATAGACTCGGTTTCATCATCCGCTAAAAACATTTCCAACACATCAATAAATTCAGTACCCTTAACAGGATCGCCACCAATCCCTATAGCAGTTGTTTGTCCGAGACCTTCCTGACTCGTTTGAAAAACGGCTTCATAAGTTAAAGTTCCCGACCTCGAGACAACCCCAACAGAACCTTTTCTAAAAATAGAACCAGGCATAATACCAATTTTACATTCATTTGGTGTAAGAATACCGGGACAATTAGGACCAATAAGACGAGACTTTGAGTTTTCTAATCGCGCCTTCACTTTAACCATATCCATAACGGGAATACCTTCCGTAATACAGATAATTAAACGAACTTCAGCTTCTATAGCCTCTATAATAGCTGCCGCAGCCCCTGCAGGAGGAACATAAATAACGGAAGCATCTGCACCTGTTTTTTCTTTTGCTTCTGCAACATTAGCGAAAATAGGAAGAGTTTCGCCTTTTAAACCTTCCCATGTTTCTCCACCCTTTTTAGGATTAACGCCACCAACCATTTGCGTACCATGATAAGCAAGTGCCTGTTCTGTATGAAATGTTCCTGTTTTTCCTGTAAGCCCTTGAACTAGAACTTTTGTCTCTTTATTCACAAGAATTGACATAGCTTAAGCTCCCTTCACGGCTGCAACAATTTTTTGGGCAGCATCATCTAAATCATCAGCAGGAATAACATTCAAACCACTCTCATTGATAATTGCTTTACCTTGCTCAACATTAGTACCTTCAAGACGAACAACCAAGGGAACCTTTAAACCAACCTCACGAACAGCAGCAACCACACCTTCAGCAATGACATCACAACGCATAATACCACCAAAAATGTTAACTAAAATGCCCTTAACATTTGGATCGGCCGTAATAATTTTAAAAGCAGCTGTCACCTTTTCTTTTGATGCTCCACCACCAACATCCAAAAAATTCGCTGGCTCTGCTCCATAAAGCTTAATGATATCCATTGTTGCCATAGCAAGCCCAGCACCATTAACCATGCAACCAATCGTACCCTCAAGAGCAACATAAGCAAGATCATGCTTTGATGCTTCTATTTCCTTTGGATCTTCTTCTGAAAGATCGCGCAATTCTAAAATATCTGGATGACGAAACAGAGCATTATTATCAAAAGAAACTTTCGCATCAAGAACACGCAAGTGACCATCTTTCATCACAATAAGCGGATTGATTTCTAAAAGGCTCATATCTTTTTCACAAAATGCCTTATAGAGAATCGAAAAAAGCTTTTCACCATCTTCTCGCGCACTACTTTGTAGTTTCAACGCATCACAAAGTCTTGCACAATCAGCTGAAGTAACACCCTCTACAGCATCAATGGGAAGCGTGAATATTTTTTCTGGTGTCTCTTCAGCAACCGTTTCAATATCCATTCCACCTTCTGTTGAAACAACAAAAGCAATTCGACCAACGCTACGATCAACCAAAAGTGAAAGATAAAGCTCCCGTTCAATATCGGCACCATCTTCAATATAAAGGCGGTTGACCTGCTTACCCTCTGGACCAGTTTGTTTGGTTACCAAAGTTTTTCCAAGCATTTCTTGAACATTTGCAACAACTTCTTCAACAGATTGTGCAAGCCGAACACCACCCTTTGCATCAGGACCAAGTTCTTTAAACTTACCCTTACCACGACCACCAGCGTGTATCTGACTTTTAACCACATAGAGAGGTCCGGGCAATTTTTCCGCCCATTTTTCAGCTTGCTCTACAGAATAAACAGCGACACCATTTGCAATTGGTGCTCCATATTCATGAAGCAGACGTTTGGCCTGATACTCATGGATATTCATGCATTTGTCCTTTTCTTTTATGGATCTTATTAATCCTAAAGTTTTAACATTCTAAATACTTATTTTAATGAATTAAATCTTGTTCAATTTACTTGAGACTAGGTACAAGAGCAATACAAGCTTCACAAAGCTTTTTAACCGCATTTACTGAATGATCAAAAGCACCTCTTTCTTCTTTATCAAGATCAATTTCAATGACTCGTTCAACACCACCTGCACCAAGTACAACAGGTACCCCAACATAGGTATCATTAACCCCATATTCTCCTGAAAGATAAGCTGCAACAGGCACAACACGCTTAGTATCCTTTAGGTAGGCCTCAGCCATAGAAACAGCAGAAGCTGCTGGTGCATAATAAGCAGAACCTGTTTTTAACAAACCAACAATTTCTGCACCGCCATCACGGGTACGCTGGATAATTTGATCAATTCTTCCCTGTGTTGTCCAGCCCATCTTTATAAGATCAGGCAAAGAAATACCACCAACCGTTGAATAACGCACGAGAGGAACCATTGAATCACCGTGGCCCCCTAAAACAAACGCTGTCACATCTTTAATAGAGACCTTAAATTCCTCAGATAAGAAATGACGAAAACGCGCTGAATCAAGAACACCAGCCATACCAACCACTTTATGTGTAGGGAGACCTGAAAATTTCTGCAATGCCCACACCATCGCATCAAGGGGATTAGTAATACAAATAACAAACGCCGAAGAAGCGTATTTTTTAATTCCAGCTCCAACTTGTTCCATAACCTTTAAATTAATGCCCAAAAGTTCATCACGGCTCATACCAGGTTTTCGCGCAACGCCTGCTGTTACAATAACAACATCAGCACCTTCAATTGCTTCATAAGCATTAGCACCTTTTAGACTGATATCAAAACCATCAACAGGAGAAGATTCGGCGATATCTAGAGCCTTACCTTGTGGCACACCTTCTGTAATATCAAATAAGACCACATCAGCAAGCTCTTTAAGCCCAATAATATGTGCTAAAGTACCACCAATCATACCTGAACCAATGAGAGCTATTTTTTTCCGTGCCATTTTATTTTTTCCTAACTTTTAGATAATTCAGCGCACACCCATCAGCGTCCGTATACTGAATATTTTTGACTTCAACCATATTCAAACAATATCATAAAAAGGAGTAAAGAAATGAAATTTACAAATTTATCTCCTTACAGAAACAACAACCCTCCGCTGAAACAACTATTAGAAAATTATCACGATGTATCGATAAAGTGAATTTTAAAAAAATACAACAGAATTATTATATTTCTTTAATTTCAAAAAGTTATTGTTTTGACAGTTTACGTAAAGGTAAAAGTATAATCAATGCTTCTTCTTCAAAAGAAAATGTTCTTCCCAAAGTTTTAAATAATCGTAGCTTTGCATTTCGAAAAGACGTGATTGTGTTCTTTGAAATTCAAATGTTTCCGTAATCTGCGCATGCCCTTTATACAAAGCCCCTATCCCTGCCGCAGCCGACATAAACAACCGTATGTGGCGCTCATAAAGAATATCAATAAGCAAAATAAACCGTTTTGTTTCATTGCGACATGTATCATCCATGACCGGTACATTATCAATAAAAATCGTATGATAACGCTCCCCTAATAACAAATATTCAGCCGCGGCCAAAGGCTTTTCACATAAATCCCCATAATCAAAACGAGCACATCCTGCACCAAAGCGCGGAATAGGAATAAAGCGCCCTTTTATAGAAAGCTCATCAGACATCTCCTTATGTCCTCGCAATACAAGTGTCCATGCTTGATCCATATATTCATTTGCTTGAACCCCCAACGGCGATACATACATCTGTTGTAGATTTGATTTTTCAAGGCGATAATCTGTTTTTGCATCAAGATTAACAACACGAACATATGCTTTCAAAACTTGAATAAAAGGCAAAAAGAGCTCACGATTTAAACCGTTACAATAAAGGTTATCTGGCGCCACATTTGAAGTCGCAATAAAGAAAATTCCTTTATCAAACAGAGCAGAAATAAGCCGCCCCAATACCATAGCATCAGCAATATCCGTTACACTAAACTCATCAAAACAAAGTACTTTTGCTTCTCGTGCAAGATCCTCAGCAACAGCTAAAATAGGATTATCTTGTTTAAATTTTGCACACCCAGATGCTTGACGATAAAAATTAATACGCTCATGCACATCAGCCATAAAATCATTAAAATGGGCACGCTTTTTATGACCTTTAGGCAAACAAGAAAAGAACAAATCCATCAGCATGGTTTTGCCCCGTCCTACTTCACCATAAATATACAGTCCCTGAAAAAAACCTGTTTCATCTCCTTGTTTTACAACACAAGAAATATTTTGTTTTTTCCTTTTAAATATTCTGTTAAAGAAAGAGCAAAATATCCAAGGCAAAGGATGAGAGATATTTTGTTCCGCAATTTTTTTTAATAAATGATCAAAATATTCTGTTATAGCTAATTGAGCGGGATCAAAACAAACCTCTCCTTTAGCGACAAGCTCCTTATAACGTGTTGAAACGAGAATCATCCAAAAAACCTTTTTCAAACCGATCTCAATGAAAAATACAAATACTTTTCAAGAATCTGTCCGTCTAGTTTAGTTTGTCATAAACGATCAAAAATGATTTAACGACTTAAAATAACGGGATGATCATCAAGTGTACGTCCCTCAAAACGATCAACATTTGAAGAATAAAGAACGAGGATAACACGTCCAGAGTTATTATAAAAATATAATCTTTTTCCTTTAACAGCCCACGATCTCACTTGGGAAGCAATTCCTGGACAGTGTAAAGGACCAGCACGGTACCCTTGTCCAAACTTTGTTTGTGGAGTTGCAATCCGGCAAACTTTTCCTCCCATAGAAAGATTCCACACCCCAGCAACACTTGCAGGAAATAAATCAGTAGCATTACTTGGCAATTCGAGACTAGCCATTCGTCCATCGCTCTGAGAATCTCCTTTTTCATACATCGGAGCGTTTGCATCTTCAGATATCGACGAAGAAGTAGACGACAGATCAGACGCTTCTAATATTGTCATTTGTTGAGATGGATAAAAAACTTCTAATGCGTTACCATCGTCATTACCATCAAACCGTGTTGTTGAACATCCCCCTAAAAACATTACAGTTGATAGTGCAACGAAAAACGAAACTTTTGAAAACGCCATGTCTGTACTCTCTCCCACGACAATAAATAAGTTCACAAAAAAATTAAGCGAATATTTGTTATAGTTACAAAGATAAATTAACAAATTAAAAAAAACAGGTTAAAATCACTTATTTTAAAAGAAATAATTTATGTGCCCAATTTTATATTTATTAAACACTAGAAATTTATAATATTTTCAGTCATATATCTTTTTATAAGTAATCATTAGAAATAGAGAAATTTCATGAAAACGCCATTTAGCAAAATGGACGGTCTTGGAAATCAAATTATTGTTGTTGATATGCGTGAAAGCACATACGCTCTTACACCACAAGCAATCCTTGCTTTGTCGGCAGATCCTGAAATGCATTTTGATCAAATCATGGCTATCCACACACCAACCCAGAAAAAAACCGACTTCCGCATAGAAATATGGAATGCCGACGGATCAATGGCTAAAGCTTGTGGCAATGGTACCCGCTGTGTCATCGCATGGCTTAAAGATCACAATTTTGGTGAAAAATTTCATTTAGAAACTCCCGCTGGAATTATTGAAGGAAAATACCAAACCGATAATCTCATTTCTGTTGATATGGGATGCCCAAATTTCAATGCAAAAGAGATGCCTGTTTCACGTGAAATAGTTGATACCAATCACGTAGAAATTATCGCTGGTCCCCTAAAAGACGCTTGTCTCATATCCATTGGCAATCTCCATGCTATCTTTTTTGTTGAAAATGATATTCAACATATTCCATTAGAAAAATATGGGCCAAAACTTGAACATGATCCCCTGTTTCCCGAACGGTGCAATATTTCCATTGCTTGCATAACGTCAAAGAAAAGTCTAAATTTACGTACATGGGAGCGAGGGGCAGGATTAACACAAGCATGTGGGAGTGCTGCTTGTGCAAGTGCAGTGGCTGCTTATCGTCGTGGACTTACAGAGCGCCATGTTGATGTAAATTTACCAAAGGGAAAACTTAATATTTTTTACCGAGAAGACGATCATATTATCATGACAGGACCAATTAAATATCACTTTAGTGGTTTTTTAAGCCCTTTAACAGGGTGTTACAAAAAGGATCACTCCTGATGGCAATAGAAATTGTAACTTTTGGTTGTCGACTTAATAGCTACGAATCGGAAATCATTCGCAAAGAAAGTACTTCTTCAGGGCTAGATCAACTTAAAGATGGTGCTATTATCTTTAATACCTGTGCTGTCACTGCCGAAGCCGTACGACAAGCAAAACAAGCTATCCGCAAAGCAAGACGTGAAAATCCTCATGCGCGTATCATTGTAACAGGGTGTGCAGCCCAAACAGAAGCACAAAATTTTGCCTCAATGACAGAAGTAGATCTTGTTTTAGGAAACGAAGATAAACTTCACGCTCATTCTTATCGTCAACTTCCTGATTTTGGTATTAATCATTCTGAAAAGGTGCATATCAATGACATTATGGAAGTACAAAAAATTGCTCCACATATGGTCAGTGCAATGCAAGAGCGCACCCGCGCTTTTGTACAGGTACAAAACGGATGCGATCACCGCTGTACATTTTGCATTATTCCTTATGGACGAGGACCATCTCGTTCAGTTCCCATGGGTGCTGTCATAGAACAAATTAAAAAGCTGATAGGTGGGGGTATCCAAGAAGTGGTCCTTACAGGTGTTGACCTTACAAGTTATGGCCACGATCTTCCTGGAAAAGCTACTCTAGGAAAATTAACTTCAGCTATTTTGCATCATGTCCCTGACTTAGCCCGATTACGCCTCTCATCTATTGACTCTATTGAAGCAGACGAAGAACTCATAAATCTTTTAGCTTATGAAACAAGAATCATGCCCCATTTGCATTTATCTTTGCAAGCAGGTGATAATATGATTTTAAAACGGATGAAACGGCGTCATCTGCGCGAACATGCCATTCAATTTTGCCAAGAATTGCGTGCCAAACGTTCTACAATGGTTTATGGTGCCGACTTAATTGCTGGTTTTCCTACAGAAACAGAAGAGATGTTTCAAAATAGTCTTGCCTTAATCAAAGATTGTAATTTAACCCATCTCCATGTCTTCCCCTTTAGTCCAAGAGAAGGAACACCTGCCGCACGTATGCCACAAATCAACCGTAAAATAGTTAAGCTGCGTGCTGAAAAATTGCGTAAAGCAGGTGATATGGCTTACCAAAAGCATCTTGCTCATTTACAAAACAGTCTACAAACAATTCTCGTTGAAAAAGATGAAATCGGACGAACAGAAGATTATACTCTTGTACAAGTTAAAGGTGCAAAAGCAGGAACAATTGTTCAAGCCCTTATCGTTGATCATGATGGCGATAAATTGATTGCTGTCCCTCCAAAATTAAACGCTGCTTGAGCAGGAGAATTCTTATGACTAAATCTTTTATAAAAAAAATATTCTCTTTTAACAAATCTCAAGAGCAAGAAATTGAACAACAGATTTCTATTCCTGATAAAAGCGATATAATAGAAGAAAATAAAGACAAAAATGAAAAGACAAAAAATAATCAAATCTCTATAAACACAGAAAAAGAAGAACAAACAAAAAATCCAGAGTCAATACTTACAAAATATGATGAAAAATCTCCATTTCTAGAATCCCATTCTGATAAAATTCCCTTTTCTGGTAAAATTATTGTCACAGACAACATCCGTGAAAAAAAGAATGAAGAAATTTTATCTGAACCTTCTGTTGAACAAAAAAAGACAGCGTGGTTTGGGCGCCTTAAAAAAGGCCTATCCCTTTCTTCACAACGCCTAAGCGGATCAATTGGCGATCTCTTTGTTAAAAGAAAACTTGATGAAGATACACTGCAAGAGCTCGAAGATATTCTTATCCAAGCTGACATAGGTGTAGAGACGGCAACACGCATCACAAATACTTTAGCTTCCAGTCGTTACGGAAAAAACCTCTCCCCAGATGATATTCATACTATTGTAGCTGATGAGGTCAAAAAAGTTCTGGAACCTGTTGCAATACCATTAGAACTTGATCTCAGCCATAAACCTCATGTTATTTTGCTGGTAGGTGTAAATGGCACTGGAAAAACGACAACTATTGGAAAACTTTCAGCCAAATTAACAGAAGGGGGATTAAAAGTTATGCTGGCAGCAGGTGATACTTTCCGAGCCGCTGCTATTGAGCAACTACACATTTGGGGTGAACGTACCAATTCTCCTGTTATTTCGACAAAATTGGGTGCAGATGCCGCCAGCTTAGCATTTGATGCTTATGAAAAAGCAAAAAAAACAAACAGTGATGTATTAATTATTGATACAGCAGGGCGTTTACAAAATAAATCTGAATTAATGGATGAGTTGGCAAAAATTATTCGTGTTTTAAAAAAACACACCCCCCAAGCACCCCACACAATCCTTCAAACTCTTGATGCAACAACCGGACAAAATGCACTCAACCAAGTGGACATTTTCAGTGATATTGCTGGTGTTAATGGTTTAGTTATGACAAAGCTAGATGGGACTGCACGAGGAGGAATTCTTGTCGCTATCGCAGCAAAATATAAATTACCCGTTTATTTTATCGGTATAGGAGAAGATATTGAAGACCTTCAACCCTTTTCTGCTTCTGACTTTGCCGAAACTATTGCAGGAAAACACGCATGAAACAGCCTTTATCTAATCTTAATTTACACAATAATTCTGAAAAAAAGATGAATAACAATAAAAAAATTTCTCTCTCACCAACACTTAAGTTTCTTTTGGAAATGGGTCCATTGGTTGCCTTCTTTTTTGCCAATTATAAGGGAGAATGGCTGATAAAAAACATTGGATTTTTTCAAAATTTTAGTAAGCCTATTTTCCCTGCAACAGCTATTTTTATGGTGGCTATTATTATTTCCCTAAGCTTATCATGGATCCTTGCAAGACAAATTCCTATTATGCCTCTTATTTCAGGAATATTTGTTTTAGTTTTTGGCTTTCTAACTCTCTGGCTTCATAATGAAACTTTCATAAAAATGAAACCAACAATCATTAATAGCTTATTTGCTTTTATACTTTTTGGAGGGATGTTTTTTAAAAAACCACTTTTACGTTATGCTCTTGATTCTACCTTAAAACTTGATGATTTAGGTTGGCAAAAACTTACCTATCGTTGGGCGTTTTTTTTCATTTTTCTTGCCATTTTGAATGAAATAATTTGGCGTAATTTTAGCGATAATTTCTGGACAAGTTTCAAAGTATTTGGCGTCATGCCTATAACAGTCCTTTTCATGCTTACCCAAATGCCTATAATTATAAAACATTCAAAAGGACTTTTTACAGAAGAGGACAAATCTGATTCTTAAAAAAATCATCACTACCGATTATTTTATAGATTCATCGCCAAACACTGTTCGGGAGAAAAAATATGTTGATTGAACAGTTTATTTGTCGAGAAGACAATTTCGGTGTACTTCTTCATGATGAAAAAAGTGGTATGACAGCTGCAATAGATGCTCCTGAAGGCAAAGCGATTCACAATGCCTTAAAGCGCCACAATTGGACACTTAACACTATTTTTGTAACTCATCATCATCACGACCATGTAGAAGCCCTATCAGAATTAAAACAAGTTTACAACGCTACGGTTATCGGACCAGAAGCAGAAAAAGAAAAGATCAATCATCTTGATAAAACACTTCAACCTGATGAAAGTTTTTCTTTTGGCTCACTCCTTCTTTTAGCTCTTTCAACACCTGGTCATACTCTAGGCGCATTATCTTACTATTTTCCTGAAAAGAATTTACTCTTTGCTGGAGATACACTTTTTTCATTGGGCTGTGGACGTCTTTTCGAAGGAAAACCAGCACAAATGCTGAATTCTTTAAAAAAACTTCGTAAACTTCCTGATGAAACACTTCTCTATTGTGGACACGAATATACAAAAAATAACGCTCTTTTCGCACTAACAATTGACCCACATAATAAAAAACTCCACCAAAGAATAGAGGAAGTTTTTTTGCTACGTGCAAAAAACGCTATGACTTTACCAGTAACCTTAGGGCAAGAAAAAGCCACCAATCCCTTTCTCCGCTGGGATGATAGTGTATTGCGAAAGAACCTTGTAATGGAAGAAAAAACAGATGAAGAAGTTTTTGCTGAAGTTCGAAGAAGAAAGGACAATTTTTAACCATGCGTAAGTTCGTATTACGTTTGTTCCTGCTTTTTCTTTTCGTGATACATATTCAACAAACAATGGCAGAGGAAAAGGAAACAGATAATTCTTCTCTTATAGCACCTCTCATTGCAAATTATCCCTTAACAGAAGATTTTCTTTTAAAGCTGGAAAAAATTGAAAAAGAATGTAAAAACTTACTTCCAGAAACAAAAAATAATCTTATAACTTATGATTCTAGTATCCACTCTAGTATTGAAAACTACACTACCTATATTTCTAGTAAACCAAAACTTGTGAATATTTTAAAAGAAAATAATATAACACCGAAAGATTTTGCTTCATGAACCTTAGCTCTTAAAGAAATATCAACGCTTCTCATATTTGTACCTGAAAAGGAATATTCTACTGAGAAAAATACTATATTTCTAAACAATCTTGAATTTGTTAAAAAACATTTTTTTAAAGCGACAATTCTTTTAGATAACTGTGAAAAACTCATTTTGAGCAACTAATCAGCTATGACACATTAAAAAATCACCGTGTTTTTATCATTCCTAATAATTGGGTTTATTTCGATTATATTTAACAAATGTTTTTATAAAAATAAAGAATAACAGACGAAAAAATATTTATTGAAATTCAAAAAAGAAAGGATAATTTTTAGTCATGTTTAAACTTCTATTGTGCTTTTTCTTCATTTTTCCTTTTGCATCATACGCTCAAGAAAAAAAACAAGAAATAGATGATCTTTCTTTTATACCGCCTTTCATTGCAAATTATCCCTTAACGGAAGATCTTCTTTTAAAGCTGGAAAAAATAAAAATAGAATGTAAAAATTTATCTTCAGAACCAGAACAAACAAATAAAAAAAGTGATTTCAATAATTATAATGATAATATTGAAAAATACGCTGCCTATATTTCTAATAATCCAAAACTTGTGAATATTTTAAAAGAAAATAATATAACACCGAAAGAGTTTGTTATTGCTCACCTAGCACTTCAAGCGACATTGTATGTACTTACTGATGAAGGAAATTCTACTTATGAAAAAAACTTTTTACCTCCAAGCAATATAGAATTTGCTAAAGAGCATATGTATAGAATAATAAAAATTTTAAAAGATAACTGTTAAAAAACTTTTTAGAACAATTGATTAACTTTGTAAACGCCGACAAATTTCATCTAATTGTTCTAATGAAGAGTAATGTATTTTTAAATCTCCACCTTTTTTACCATGTCGAATAATAACTTTCATTCCTATCACATCTGCAAGTAATTTTTCTAAAGATTTTGTTTCAGCATCTTTCTCCGTATTGGTACGCTTTTTAGTTTTAGGATTAGCTTGCTCATATGCAAGTATTTCTGTTTGACGTACTGAAAGCCCTTCACGAATAATTTTCTCAGCTAAATTTTGTGGATCATCAACGGTTATAAGACAACGTGCATGACCTGCAGAAAGTTGTCCATCAGTTAAGAATTGTTGTACTTTTTCTGGAAGTTTTAACAAACGAAGCGTATTTGCAACATGACTACGACTTTTTCCTATAACTTGCGCTAAATCTACTTGCGTATAATCATGTTCATTTAGAAGCATCTCATATCCCTTTGCTTCTTCGATAGGATTAAGATCTGCACGTTGAACATTTTCAATAATTGCCAATTCCAAAGCCGTTTTATCGTCCACATCACGAATAATAACGGGTAATTGACTTAAATTTGCACGTTGTGCTGCACGCCAGCGCCGTTCACCCGCAATCAATTCAAACCGATGAGGATGATCTCTTAAAGGCCTCACAATAACCGGTTGAACCACACCGTGTTGACGAATTGATTGTGTCAAATTATCAAGCTCTGTTTCAGTAAAATGACGCCGAGGATTGTGAGGATTACATGAAATAGATTCAATAGAAATAAATCGCTCAGAAAGACTACCGGATTCATTTAATTTATCAAAGCTTGATGAACGTGCAATATTGTTGTTTAAATTGATATCTCCAATCAATGCCGCTAATCCACGTCCTAGTCTTTTTTTTGATAGATCATCGTTCATAATTTTGCTCTTTGAGTTTTCTTACAAAAAATTTTACATTTTTAAGCAGCAGCACGTGCTTGTTTTTCACGTTGAATCATTTCTGATGCTAGACGCAAATAAGCTTGGCTCCCAGCACATTTAAGATCATAAAGCAATACAGGTTTGCCAAAAGAAGGCGCTTCTGATACTCTTACATTTCGTGGAATAACAGTACGATAAACTTTATCTCCCATAAAAGAACGTACATCTTCAACAACTTGATTTGAAAGGTTATTACGTCCATCATACATTGTTAGAACAATACCTTGGATCTCTAAAGATGGATTAAGTACGGATCGCACTTGTTTTACTGTTTCAAGTAATTGACTTAAACCTTCAAGTGCTAAAAATTCACACTGCATAGGCACTAAAACAGAATCCGCAGCCCCCATAGCATTAAGTGTTAAAAGATTAAGGGAGGGAGGACAATCAATTAAAATATAATTGAATTTTTTTTCCATTTCCGGATCATCATAGAGAGCTTTACGTAAGCGTTGTATGCGATCTTTTGATGAAGAAATTTCCATTTCCACACCTAAGAGATCAAGTGTAGAGGGAACTATATAAAGATTGGGTACGGCTGTTTTTAAAGCCGCCTGTGTAATTGAAACGCCCGAAACCAAAACATCATAAGAAGATAAAGGACGGCTATTACGATCAATCCCTAAACCTGTACTAGCATTACCTTGTGGATCAACATCCATAATAAGGACATTTTCACCAATAGCCGCTAAAGCTGTAGCAAGATTAATTGCTGTGGTTGTTTTTCCGACTCCACCCTTTTGGTTTGCAATAGCGATAATTCGTGTTTCGCTCATTTTGCTCTACCCTCTATATGATCGAATATGAGAAATTTCCAAAATAACAGAATTTTCATCAACTTTACTTTTATGTTTTAACAGATCAAAGTGCCAATTGGCAGAGGCATTTTTTATTTCTGTAGCGTAATCCCGACCTTTTTGCAAAAGAGCTATTGTTTTTTCTGTTAATAAAGGAAAAATGAGTTGTAAAAGAGTATCAAGCGGCGCTAATCCCCGTGCCGTTATAATATCAGATATGGGAATTTTTTGATATATATCTTCAATTCTAGCGTGATAAACCGTTGCTGGAAGATTAAGTTGAGCAATAACTGTTCGCAAAAAAGCAACTTTTTTCCCATTACTTTCAACAAGATTAATATGTGCTGTTTTCTTTTCTTTCAAAAAGATAGCAATCACAATTGCAGGAAAACCTCCTCCTGATCCTAAATCACACCAATGTAAAGAATGAGCATACAAAGGAAAAATTTGTGCTGAATCTAGAATATGTCGTGTCCATAGATCTGGTATAGTTGTAGCAGATATCAAATTAATATGTGCATTCCACTGAAGTATTAAAGACTCAAACTGAATTAAATTTTCCATCGTTTCACGTGAAACAGAAGGAACAATATTTAATAATTGTTGATATTTTTTTTCTGTAGAAAAATTCATTAAGCTGTTTTAGCCTTTTCACGTCGTTGACGTTGAATATGTGTAATAATAAGTGATAACGCGGCGGGTGTCATGCCATCAATTTTTTGTGCATCAGCAATTGAACGCGGCGACACTTCTTGAATTTTTGATTTAAGTTCATTTGAAAGACCTGAAATTGCCTGAACATCAAGAGAAGAAGGAATTTCTAAACGCTCATCTCTCTGAAGAGAGGCAATATCTTGTGCTTGTTTATCTAAATAAACCGCATATTGTGCTTCAATTTCTAAAGATTCTGCTGTTTTAGAATCAATTGTTTGTAATTGTGGCCAAAAATTTGAAAGACGCTCTAAGGTCATATGAGGATAAGCAAGAAAATCATAAGCCGAACGCCGAATTCCATCATGATTAACATGTAATCCATGAGCAGAAGCTTCATTGGGTGTTAAAAAAAGATTTTGACATATTGATCGTGCTTGATCAAGCCGTTGTTGTTTTTTCTGATAACATTCCCAACGTATTTTACTCACAATACCCCATTTTTGTGCCAAAGGTGTTAAACGCGTATCAGCATTATCAGATCGTAAAGATAAACGAAATTCAGCACGTGATGTAAACATCCTATAAGGTTCACAAACACCACGTGAAACCAAATCATCAATCATAACACCAATATAAGCAGTAGAACGACTTATAAGTATTTCATCTAATTTACCTACTTTACGTGCAGCATTTAATCCAGCTAAAAGTCCTTGTGCTGCTGCTTCCTCATATCCTGTTGTACCATTAATTTGGCCTGCTAAGAACAAACCCGGTAAAGAACGTAATTCTAAGTTTCTCGTTAATTGTTGTGGATTAACAAAATCATATTCAATAGCATAACCAGGTTGCAAAACTATAGAATTTTCCAATCCTTCAATGGTTTTCAATAGAGAAATTTGTACATCTTCAGGAAGAGAAGTAGAAAGACCATTTGGATAAACAGTATCATCATTTAATCCTTCTGGTTCCAGAAAGATCTGATGTCCATCACGTTCTCCAAATTTCACAATTTTATCTTCAACAGAAGGACAATAACGTGGTCCTAACCCTTCAATATTTCCAGAATATAAAGCAGAGCGATAAATATTCTCGCGAATAATTTGATGTGTTTTCTCATTTGTACGTGTTATTGCACATTCAATTTGTGGTTGTTCAATTTTCTCTGTTAAAAGAGAAAAGGATATGGGATTTTCATCTGCTTGTTGTTTTTGGAGAGCTTCCCAAGCAATTGTTTTTTTACTCAAACGAGCAGGGGTTCCTGTTTTTAATCGTCCAAGTTTTATATGATATTTTTTCAAATGTTCAGCAAGTTTTACACTTGACTGATCTCCCATACGACCAGCAGCCCATGTTTTATTACCAATATGAATAAAGCCATTTAAAAACGTACCTGTTGTTAAAACAACAGCACCAGAAAAAATTGTTCCTTGTTTTTTTAAAATAACACCTGATACACAATTATCTTTAACAACCAGATCAATAACTTCATCCTCAATAAGAGTAAGATTTTCTTGTTCTTTTAATAATTTTTGAATTGCTTTTTTATAAAGTTGTCTATCTGCCTGTGTTCGTGGTCCTCTTACTGCCGGTCCTTTACGTCTATTAAGTAGTCTAAACTGAATTCCAGCAGCATCTGCTGCTCTTCCCATAAGACCATCTAACGCATCTATTTCACGAACTAGATGCCCTTTTCCAAGTCCACCAATAGCAGGATTACACGACATTGTTCCCAGTGCTGATATTTTATGTGTAACAAGCGCTGTTTTGGCTCCTACACGTGCTGAAGCTGAAGCCGCTTCACAGCCAGCATGACCACCACCAACAATAACAACATCATATGATTGCATTTAATTCATTCCGTAGAAAATATTCTAAGGTTTCACGTGAAACAGGATATAAATTACATAATCTTTATAATCTGTCTATGAAATAATCAATGTTTCACGTGAATCATTATTTACCAACACAAAATTCTGAAAAAATAATATCAAGCAAATCTTCAACATCAATATCTCCTGTAATTTTCCCAAGAAAATCACTTGCACAACGGAGATGTTCTGCACGTAAACTGAGATCAAGAGAATGATAATTAAGAGAAAATTCAATCTCTTTAACAGCCTGCTTTAATAATTGAAGTTGCCTTTTACGTGCTGGAACAATATTTCCAATTTCAGAAGCACGATAATGACAAAATGATTCAAGTTCTTTTATAAAATAATCAAAATTTAAACCAGTTAATGCGGAAAATTGTATAGACCAACGCTGATCACTTTTTTCATAAAGATCAAGCTTATTGCCAACACACCATATTTCAGCCGATGTTTCTGGTAAATCAACTTGCGTAGGATTTCCTATATCATAAACCAAAATAACCAAATCAGCTTCCATAACATGCTGTTTAGCAACTTCTATTCCCATCTGTTCTATTTTATTTTCTGTTTTTCTAAAACCAGCAGTATCTGTTAAAAAAATAGGTAAACCACCAAGAATAATTCTCATTTCTAAGGCATCACGGGTTGTTCCTGCTTCTTCCGTTACAATAGCAACAGATCTTCCTGAAAGACGATTCATAATGCTTGATTTTCCAGAATTTGGAGCACCAGCAATAACAATTTTTAATCCATCACGTAAAATACTCGCACGTTCTCCTTCAGTAATATATTCCCGAATAGAAGTACAAAGATCATCAACATCTTTCCAAACTTTATCAGATATTGCGTTGGGAATATCTGCTTCATCAACAAAATCAAGTTCTGCCTCAATAAAAGCACGCGCCTTCATAAGCTTATGACGCCAATCACGATAAAGCGTCGTTAAATGTCCACTTGTACCCATAACAGCTAAACGCCGTTGGCTTTCCGTTTCTGCTTCTATTAAATCAGCAAGACCTTCTGCTTGAACAAGATCTAATTTTCCTTCCATAAAAGCACGACGTGAAAATTCACCTGCCTCTGCAATACGGCATCCAGAAAATGTCGACAATTCATCGAGAAAACGATTAACTACTGCTTTTCCTCCATGTAAATGGAATTCTGCACAATCTTCCCCCGTAAAACTATGAGGAGAAGGAAAAAAAACAGTTAAACCAGAATCTAAAAAACTACCATCACGAGCAGTAAGATTTCCATAATGCATAAAACGTGCTTTAGGTAAACGACCACAAAGCGTTTTAACTATATCCACAACATGAGGACCAGAAAGCCGAATGACTGCAACCCCTGAAGGTAACAATCCACTCGAAACAGCAAAGATTGTATCCACAGGTTTTATCCTAATAAAAACTTTAATAACTACTCTACGTATTCATTGAATCAAAAAATTCACTATTATTTTTTGTTTGCTTTAATTTATCAATCAAAAATTCAATTGCATCTGTTACATTCATAGATGCTAAAATACGACGAAGAACAAAAATTTTGTGTAAATCTTGTCGTTCTACCAGAAGTTCTTCTTTACGCGTTCCTGACTTTAAAATATCCATAGCAGGGAAAATACGTTTATCAGCAACTTTTCGATCAAGAACAATTTCCGAATTACCTGTTCCTTTAAATTCTTCAAAAATAACCTCATCCATACGACTTCCTGTATCAATCAAAGCCGTTGCAATAATAGTTAAAGATCCGCCTTCTTCAATATTACGTGCTGCACCAAAAAAACGTTTTGGACGCTGGAGGGCATTTGCATCCACACCACCTGTTAAAACTTTACCCGAAGAAGGAACAACTGTATTATATGCACGTCCAAGACGTGTAATAGAATCGAGAAGAATAACAACATCACGCCCATATTCAACGAGACGTTTGGCTTTTTCAATGACCATTTCTGCCACTTGTACGTGACGTATTGCTGGTTCATCAAAAGTAGAAGAAACCACTTCTCCTTTTACTGAACGCTGCATATCAGTAACTTCTTCTGGTCGTTCATCTATTAAAAGAACAATGAGATAGCATTCAGGATGATTAGTGGTAATAGAATGAGCAATATTTTGAAGTAAAACTGTTTTTCCCGTTCGAGGAGGAGCTACAATTAACCCTCTTTGTCCTTTTCCCAATGGAGATATCAAATCAATCACGCGTGATGACATATCTTTCTCTGTAGGATCTTGTATTTCCATTTGGAAACGTTCATTTGAATAAAGAGGAGTAAGATTATCAAAGTGGATTTTATAACGAATCTTTTCAGGTTTTTCGAAATTAATTGTATTAATTTTAAGGAGAGCAAAATAACGTTCTCCCTCTTTTGGACTGCGTATGGGTCCTTCAATTGTATCGCCTGTTTTTAAAGAAAACGACTGTATTTGTGCAGGTGAAAGATAAATATCATCAGGACCAGGAAGATAATTAGCATCAGCAGATCTCAAAAATCCAAATCCGTCTTGTAAAACTTCAACAACACCTTCTCCTATAATTTCAACGTCTTGTAGAGCAAGTTTTTTCAAGATAGCAAACATTAATTCTTGTTTGCGCATAAGGGAGGCATTTTCAACTTCTAATGTTTCAGCAAAAGAAACAAGCTCAACGGGATTTTTGCTTTTAAGTTCTTGTAGTTTCATTTTTTGCATGAAATATGCTCTTTGTAATTAAGGAGAAGATTGTTCTAAATAATTTATGGAAATTTATGAGTGAAATATTATTAAGAAAAAATATCCTACACTCAATTTTTTTAATCTGCAAGTACCATTTATATGAAATTTGTTCCTGTAATATTAAGTAATTATATGAAAAACTTGAAAAAATATAAAATCCAAATAGTATTTAATTATTTTAATAACAAAAATGTGAGTTAGAATTATAGCATTAATGAAATGCTATTCAAAAGTATTTTTTACAGAAATTTATATTAATAAATTTATATTAAAGAAAGGATTATTCTTATTTATAACTGTGTTTAGTGTGGATTATTATTTATCCTCAATTTTATCCACAAAAGGAACTGAAAAAAGAATAAAAATATCACTATCTTAAAGATATTATCCCCTCTTTTTTTATAAGAGGGATTAAATTATCACAAGCATTTAATTTGTGCATAAAAAAGGAGAATTTTTCATAAATTTTAGTTTTATAAAAAACGGTGAGGATATATACACATGTCTTAACAAGGAGTTAAAATTTTTGTGACAAAAGAAAAAAAATTCTTTCATTTACACATGCTTTCTGATGCAACAGGAGAAACATTAATTTCTGTTGGAAGAGCTGTAGCATCGCAATATGCAATGATTCAGGCAACAGAGCATATCTATCCTATGATTCGTAATAGAATACAGTTACAGAAAGCTCTTAATGAAATACAACAAGAGCCAGGTATTGTTCTTTACACAATGATTGATGAAGAATTTAAACTTCTCCTTCAAAAAAGGTGTAAAGAAATGAAAGTTCCCTGTATTGATATATTGCATCCTGTTTTAAATGCTTTTCAGTCTTACCTTGGAATGCCAACACATTTACGTGCGAGCGCACAACATGATCTTAATGCAGATTATTTTCGCCGTATTGAGGCACTGGATTTTACAATAGAGCATGACGATGGACAGTCTTCCAGTAGCTTATCCGAAGCAGATGTGATCCTTGTGGGAATTTCAAGAACCTCTAAAACGCCAACAAGTATCTATTTAGCAAATCGCGGAATAAAAACGGCTAATATTCCTCTTATTCCTAATATTGATTTGCCAGAATCCCTTTTAGAGGCAAAAAATTCTTTAATTATTGGTTTAATTGCTTCAGCTGAAAGAATCTCACATATCCGCCAAAATCGAGATTTGGGAGAAAGTTTTGCTCTTGATAATTATACAAATCGTATCAACATAGCTGAAGAATTAATCTATGCAAAACGCATTTGCGAACGTTTTGGTTGGCCTATTATTGATGTCACAAGACGTTCTATTGAAGAAACTGCTGCTGCAATATTTGAACTGTTATCACGATTTCGTGAAGGAAATGAGAGAAAATTCTCATGAACGCAGATACTTTAATATTAGCATCTCTTAGTTTTTATCGTGCAAAATTATTAAAAAAAGCAGGCTTAAATTTTTCCATTGAAGGAGCTTCTTTTGATGAAAGAGAAGTAGAAAAAAAAGCAAAAGAAAAAAAACCTAAAGAACTCAGCTGTTTTCTTGCGAGTGCAAAAGCAAAAAATGTTTCAGATCGTTTTCCTGATGCTTTCGTTATTGGTTGTGATCAAGTTCTTGATTTGGAAGGTCAAGTTTTTCACAAAGCAACAAATATTAAAGAAGCACATCAACGTTTATGTGAGTTATCAGGAAAAGCCCATTCTCTTCATAGTGCGGTAGCTTTATTTAAAAATGGTCAAAAAATTTGGGTTGAAGCTTTTAGTGCACATATGTCCGTCCGTTTACTCTCATCAGAATTTATTGAACGTTATTTAGCACGCGTAGGAAAAGATGTTTTAAACAGCGTGGGAGTATATCAAATTGAAGGAGAAGGAATTCATCTCTTTGAAAAAATTGAAGGAGATTTTTTTACCATTGTTGGTTTACCTTTGCTGCCTCTACTCATAAAACTGCGCCACTTAGGAATTATTGATGGTTGACTTAACAATAAAAAAAACAAATTATCCGCGTGCTTTTGTTGTTGGTTCTCCAATTCATCATTCAAAATCGCCAAGAATTCACAATTTTTGGCTTAAACAATATGGTTTACAAGGAGAATATCTTGCACAAGAAGTAACATCTGAAGAGTTCAGTCATTTTATTGCGTCTTTACAAAAAATAGGCTTTTGTGGAGGAAATGTTACTTTGCCTTATAAACAGGAAGCTTTTCGTTTAGCAGATTATAAAGATGAGAGAGCAACAATGATTGGTGCTGTTAATACACTTTGGTATGAAGGAGATAAGCTTTGTGCCACGAATAGTGATGCCTATGGTTTTAGCGCTAATCTTGATGATTTTGTATCTGATTGGGGAGGGGAAACAGCTCTTGTTTTTGGAGCAGGTGGTGCCGCACGCGCTATCATATATGCCTTAAAAAGACGCGGATTTGAACAGATTTATTTAATTAACCGTACAAAACAACGTGCTGATAATTTAGCTCAGCATTTTGGAAAAATCATTAAAGTTTACGATTGGCATAAAATCCATGAAATACTTCATCAAGCTGATTTGATTGTTAATACAACCTCTATTGGCATAAAAAGTCCAGAAGAAAAAAGTGATTCTTTTTTTTGCGATTTTCATAAAGCAAAAAAAACGGCATTAGTAACAGATATTATTTATACACCATTGATAACTCCTTTTTTACAACAGGCAAAGGCTTGTGATCTCAAGACGGTTGATGGACTTGGGATGCTTCTACATCAGGCTGTTATAGGGTTTGAACAGTGGTTCGGAATAAGACCACAGGTAACAAAAGCGTTACGGACAGCTATTTTAGAGGATATGAGTGAAAAAAGAGAATGAAGATCATAGGATTAACGGGATCAATTGCTATGGGAAAATCAACAGTTGCTGATTTTTTCAAGCAAGCGGGTATTTCTGTTTTTAGTGCTGATGAAGCAGTACAACAGCTTTATAAAAGTGAGCCAGCTTTGTCATTCATAGAGCGTATTTTTCCAGGTGTTGTTGAAAACGGTGAAGTTAATCGTTTGAAACTTTCTGAAATTTTGATTGATGATAAAGAAAAATTACAAACATTAGAAAAAATAATTCATCCTTTGGTGCAAGAAAAAGAAAGGGAATTTATTGATATAGCGCGTGAACAAGGGAAAAAATTAGTTATTCTTGATATTCCACTTTTGTTTGAAAAAAATGGTGAAAGTCGTTTGGATAGCGTTATTGTTGTTTCTGCTCCACCAGAAATACAAAAAGAACGTGTCATGATTCGCCAAGGTATGAATGAGAAAAAATTTGCCTTTATCAATGCTCAACAAATGCCAGATGAAAAAAAACGAGAACGTGCTGATTTTATTATTGATACAGGGAAAGATTTAGAAAATACCCGTCAACAGGTTTTTGATATGATAAAAAAATTGCTAAAGAATTAAAATCATGCGTGAAATTATTTTTGATACAGAAACAACAGGTTTAGATAAAGAGAAAGATCGCATAATCGAAATTGGTTGTGTAGAAATGGTTGATCGTTATCTCACAGGACGCCAATTTCATGTTTATTTAAACCCTGAAGGCGTTATTATTCCTGATGAAGTTGTAGCAATTCACGGATTAACCAATGAACGCTTGAAAAACGAGAAAAGTTTTAGTGATATTGTTGATGAATTTTTGGAATTTATCAAAGACGCGACAATGATTGCGCATAATGCGAGTTTTGATATTGGTTTTATTAATGCAGAATTAAAACGCGTCAACAAACCGCTTATCAGTGTTGATAATATTCTTGATACATTGGCTATGGCGCGGCGTAAATTTCCTATGGGTCCTAATTCTCTTGATATTTTATGCAAACGTTTTGGAATTGATAACAGCCATCGTGTTCTTCATGGTGCTTTGCTTGATGCAGAGATTCTAGCTGATGTTTATATTGAGCTCATCGGTGGAAAGCAAGGTGTATTGGGTTTTGATAACAGAAGGGGTATTGATGAACATATCCAGAACGATAAAGATACATCTTATGCCGTTAAAATTCGCCCACAGGTTTTACCTTCAAGATTGAGTACGCAAGAAAAAAAGTTACACGCTGATTTTATCTACAAAATGGGTGAAAAAGCTCTGTGGAAAAACTTCAAAATTCATGAATAACATCATCTTTTATCTAAAAGAGTCACGATTGAAATTAAAGGATATCGATGTCAAAAAAACGGTCGTTGTGGGGAGGGGAACACCACAACGACCCTGTCGCTACATCGTACCTCAGCTATCATAGGAGGAGCAAAATGAAAGCTATTAATCCTGTAACAGCAAAGAAAAGCTCTAGGTACTTAATATAAAGTGCAACGACTTCACGTCTTATGAAGAGAAAAAATGGCTTTTTAGAGGCAAAGTGAAAAAATATATAAGGGTAATTTGTTTTTTTAGCTGAAATGGAGAAAAAATTGTTATGAAAGCAACAGATCATCTTTTTTTGGTTGACGGATCAGGCTATATTTTTCGTGCTTATTATGCTTTGCCGCCTTTAAAACGTAAAAAGGATGGACTTCCTGTAGGAGCAGTAGCTGGTTTTTGCAATATGTTATGGAAATTACTTTGTGATGCTCGTAATACAGCTACGGGTGTCGTTCCAACACATTTTGCTGTTATTTTTGATTATTCATCTGATACTTTTCGGAAACAAATTTATCCTGAATATAAAGCGAATCGCGTTGAACCTCCTGAAGATCTAATTCCTCAATTCGCGCTAATACGCCAAGCAACGAAGGCTTTTAATTTGCCTTGTATTGAAAAGGAAGGCTTTGAAGCGGATGATTTAATTGCTACCTATGCAAAGTTGGCAACAACGGTTGGGGCAAAAACAACCATTATTTCTTCTGATAAGGATCTTATGCAACTCGTAAATACGCATGTATCTTTGTATGATGGAATGAAAGATAAGCATATAGGTATCTCAGAAGTTATAGAAAAATGGGGTGTTGCGCCTGAAAAAATGATTGATTTACAAGCATTAATTGGAGATTCAACGGATAATGTACCGGGTATTCCAGGCATTGGTCCAAAAACTGCAGCTCAGTTGTTAAATGAATTTGGTTCTCTTGATCTTTTATTGCAAAACGTAACAGAAATTAAACAAACAAAACGACGTGAAAACATTCAAGCTTATAGAGAACAAGTTAAAATATCTCGTGAACTTGTCAGGCTTAAAACAGATGTTCCTATAGATAATGATTTAGATGATTTTATTTTGGAGCCACAAGATGGTCCACGTTTAATTGCTTTTTTGAAAGCGATGGAGTTTTCAACATTAACGCGTCGCGTGGCAGAGGCAACGACATGCGATGCAGCTGTTATTGACGCACTTGATATAGATGTTGAATGGAAAAAACTAAGCCCCAGGAATGATTCTGATATCAGGCATGATTCTTATATCAAGAATACTGAGCGCGCATCTCTTCATAATTTTTCTGAAAATTCTCCACAAGTTTTTGCACAAAAACGTAAAGATCAAGCGCTGACTCAAAAAATTACAAGAGATGCTTATACAACAATTCTTGATGAGGAAATTTTAAAAGACTGGTTATCACAAGCACAAGAGCAGGGTTTTTTCGCTTTTGATACTAAAACAACATCTCTTGATCCGATGCAAGCAAAGCTTGTTGGTTTTTCACTCGCATTACAGCCGGAAAAAGCAGCTTATATACCTCTTGAACATTTTGATGAAGGAGAAGAGGACCTTTTGAGGGGCGGGCGCATTACCTCACAGATTGAGGCCCAAAAAGCTTTAGCACTTTTAAAACCGATATTAGAAGATTCAGCGGTGTTAAAAATTGGTCATAATATAAAATATGATTGGTTGGTGATGAAGCAATACGACATTATGATAAGCTCTTTTGACGACATCATGCTTTTATCATATGCTTTTGATGCTGGAATGTTAACCCATAATATGGATGATTTGTCTGAACGTTGGCTTGAGCATAAACCAATTGTCTATAAAGATTTAACGCATAACGGGAAAAAAAATACTTCTTTTGCACAAGTAGATTTAAAACAAGCAACCCTTTATGCGGCGGAAGATGCTGATATAAAGCTACGTCTTTGGCAAGTATTGAAACCGCAACTTGTTGCTCGTGGAATGACAAAAATTTATGAACGTCTTGATCGGCCTCTTGTAGAAGTTCTTGCAAGAATGGAAGAACGGGGGATTCTTATTGATAGGCAGATTTTATTGCGTCTTTCAGGAGAGTTAGCACAAGCTGCTTTGATTCTAGAAGAGGAAATTTACAAACAAGCTGATGAAAAGTTTAATCTTGCTTCGCCAAAGCAATTAGGGGATATCCTTTTTGGCAAAATGGGATTGCCTGGAGGCGCTAAAACTAAGGGTGGACAATGGTCAACTTCTGCACGGACCTTAGAAGAGTTGGCTGCTGAAGGTCATATTTTACCGCGTAAAATTATTGAGTGGCGTCAACTTTCAAAGCTAAAATCTACCTATACAGATGCCTTGCCTTCTTATATTTTTTCAAAAACAGGGCGAGTTCATACAAATTATTCTTTGGCAATAACATCAACAGGTCGGTTATCATCATCAGAGCCAAATTTGCAAAATATTCCAGTGCGAACTGCTGAAGGACGTAAAATTCGAACAGCTTTTATTGCTCCCAAAGGACATGTGTTACTTTCTGCTGATTATAGTCAGATTGAGTTGCGCATTCTTGCACATATTGCGGATATAAAAGCATTAAAAGAAGCTTTTGCTAAAGGGCATGATATTCACGCTATAACGGCATCACAAATGTTTGGTGTTGCGATAGAAGGAATGCATTCAGATATACGACGGCGTGCAAAAGCGATTAATTTTGGTATTATTTATGGTATTTCAGCTTTTGGACTAGCCAATCAATTGGGAATTTCACGCCAAGAAGCGGGTCGTTATATTCAACTGTATTTTGAAAGATTTCCAGGAATTAAAGATTATATGGAGAAGACCAAAATCTTTGCACGTGAAAATGGTTATGTAGAAACAATTTTTGGACGTCGTATCCATTATCCAGAGATAAAAGCAAAGAATGTAAAAATTCGTTCTCTTAATGAGCGGGCGGCTATCAATGCTCCAATTCAAGGTTCTGCAGCAGATATTATTCGCCGCGCTATGATACATATGGGAGATGCTTTAAAAGAAGAAAAACTATCAGCAAAAATGTTGCTGCAAGTTCATGATGAACTGATTTTTGAAGTACCAGAAGAAGAAAGTAAAAAAACCATGACTGTTGTTAAAAATGTTATGGAAAATGCTACAATACCGGTTCTATCTTTATCTGTACCGCTTGAAGTAAAAGTTATGACGGCTCAAAATTGGGATGAGGCACATTAATTTTTTTATTTATTTTTAAGAATATTGATTGCGTTGGAAAGATTAAGATAGGCTTTGATAGGCAAATGATCTGAAGCAATGCGTGCAAGTGGTGAATAATGATTTTCAATACTTGTTACCAATTGGTGGGGAAAAGAAAAAACTCTATCAAGGGCTAACAAAGGAAAACGAGAGGGAAAGCTTGGTACAACTTCAAAAGTGCTATCAAAATAGGGAGAAAAATGATTTAAAGATGAGCCTTTTCCCATTCGCCATTCATTAAAATCTCCTATGAGGAGTGTAGGCATAAGGGGGCGTTTTTGGAAAATTTCAAGGAGCATTTTTGTTTGTTGTTTACGAGAGTAACGTAATAAGCCAAAATGAGCCGCAATAATACGAATAGGGCCTGCTGCCATTTCCAACTCTACAATTACAGCCCCACGTGGTTCAATACTAGGAAGAGTGACTTGTAAAGTATCACGTACATATCCCTTTTGCAAAAAAAGAGCATTCCCATGCCAACCATGGCCATGAGGTGACGTAGTATTAAGAGGTACAGGAATCAAACCGGTTTCAGCTTTTAATAGCTGAAGATTAATCAAACCGATGCGTTCCCCAAAACGTTTATCTGCTTCTTGAAGAGCAAGGATATCAACTTGTAATTCAGTAATAACACGGACAATTCTTGTAGGATTAAAAACTTTATCAACACCTACACATTTATGCACATTATAGGAAGCAACGGTCAGATCATAATTACTATTTTGATTGACGATGTTTGATTGATGATGAGAGCGGCTGTGAGTTGTATTTAAAAGGGAGCTATGGAGTTTTTGTTGGATAAAACCGGTAAACCAAGGGAATTTTTGCTTATAAGGGATTTTTGTCATTTTGCGAAAAGAATAGTTTCTAAGAAGCAGAGGGTAAAGATTTACACTAAAAACAAAAGAACCTTGTCTCTTTTAGAAACAAGGTTCTTTAATTAAGTAATGATTTTTGCAATCAATCACGGTTTGAGCCAAGAAACTGTAGCAAGAAGACAAACATATTGATGAAATCAAGATAAAGATTCAGCGCGCCCATAATAACTTTACGTCCTCTGGTATCGCTTTCATCTCCTTCATAATACATCAACTTAATGCTCTGGGTATCGTAGGCTGTTAAACCAGCAAAGATAAAAACACCAATCACAGAGATAGCAAACTGCAAAGCGCTTGATCCAAGAAAAATGTTCACAATCATGGAAAGCAACAAGCCGATCAATCCAATGAATAAGAATGAACCGATTGCTGTGAGATCACGCTTTGTTGTGTATCCATAAAGTGAAAGAGCTCCAAAAGTTGCGGCGGAAATGACAAAGGTTTGCACAACACTTTCTGTCGTATAGCGCAAAACGATTGAAGACAGTGAAAGACCAACCAGAGCAGCATAACCAAAAAAGAGGCTACGAGCAGCATTTGTGCTCAATGTATTAATTTTAAAACTGAGGAATAAAACTGCTATGAGTGGTGCAAACATAACAATGTAAGAGAATGGCGATGTATAAAATGTTACTCCAAATGATGTTAAATAAACACTGCTATTGATTTGAGCTGCTGCTTGGTTCATATCTGTTGTCGTTGCTAATGATACAATTACATAAGCGGCAGCAGCTGTAATAAGCAAACCAATGGCCATTGTATTATAGACACCCAACATATAGTCGCGCAATCCCTGATCAATTGATGCATCGGCGTGAGAAGTAGGCGCCGAACGTAAATTTTTAAAATTAGCCATAATATAAAATCCTTTAGCATATGTTCTGTCAGGTATAGGGCTTTAAAGGTGTCTCTGTCATTACACAGATAAGCTTGGTATAAGCCTTAATTGGGCAAATACAAAAACCCTTAAGAATCACTGACAGAATTCCAGCATATATGCTCTTATTATGGAGATTTATTTAAAAATTACAAGAGATTTATATGAAGAAGGAACCTTACAAATTGGTAAGGAAATAGTTCATTTTAATAAAAAATATTTCCATTTTTTGCCATATTTTTGCAAAATAAAAAGACTACACTTAGAAACTTTTCTATTATGCACAGAAACTATGTAATACAATCCCTTATAAAATATTCACTATTTTTGCGTTTATGAGAAGAGCGGCAAGTATCATCACACTATTTTCAACCTCCAATATTGCATCTGTTTTGCACGGTTATAAGAGCTATTGAATTGGATTTTTATATAATATATTGATGTATAATGATAAATTGTCTTTTTGAATGCTAAATGATACTCCGAATATCGCAAGATTCTCTGGTTGAAAATCTGTTCATATTAAATCAATCAAGATTATTGACTTGCTTGTGTCTTACAAGAGACATGGTTTTAATGGATTCAACATGAACAGATTCCAAATAAAAGAGATTTAGGATAGTAAGGGCTTTTATTCAATATGAAAAACGGTAATTTATATTTATAATCAATATGTTGCTTTAACAATACACCATTGAAAATAGTTGAAAAAATGTTTTTTATTAAACAATATATAAAATAAAAAAGGAGAGTTTTTAAACGAAGCACTTAAGAAAGGCTCTGTAAAAGCGATATCTGTAAAAACTAAAAAACATACGAAAAGCAATTGTTCTAATCAAATAAACAGAACTTCAAATGCTGTGAAGTGTCTCCTCAAAAATTGTGATGTAGGACACATGGATAAAAAATATTGATTCTATTTGGGTTCATTTCTTTTGCACTAACTAAGTGTAGAAATGTAAAGTTGGAAAGAAAGTAAGATCTTATAGTCCCATGAAGAGAAACACGTGAAATGACGAGCAACAAGAATTGATTAAGAGAAATCAATGCGTAATCAGACTTGTGATGGTCAATAATCTCTGTTTTCTAAGGCACTGAACATATCAATGAGAAGATGTACTATTGGAATGACGCCTTGCTTTCATCCAAGTACGCAATTCTTCAATAAGGATGGCAATAACACCGAGAGTGATAAAACTATCTGCAAGGTTGAAAATAGCAAAATAAAAAATATCATCAATATGAAAAAGTATATAATCAGTGACATGATGAAAGCGCATACGATCAATGAGATTGCCAATGGCTCCCCCAATAATAAGAATAAGACCAAAGCGCATTAAAGACTTATTATATTCAGTATTTTTCCATAACCATAGAAGAAAGATAATCACAATGATCGTGATGGCGATGATTCCCCACTGAGAAAAGGAAGAAAAAAACGAAAATGCAATGCCAGAATTGCGCACATGATAAAGGGAAAGAAAAGGAATAAGCGAAATTTCTGTTCCTAAAGGCATATTGTGCATAACCCAATATTTGACAGCTTGATCAAGTACTACTGTAAAAGCCAAGCCCAAGAGAAGAAAAGGGAGTGATTTACGAATCATGTTTTTCCTCACATGGTTCCAGTATTAAATAGGGGCGACGGATTTCATAAAGCATAACAGCTGTTGCTACAGCTAGATTAAGCGAGTCTGCTCGTCCGCTTTGTGGAATACGCGTAAGTTTATCACACCGATTCGTAAGAAGATCTGATAATCCCTGTTTTTCATTTCCCATTAAAAGGATAATAGGGCCATTTTTGAAGTCAAGTGTGCGATAATCCAGAGAACCTTTGAGGTGTGTTCCAACAATCATACCTTTAAAGTGAGAAGACCAGTTTAAAAAGCCGTTTTCATCAAAACGATAAAGTGGTACAGAGAAAATAGATCCCATGGTTGCACGGACTGTTTCAGGCGAGAAAGGGTCTGTTGTCTCGCCAATTAAAATAACACCTTTAGCACCTACAGCATCAGCTGTTCGAATAATGGTACCAAGGTTTCCAGGATCACGTACACGATCAAGCGCGATGTAAACATCTTTAATCTGCCCTTTTATCATTCCAAAAGAGTGCCATTTTTGCTTGAAAATACCAATAACTGTTTGTGGATTATCGCGTCGGGTAAGTGATTCCATAACCTTTTGTGAGGCTTTAATAACAAAACCACCGTTGGCTACAGCACGTGCGGCAGTATTTTCGATAGTAGCATTACCGATTTCACTTTTAGAAAAAATAAGCGTCTGTATTGTCCAGCCAAGATTGAGAGCATCAATGACCAATTTCAATCCTTCTGCCATGAAAAGACCTTCTCTATTACGGTTTTTCTTTTGGCTAAGTGCTTTAAGATTTTTTATGATGGGGTTGCTAAGAGAGGTAATTTCTTTCACTCTACCAGTTTTGGGTCTACACATATTCAAGCAATCCAACGGCTAAAAAGAGAAGTAGAAAGAGCACGTCCTGCAACTTCTTCACGCAAAATGAGTTCTCCTGATTCGACCGTACCACCAAGATTTACAAATGCATCACGCATTAAAGCATGAAGTGCAAAGAAGGAAGCACGAATAGAATAAGCCGTAAGGACAACAGAGAGCGGTTTATCAGAGAGAAGTTTACGACAATTTGTGATCATAGCGGGTAAATGATCAAACAGTTGCCAAATTTCACCATGGGGTCCACGCCCATAAGCAGGGGGATCAAGAAGAATCATATCATAGCTTTTCTTACGACGCAGTTCACGCTCGACAAATTTCATAGCATCATCGCAAATCCAGCGAATAGAATGATCTGGTAATCCTGCTCTTTCTTGATTAGCTTTTGCCCACGCAATGGCTTTTTTAGAAGCATCAACATGGGTAACATTCGCACCTGCTCGTGCTCCAATCAAAGAGGCAATACCTGTATAGCCAAAAAGATTCAACAATTTTATAGGGCGTTCGGCTTTAACAATTTGTTCTTCCATAGAGCGCCAATGGGCATCTTGTTCAGGAAAAACCCCCACATGACGAAAGGAAGTAAAACGGCCTAGAAAAGACAATCCATTCCAAGCAAGAGCCCATGTTTCATCAAGTGGCTTTTTAGGAAAATGCCAACGCCCAACCCCTTCTTCATCAAGGTTTCCTGTGAAAATAGCATCAACATCAGCCCATTTTTTTTGTGGTAAAGCGGGTTTCCATAGTGCTTGACCTTCTGGTCGAATAATGCGGTAAGCTCCATAACGTTCTAATTTTTGTCCATGACCAGAATCAATGAGAGCATAGTTTTCGCTTATACCCGTTTCTAAAATAAGGGGCAGCTTTTCCTGCGGATATCTATTGTTATGGGAGAATTGAAAGCATTGTGCGGGCATGTTTTGTATCACGGTATATGAGGTATAAAAATATATTATAAAACTCTTAAATGTTTCGTAAAAGTGCAAAAAAGCTAAAGTCAATTAAAACATGTATAAAAAAGAAAAAGAGCACTTTTAACTCTGTACTGAATATAGAATACAGAGAGAAAAGATTTCATTTAAATACCATTACACCAGATTTGTGATAGATGTTTTCAATTTTTCAATCTCGGCTTTACTTTTTTTGAGAGCTTTTTTGTATTTGTGGTAGGAAAACCAACTGATCAGATTTCCTAATAAAATACCAAAAACAAAGAAAATAAAGAGCCATATAAAGAGGGGAGCATGATAAGTAAAACTTTCAGGATTTGCTCGAAAAGGATCAAGGGTTAACGGAACCATTTGACGATTAGCCACGATAAAAACAATCAAAACCGCTGCGAGAATCACACCGATACTTGTTAGAAGAATACGTTTAATTATCATAAGTTTCTCACTGATTAAGACGGTCGCGTAAATCCTTGCCAGTTTTAAAAAAAGGAATCCACTTTTCTTCAACAGAAACGGCTTCACCTGTTCGTGGATTACGTCCATTACGGGCTGAACGGCTTTTTACAGAAAAAGCTCCAAATCCACGAAGTTCAACGCGATTGCCATTTGCAAGTGCTGTTGCAATTTCCTCAAAAATAGCATTTACAATATTCTCCACATCCCGTTGAAAAAGATGCGGGTTATGACGAGCGATAATTTGCACAAGCTCTGATTTTACCACAATAGCCTCACTTTCACACAAAAAAATTTTGTAATTGTGCACTCCATGCATATTACAATATATAAACGGATAAAAGCAAAATAAAATCAAGAAAAAACAAATTGCAAGAAACAAAATTTGAAAATACCTTCTATAAAGGGTATACAGATTAAAAATGCGGAGGATTTAAGAGATCAGGAGAGTATGTCCGTACACAATCATTATAAAGCCTTTTCAACGCAATCATCTTTTGGAGATGTTTTAAAAAAAGCATCTCGTCATTCGCGTCGCATTAGCATATTAAAAATTTTTTTACCTCTCTTAGCGTTGATTTCAGCGCTGGTTTTTTGCTGGTTGACGTTTTTCTTGGTTCCCGTTACTTCTGATTCTATGCCTTTGAATAATGGAGAAAGTGGCGTGATGAATTTGACGATGCTCAATCCAAAATTAGAAGGGTATACGCGTGCTCATGAACCTTATTGGCTTAAAGCAGAAAAGGCATTTCAAGACCATACCCACGCTGGAATGATTGGGTTGCAAAACATTACAGCTAGAGCATTTATGGGCCAACAAAGACAGGTTTTTCTTTCAGCACAAGGGGGGGGTTACGATAACATTAATGGTTTTTTACAGTTGGATAAGCCATTCACGATTACGACAAATGATGGGATGATGGTACAATTTATGTCAGCTAGTATTAACTTATCCGAGGGACAGTTAAAAACAGATCAACGTGTTAATATTCAGCAAGCCGGTTTGAATCTTGCCGCAAACGCCTTACAAATTCGAGAAAAAGGAAAAAACATATATTTCCATGGTGGTGTGCATTTAGTGCTTCAAAAGCAATAACGCAATATCAATACAAATCTTTAAAGGATATTTATAAAGAGAAGTATGTGTATATACAAACAGAAGAATTGAAATAATGAAATCGTACAAAAGATGGATAGGTGTGATGTTGGCTTTTAGCATGGGAATGTTAGGAGAAGGAGCAGTTTTAGGATATGCTGAAGTGGCCCATTTTGGAATAAGTCTATCAAGCGATAAAGAACCGGTAGAACTTCATGCAGATTCTTTGGAAATACGTGATAAAGAAGGGATAGCGCTTTTTAAGGGTGACGTTTCAGTGGTACAAGGTGAACGTCTTTTAAGAACGGCAGAATTAGTTGTTTACTACGATAAAGCATATAAAGAAATTGATAAAAACAGGAAAGATACAAAGGCATCATCTGTTTCTTTATTTGGTTCGTCGAGTATACAAAAAATGGAAGCTTTAGGAAAAGTTTATATAAAAATTGCTACGCAAGTTGCTACGGGTGATAAAGGCGTTTTTGATGGAAAGTCAAAAATGATGAGTTTGACAGGGAATCATGTTGTGTTAACTGATGGTGACAATGTGGCAACGGGGTGCAAACTAACGGCAAATATGGAAAGCGGAAAGGCTTTTTTAGAAGGTTGTGAGACGCCTAAGAAAAAAGGCCGTGTTTCTATTATTTTAAAACAAAATCAAAAGAATGGCCATTAAGATTTCATGTTTGGAATCAAAAGAAAAAAACAGACCGATAGGTATAATCTTGAAAGTGAAGCTTCAAAAAATCCCTTAAAAGGGACCTTGATTGCCAGTAATTTGATTAAAGTTTATCGAGGAAGACGAACTGTTAATGGTGTTTCTTTTGGCATTCGTACGGGAGAAGCCGTTGGCATTTTAGGGCCCAATGGGGCAGGTAAAACAACTTGTTTTTATATGGTGACAGGGCTTATAAAATCTGATGGAGGATCCATTAAAATTGATGGATTTGATATTACGCATCTTCCGATGTATCGACGTGCGCGTTTAGGTATTGGATATCTTCCACAGGAAGCGTCTATTTTTCGTGGTCTTTCAGTAGAAAATAACATTAAAGCTGTTTTAGAGGTCGTTGAAAAAGATCGCCTTAAACAACGTGAAGAGTTAGATAGCCTTTTACATGAATTTAAAATTGATCATTTACGTAAAATGTCTGCACTTTCGTTATCTGGAGGTGAACGTCGGCGACTTGAAATTGCGCGCGCTTTAGCTTCTCGTCCCCATTTTATGTTACTTGATGAACCATTTGCAGGAATTGATCCTATCGCTATTTTCGATATTCAACAACTTATTCGTCATTTAACGAGGCGTGGCATTGGTATTTTAATAACGGATCATAATGTGCGTGAGACATTAGGGCTTGTCGATCGCGCTTATATTATTCATACAGGGCGGGTGTTAGTTCACGGTTGTCCTAACGATATTATCAACAACGTTGATGTACGCAGAATTTATTTGGGAAATCAGTTTTCTCTTTGATTTTACAGCTTTCACGAGTTTCCATTTAAGTTTAACCAAACATTATTACTGAAAATCTCCTTATTTATGCCAAAACTTCTTTTATGACTATAACCTTAATGTTGTTATTGAGTGGTGAAAAAGGCTTCATCATTAGAGGTTAGTCTGTTGTTTTATAAGTTTAGCTTACTCATAATTGTATCATAGAAAAGATATCACTAGATTAACGTGATAATGAGTGATAAACGAAGCGCTCAATAAATGCGTGTGTTATTGAAAGGTAAGAGATATTTATCATATTTTTCTCTGTCGAATCAAATCATATATCGATGATGCTGTTTTAGGTATTTTGATGGGAGCACCGGTTTATATATTGCGGTTATTCAATAGGAGTTGTCGTATTTTATTGGTTTATATGGCCTATTTGAAAATAGGAGCTTGGCTACAGATATCAGGCTAAATCTATAAATCTTTTAAAATAATCATTAAATTTCTAAAAATCTTTATATTCTTGTTATAAGTCGATGTTCAAGCTATACAGTAATTTTCAAAGTAAAGGTCCATTTTGCTCAGTATGCTTTTCATCTTAATTTAAGGGCTCATTTTTAAAGAAAGAAAAACTCTGATGGCGGATTATACATCAACTCTTATGACAAGTTTAATAAATTTATGAATAATGGCCTTTTCTAGAGTCGTAAGGAAATTAACTTTATGAACAACTTCATTTCTTTGGTTTCTTATGCCGTTAATGATGATCCGAATAATATTTATTGTTGTTTTAGAAGTGATATGAGATGTATTGAGCCATCACCCATTATAAATTGAAAAGTAAAAACACATGCGATGTTGCGAAAAGTGAAAGAACATTAAGTATCTATAGCGTTTATAGGTTTATTGATGAGCATTTTAGCGTGTAAGAGGAAAATTAAAGTATGAATTTGAGTGAGTTAATAGCACCGGAAGCGATCATTCCGGCTCTTAATGCTAATTCGAAAAAACAGGTTCTGCAAATTTTAGCCGAAAAAGCTTCCAAGCTAACAGGTCTTAGTGAGCATGTGATTTTTGATGTTGTTTTACAACGCGAGAAGCTTGGTTCAACGGGTTTGGGTGGAGGTATTGCGATTCCTCATGGAAAATTACCTGATATTAATCGGATCATTGGTATATTTGCACGTCTTGAAAGTCCTGTTGATTTTGAAGCTCTTGACGACGAACCTATAGATCTCGTTTTTCTCCTTTTAGCACCTGAAAATGCTGGTGCAGATCACTTAAAAGCTTTATCACAGATCGCACGTGTTTTGCGTCACACTGATGTTGTACAAAAGTTGCGCAGTACGCATAATGCCAATGCGCTTTATTCTTTATTGATTCAGACTTCAGAATCAAATGCAGCTTAAAAGTTATTATGAGCGTATAAATTGCGAGGTATGCACTACAGAGCGTAGGAAATAATATAATTTGCATCTTAAGACTAATAACAAAAGGTTATGTCATGAGATTTAAGAAAATCACTTCTAAGTGACCTTCTTTTTAAAGAGCAAGCAACAAAAACGAAGGGCTTGTCCTTTCTTGTTCTCGTATATTAAAGCATCTAATTATTATGTTCGTGGATTCTTTTATCCTGTTATACTGTAAAAACACTATCATTTGAGATATGGTGAGATAAATTCTGTAAGTCTTCTTAATATATTAAGTGCTTTAGAGTGCGTGGTAAATATTTTTAAGCAGGACTTGTCTGTAGAGCCTTTAGTTAAGTGAATCACATGAGTGGGAAGAAAAGAGGAGACCGCTCGACAAGAATCCAAACTTTTTCAGTCCAGATTGGATTAAGAATCTTCGTCCTTTGAAAGCGGGAAAGAAATCAACAGAAAAGTTTATTTGTGCATTGAATTTTTTTGTAAGTTGAGTTTGAGTGTTTAGGGATAATATTTTAATGCTCAAGAAGAAATAAGAGATATATTGTATCTTCAGTATAGCAAGATATTGATTTTAAATATAATTCACTATTTCGCATGTTGGATGAGAGATCCGAATATTGTAAAATTCTCTCATTCCAAACTTGTTTATGTTGAATCAATCAAAACCATTTCCTTGCACGTTGTAAACGGAATTAGCGTGTGGATAAAAACTGTACAAGAAAGGGGTAAAAATGCTTCCTATGAATCGTCTCAAGTATCGAGAGTTGTAGCAGAACATTGGGAGCTGGAAAATAGTGTTATGGTGCCAGCTTTCTTCTTCACAAGTGGAGAGATCAACTATTTTATAGATATGATTTAGATGTCTGCTGTTGTATAGAGCTCATGCTAAAGAACAATTTTGTACGGTAAGAATGAAAATTATACCTTTAGGTTGGGTGAAAGAGTTTTTATGCATAGGAAGATTTATTTAAGTGTCTTTAATTGATTAAAATATTGTTTAAAAAACGGTAATGTTAGAACTGCTATAGAAAAAAGTTTTATATTTCTTTTTATAAATTACTTAGAAATAAGATAAGGAGACTTTCCCAAAGAATTCTTAAGAAGTTTTTTATAACAGAAAGAAAAATATCGTCTAATACATTAAAATAATACGATTAAGCTATTATAAGCTACTAAAATCATTTTAGAAATTAATAATTGGATATGAAATATATAAGGAAATAAGATCAAAAGAAACAAAGTTGTATGTGATTATTGAGATAGAATCTAAATTCTTTATGTTTTATTATTAATATCTTGATAATATTTTATTATTTTTACAAGGTCTTTTGAAGATTGAGAAAAAGTGTTATCGGGACGATATTGAATACGAAATATGAATGCACTATAATGAGTAAAAGATGGAGTATTTTGCGAACATAAATGTATTGAATGCATAAAGTCAAGAAGTGATATTCGTAAGGCGATTAAGCTTTTTTGCGGGGAGTCCGGGGTGTATTTTCAAAATTTTGCATCAGATTGCTTGTGATATAAAGAGTATGGTTTATTTCTTAACAGAGTGATGGTATATTTTTATCTCGTTTTGAAGTTCTATAGCTTAAAGAAATCGTTTTTTATACAAAAACGAAATAAGTAGCGTAAAATGAAGATATTATTTTTTAATGTGGTTATTGAATAACAAGTTTATGTTTTGGTAACGATTAAAAGGTCACAATGAAACGTAGAAATCTATTTTGATTAGTGTGAAAATATTTCGCTTATTGAAGGAATTAGGACAATAACACATGAATATCGAGGAGTTTTTGTTGAATTTTTCTAATGAAGAAAATCTTGTTAGAGACTAAAGAAGTGAGCTAAATGAAGATGTTTGAAAAGACTGTTATTGCTGCATCTGTAATGGTTCTTGTTACAGCGGGAGTGGCATATGCACAAACGCCAAGCCGTTTAAATCAATTTGAAGCGTGGGGAGCCTATTCTTATAAATCGCCCAAAAATACGATTTGCTATGTGTTATCGGTACCTTTGAAGGCTCTTCCAACGACAGTTAATCATGGTGATAACTTTTTCTTGGTTACCAAGCGTTCTCATTCACCTATTTCGTTTGAACCGCAGTTTATGGCTGGTTATACCCTTCAAGAAGGGTCGAGAGTGACAGTGACCATTGGAGGTAAGGACTTTGATTTTTTCACGAAAGATTCCTCAGCTTGGCTGGCGTCATCAGAGCTAGAAAAGCAGCTTGTTTCTGCTATGCGTGCTGGAAGCAATATGACAGTGCAAGCGATATCAAAACGAGGAACGCATACCACTTATACTTATTCCTTAAAAGGGGTCACTGCTGCATTAAATGCAGTTCAAAAGTGCCATTAAGGTTTCGATAACTCTAAAATAGTGATGTGAATTGGAAAGCAATGGCCATTTCCTATGACCTTAGACCAGTTGGTTCATGTTTTGCACGAAAAACAGATAATGTGGTCGTGAAGGAGAGTTCTAAGCTCTCTTTAATTGGTTTGTCGCAAGATGAAATGATGCAAGCTTTAAAGACAGTTGGTGTACCAGAGCATCAAACGCGTATGCGTGTGCGTCAGCTTTGGCATTGGCTTTATGTGCGTGGTGTTTCAAATTTTGATGATATGCTGAATATTTCTAAAGCAATGCAAGAAACACTTAAGTGTCATTTCTCCATTGCGCGCCCAGAAGTTGTTGGAGAACAAATATCAAAAGATGGTACGCGTAAATGGCTCTTACGTTTTCCTGCACGTGGAGCTGGAAGGCCTGTTGAAATTGAAACGGTTTATATCCCTGAAGAAGGACGTGGTACTTTATGTCTTTCATCGCAAGTAGGGTGTACGTTAACCTGCTCTTTTTGCCATACGGGAACGCAGATGCTTGTTCGTAATCTGACCGCAGAAGAAATTTTGGCACAATTATTGGTTGCACGTGATTGTTTGGGTGATTTTCCTGATAAGAATACCCCTGATGGAGCAATTGTTCCCATTGAAGGACGAAAAATTACCAATATTGTTATGATGGGAATGGGAGAACCTCTTTATAATTTTGAAGCTGTTAAAAAAGCTTTATTGATTGCCTCTGATGGCGATGGACTTTCTTTATCAAAACGTCGAATTACGCTTTCAACTAGTGGAGTTGTTCCTGGAATTATCCGAACTGGAGAAGAAATTGGTGTTATGTTAGCAATTTCACTCCACGCAGTACACGATACACTAAGGGATATGCTTGTTCCCATTAATAAAAAATATCCGCTTGCTTTACTAATGGAGGCTTGCCGTAATTATCCTGGTCTTTCCAATGCAAAACGAATCACATTTGAATATGTTATGCTGAAAGATATCAATGATAGTTTAGATGATGCTAAGCGATTGATTCAGTTATTGAAAGGGATTCCTGCTAAGATTAATTTAATCCCTTTTAATCCGTGGACAGGGAGTAATTATCAGTGCTCTGATTGGGAGCAAATCGAGCGTTTTGCTGATGTCGTTAATCAAGCGGGCTATGCTTCTCCTATTCGGATACCGCGTGGACGCGATATTTTAGCTGCATGTGGACAGCTTAAATCGGCTTCAGAGCGCTTACGTAAATCTGAACGTTTACGACTTGAAAATGCTATTGGTGATTAGTTAACGTAATTTTCAGCTATATCGAGGCCTATGCTTTTTTGTTTGTAATTTAATATCCAAACCTCATGCGATGGCATATGTGAGACAGATACTAAGATGGATAAGTGCTAGACGAACAGTTTCAGCGTTTATATGCTAAATGGGGTAAGATATTGTCTATAGTCTCGTTTGTATAATCTCTGAAATTAAGAAGGAAGCCTAATTTAGAGGGAATATGAGGTCTTAAGGATTATAACTAATTTCTACCTTATTATCTCATACTCTTTAATTCGGTTTTATGTCTTTTAAAAGCATCTACGGTAATATATTTTAAAAAGTGAAGATTGTGCAGTGCCTCATGTTTTTGTTTATTATTTTCTTAAATAAGATCACGCATCACAAGCAAAACAGAGGATCTAAAATATAAATACCATTGAGTTATCCATTGATATGTTTTTTAAGTATCTCTTAGTGCACTCTTCATATCACGATAATGCTTGTGAGGAGTATAACAAAAAGCTTCTGTGAAATGTATTGTACTCCTACACCTTTATGTTTAATAAAGGTGTAAATTGGTACCACCATTCTATTTTTTAGCTCCCAATGTTGTAACAGCTTTTAGCACTTGAGATGGTTCATAAGAGGTGTTTTTATTCTTTTCTTAGATAGTTTTTATCCATACGAAAACTCCAGCTTCTCTTGTGATGTACAAAGGAAAGGTATTGTTTTATTCAAAATAAACAGGTTTGAAATGAAAAAATCTTATAATATTTGTTTTTTTATTTAAATTAAAAGCGATACATTACACTTATAAATCAATGTTTTGTAACCACAAGGAGATGGAGGGCAAAGCTGGTAAAAGTACCAGCAATAAGCCAGTCGAGAAAGCGAATATAAAGAGGGTTCTTTTTGAGAGTTTTGGTAAGTTTATGCGCTGTAAAAACGATTGCAATTGTAATGGGGAAAGAAATAGGAATATAAGAGAGTCCTAAAAAGAGTAATTTTTGTGTTGCCATAGGATCATTCGCATTGATAAATTGTGGTAAGAATGTCGCGTTAAAGAGTATAACTTTAGGATTGAGAAGATTAATTCCAATACCAGCAAGATAGTTACGTTTAGCGCTTTGAGATTTAGAAGATGTCTGTTCAAAGGAAAAATTGGGGTTTCTCCGTAACGCTTGAAAGGAAAACCATAAAAGATAAAAGGCGCCAACAATTTTCAGAAGAACAAAAGTATGTGGTGCAGCAAAAATAAGCGCTGATAAGCCAAGTGCTACAGCCGTAACCTGAATGGCAAACCCTGTTGCACTACCCAAGGCGCACATAATTCCAGCTTTTTTGCTTTGTGTAATGGTTCGTCCTACAGAAAGCATCATATCTGGTCCTGGAATAAGTGCTAAAATCAACGATGCTAAAGCAAATTGTACAACAATAGACCACTCCGGTAGAAATGACACGTAAATCTCCTTTTATTTTAAGCAGTGTTCACTATTTATACTTTGAGGCACCTTTATTTACGGTTTTTGCGTCTTTTTAATGTTGCTTAAAAAGAATTTATTTTTATATTTCTTGCATCGTTTTGATTTTTGGGTAGAAATAAAAAAGTAGCTCATATAGAACGTTAAAATGAAAAGGTGGCAAAATATTAGAAAAGTTGTTTTGGCTTATTCAGGTGGATTGGATACGTCAATTATTCTTAAATGGTTGCAAAGTGCGCTAGGTGTTGAAGTTGTAACTTTTACAGCAGATTTGGGGCAGGGGGAAGAGCTAGAACTTGCTCGTCGTAAAGCTGAAATGCTAGGTGTTAAAGAGATCTACATTGAAGATTTGCGCGAAGAATTTGTGCGTGATTTTGTGTTTCCGATGTTTCGAGCCAATACCGTTTATGAGGGGACTTATCTTTTAGGAACATCAATTGCACGTCCACTTATTTCAAAACGCCTTATTGAAATTGCTGAGGAAACAGGGGCAGATGCCATTGCTCATGGAGCAACAGGAAAAGGCAATGATCAGGTACGCTTTGAGCTTTCCGCTTATGCGCTTAATCCTGATATAAAGATTATTGCTCCATGGCGTGATTGGGATTTTAAGAGTCGGACAGATCTCTTTGAATTTGCTCGTATTCATCAAATTCCTGTAGAAAAGGATAAGCAAGGTGAAGCGCCTTTTTCAGTGGATGCAAATTTATTGCATTCTTCATCAGAAGGAAAGATTTTAGAAGATCCAGCACTTCCTGCTCCTGAATATGTCCATATGCGTACTCTTTCGCCGGAAGATGCTCCAGATCAAGCAACCAGAATTACTCTTGGCTTTAAAAAAGGCGATGCTGTTTCAATCAATGGAAAAAATTTATCTCCTGCAACTTTACTTGCAGAATTAAATCGTTACGGGCGCGATAATGGTATTGGTCGGTTAGATTTGGTAGAAAATCGCTTTGTGGGTATGAAATCGCGGGGTATTTATGAAACACCAGGTGGAACCATTCTTTTGACGGCTCACAGAGCTATAGAATCTTTAACGTTAGATCGTGGCGCAGCTCATTTAAAAGATGAGTTGATGCCACGTTATGCAGAACTCATTTATTATGGATTTTGGTTTTCGCCGGAACGTAAGATGTTGCAGGCAGCTATTGATTTATCTCAAGAACATGTTGAAGGTGAAGTCACGTTAAAGCTTTATAAGGGGAATGTAATTATTGAAGGGCGCCAAAGTAAGAAATCACTTTATTCCAGTGAGTTAGTAACTTTCGAGGATGATCAAGGTGTTTATGATCAAAGAGATGCAACTGGTTTTATTAAATTAAATGCTCTACGTTTGCGTACATTAGCAATGCATCATCAAGGTGATAAAGAAAAGAAATAGAAAGTTACGGTGACAAGTGTAAAGTAGGTGCAGTGCTTTTGTATGAAATGCCTAGTTTGAGCATTTTTTCTGTTGGTTTTTACCGTTCTTTCGTTCAATACTAGAAGCTTATCTTTTGCGCTAATAAATATAATAAGCAAAACCCATGATAATAATAGCAATGAAGGCTTCGATAATCAAAACAAGTCAATTTTGCTTTATAATATTGAATGTTTTTGATTTTTATCAGAACAAAATATGTTTATAACGAGGGCGGTTTTTGTATTGTGGCTTAAGAGTATAAAGAAATTTTCATCTTTTTGCTTGCTATTATTGACGAATAAATTCAAGAACCATACACCCTATTTTGAAAGAGTGTAATTTTTAGGATAAATAATGATGCGTGATCAGTGTGATACCCTCAACCTTACGCCTGAATTAAAAGATGCAGCTTCTCAATCGAGAACTTGGCCATTTGAAGAAGCACGTAAGATTATCAAACGGTATGAAAAAACGGGTTATCCAGACAGTGTGATATTTGAAACAGGTTATGGCCCTTCTGGTTTACCGCATATTGGAACTTTTGGGGAAGTTGCACGTACAACCATGGTGCGTCATGCATTTCATATTCTCACGGAGAATAAAGTAAAAACAAAATTACTTTGTTTTTCTGATGATATGGATGGTTTGCGCAAGGTTCCTGAGAATGTGCCTGATCGCGAGAGGATGGAACATTATCTTGGTCAACCGTTGAGCCGTGTACCCGACCCTTTTGGAGATGATTATCCTTCTTTTGGAGCGGCAAATAATGCGCGGTTACGGGCTTTCCTTGATCGTTTTGGTTTTGATTATGAATTTGCAAGTGCTACGGATTATTACAATTCCGGTCGTTTTGATGAAACACTTTTGAAAATCCTTGCCTGTTATGACAAGGTTATGGCAATTATTTTACCAACATTAGGTGAAGAACGGCAAGCGACCTATTCACTCTTTCTACCGATTTCTCCCTTTTCTGGAAAAGTATTACAGGTACCGATGATTGCGCGTAATGTTGAAAAAGGGACAGTCACTTATATTGAACCTGAAACAGGAGAAACCATAGAAACAGAGGTTACGGGGGGCAAAGTTAAGTGTCAGTGGAAGGTAGATTGGGCAATGCGTTGGACAGCACTTAGCATTGATTATGAAATGGCCGGAAAAGACCTTATCGATTCCACAAATCTTTCTTCTAAAATTTGTAAAGTATTAGGTGGAACCCCCCCAGAAGGATTCAACTATGAGCTCTTTTTAGATGAGAAAGGGCAGAAAATTTCCAAATCCAAGGGAAATGGCTTAACCATTGATGAATGGCTTACATATGCCCCAACAGAGAGTTTAGGGCTTTATATGTTTTCAAAACCTAAAACAGCAAAAAGGCTTTATTTTGATGTTATTCCTAAAGCTGTGGATGAATATTATGCTCATCTTTCTGCTTATGGTCGTCAAAGTTGGCAAGAACGGCTTAGTAATCCTGTATGGCATATTCATAATGGTTGTCCACCGCAGGTTGATTTGCCTGTATCCTTTGCGATGCTTTTAAATTTGGTAAGTGCTTCAAATGCGGAGAATGCAGAAGTTCTTTGGGGTTTTATTTCTCGTTACGCTAAAGAAGCAAATGCACAAACTTATCCAGAACTTGATCAATTGGTGAAGTTTGCCATTAAATATTTTGATGTTTTTGTTAAACCAAACAAGAAATTTCGTATACCAGATGATAGCGAACGAGCAACATTAGCACAAATTGATGAAAAATTAGCTCATTTACCTGAAACTGTTGATGGCAACATATTACAAAATACACTTCTTGATGTTGCACGGTTAACGGAACGCTATCAAGATCATAGCAAAAAAAGCCCTGAAGGTGGGCCTGGTGTTTCCAATGTTTTTTTTCAAATGTTGTATGAAGTCCTTCTTGGACAAGAGCGAGGTCCACGATGGGGATCATTTATAGCGCTTTATGGGATTAATGAAATGCGTGCACTGATTGCTGAAACACTTGCACGTCCTGTGGAGGAATAATGGAACGAAGAGTGCAGGAAGTAAAGCGACGCCGTACATTTGCAATTATTGCTCACCCAGATGCGGGGAAAACAACATTAACAGAAAAGCTTTTATTGTTTGGTGGTGCTATTCAACTTGCAGGAGAAGTAAAAGCCAAAAAAGATCGTATTCAAACCCGTTCTGATTGGATGAATATTGAGCGTGATCGTGGTATTTCCGTTGTGACTTCGGTGATGACGTTTGAATATGAAAATCATATTTTTAATCTCCTAGATACCCCAGGCCATGAAGATTTTTCAGACGATACCTATCGCACACTCACAGCTGTTGATAGTGCTATCATGGTATTGGATGGGGCCCGCGGGATTGAGCCTAGAACACTAAAACTGTTTGAAGTATGTCGGATGCGGGATATTCCTATTGTTACTTTTATCAATAAAATGGATCGTGAGGCACGTGACCCTATAGAGCTTTTAGATGAAATTGAAGAAAAGCTTGCTCTTGATACCGCCCCTATAACATGGCCCATTGGTACCGGTAAAGATTTTGTTGGTACCTATGACCTTCATCATAATCGGTTTCGTCAAAAAGATGATGAGATAATACAGCAGATAGTTTCAAATCCCAGAGAGGTTGTCCATTTACTCCCTGAATATCAACGTTCAACTTTTATTGAAGGGGTAGAACTTGCTCAAAGTGTTTGCAAGAATTTTGATCTTCAAGCTTTCCGTGAAGGTCATATGACTCCGGTTTATTTTGGTTCAGCTTTACGAAATTTTGGTGTTCGTGATTTGATCAATGCACTTATTGATTTTGGTCAAAGTCCTCGTGATCAAAGTGCAGATCAGCGCAATATCATAGCAACTGAACCTAAAATGACGGGATTTGTTTTTAAAATTCAAGCGAATATGGATCCTAATCATCGTGATCGTATTGCATTTTTTCGGGTATGCTCGGGAACACTTGAACGTGGTATGAAAACAAAGTTGGTCCGAACAGGAAAACCGATGACACTTTCGGCTCCACAATTTTTCTTTGCGCGTTCGCGCCAAATTGCTGATCAAGCCTATGCTGGTGATATCGTAGGGATCCCTAATCATGGAACATTGCGTATCGGCGATACTTTGACTGAAGGAGAAGATATCCTCTTTAAGGGAGTACCAAATTTTGCACCAGAGATTTTGCGTCGTGTTTGTTTAGGCGATCCAATGAAAGCAAAAAAGCTCAAAGAAGCTTTGCAACAAATGGCTGAAGAAGGGGTTGTACAATTGTTTATTCCTGATGATGGGTCGCCTTCTCTCATTGGTGTTATTGGTGCTTTGCAAATTGATGTCTTAAAAGAACGATTAAAAATAGAATATTCTTTGCCAGTGAATTTTGAGTCTGCGCGCTTTAATTTATGCCGTTGGATTTCAGCGCAGAGCAAAGATGAGTTGCAAAAGTTTCTCAGCAATCACCGCTCTGCTATTGCGTATGATTTAGAAGGTGATCCAGTTTTTTTAGCGGAGAACCATTTTTCATTAAATTATGAAGCAGAAAGAGCTCCTAAGATAAAATTTTCTACTTTTAAAGATTATCAAGTAAGCTTGTAATGTAAAGAAGAATTTTTTATGTAACAATTTGGTTGGTAATGATTTTTCATATTGAGTTGGGGATCTGAATATTGTTATTTTTTCTGAAAACAAAAGGAGTATGTAAAGAACACTTTCAAATTGCACTGTATAAAGAATATGGTAAATTTATTTATAATATTCAATAAGTTATAATATATTTGTAATTGTAACGTCTTTTAAAATTTTGATATATTTTTTCACAATAGCTTAAGACAAGCTCATATATTTAAGTATTTTGAATGTCAGTTAAAAATCTCCTGTATAAATAGAGCTTTTCAGTTTTTTCTTGTATGAAAATTGTATACAGTCAAAATAAAGCAAATAATCAATAAGATGAAATTTGTTATTCCCAATATGAGATCATATGACTTATAAACCACGTGTCTTTTCTATATCTTCTGGAACGGATTTTTTGCCTCACTTTGTTGATGCACTGCTCTCTGGTAGCCTTATTGATAATTTTGCTCCCAATGGAGATATTCAAACTGCTCTTGCTGATAGCCTTATTTATGTTCCGACACGTCGTGCTGCGCGCGCTTTGCGTTTAGCTTTTGTTGAAAGAAGTAATACACAATCAACCTTTTTGCCAACTATTCGTGCTCTAGGAGATGTCGATGAAGACAGTTTCCTTTTTGTTGAAAATCATACCAGCACTCTGAATCCACCCATTGGAAAAAGTGAACGCTTACTGCTTTTAGCGCGCCTTATTCGTCCATGGCGTGAAAATTTACCTGCGCATCTGCGTGCCATGTTTGGTACAGAAGATGTGCTTATTCCGGCTCATAGTGCTGATGCAATTTGGTTTGCTCAGGATTTAGCGCATTTGATGGATGAAATTGAAACAGAAGGAGCAGATTGGTCGAAACTTAAAGATATTGCACCTGATATGGTCGCTGAATGGTGGCAAATAACGCTTGACTTTCTGACTATTGTTACACAAAATTGGCCCAAAATCTTGAAAGAAAGACAACGAAGCAATCCCGTTGAATGGCGTAATCAAGCACTCACAATGCATGCAGAGGCTTTACGACGTATGCTGCCTGATAAACCGATCATTGCAGCTGGTGTGTCGGGTTCTATGCCCGCAGTTTCTCATCTTTTAAAGGTTATAGCTTCTCTGCCCAAAGGGGCTGTTGTTCTTCCTGGTCTTGATCTCCATATGGATGAAGAACAATGGAATGCATTAAGCACAAGCAATAAAGAAAAAACAGCTTGCGATTTTTTTGATCCTGCAGAAAATGTTTTTAGCCATCCTCAATATCATTTAAAAAAACTTCTTTCTCTCATGGAGTGTCAACGTCATCATGTTTGCGAAATTGGCCAACAGAGCAGCACAAAGAAAAGACGAATGGCTCTTTTATCAGAAGCACTCCGACCAGCTTCTACGACAGATAAATGGATACAAATTGTCCGTGATGATTATGAAAATCTTTGTGCAGATTGGTCATTTATTGAAGCTATAAATGAACGTGAAGAAGCTCTCGCTATTGCTGTTACCTTACGCAAAGCTATTGAAGAACCTCAAAAAACTGCGGCTCTTATTACAAATGACCGTAATTTAGCACGCCGTGTTGCCGTGGAATTACAGCGATTTGGAATTGAAGCAAATGATTCAGGCGGAATACCACTTGCACAAACATTGCCTGTAACTCTCTTACGACTTATCTTAGAAAATGTATTGCAACCTGATGATCCCATTGCTTTTCTTTCTCTTCTTAAACATCCCCTTACAACACTCCAACAAAATCGTCATCGTTTACGGGAAATGGCAGAAAATTTTGAACTTTTTGTTCTTCGAGGGAATACAGGGCGCATCAATCTTTGCGAGTGTGATCAATTTCTTGAAAAATGGATTGAAACATACTTTCATAATAGTTCTGAAATCAACGCTCTTGATCAGCAGAAATGTGAAGAAGCACGTTTCCTTTGTCATCTTTTGAGGACAGCTGTTGAACCTTTAACATCTCTTATGAAACAAGAGAAAGAATGCACCATCAACGAAGCTGCGATAGCAACTGTTGAAGTTTTTGAAAATTTTGGTCGCAATGAGGATAATTCTCTTGCACATCTTTATCAACACGAAGCAGGACAAGCCCTATCAAAGTTTTTACGTGAATTGGTCAGTGATCAATCAGGATTAACATTTCATCTTTGTGAATGGCCTGCTATGTTTTCTGCTATAATAGCAACTCGTTCCGTCGCACCTTCGCCTGGAGGACATCCACGTTTATTCATCTGGGGTACTTTGGAATCGCGTTTGCAAACAGTTGATACAGTGGTTATCGGCGGTCTTAATGAAGGGTCATGGCCGATATCAACCCGAAATGATGCTTTTTTATCGCGACCGATGAAAATGATGTTAACTCTGGAACCACCAGAGCAGCGTATTGGTCTTTCTGCGCATGATTTTCAATGGGCAATGGGAATGGATAAAGTGGTGATGAGTCGCGCATTGCGCGTTAATCATACGCCTTCCATTCCTTCACGCTGGCTACAACGCATGGAAACAGTTGTAGGAAAACAGGTTTGGGAACAAATCCGTGAACGAGGTGAAATACTACGCCATTGGGCAAAGATACTTGATCATACAAGCATAACTTCTGAGGTGGAACGTCCTTGCCCTTCTCCACCTCTTGATATACGCCCGCGCCATTTTTCAGTCACTGAAATAGAAACATTGCGATATGATCCCTATGCTATTTATGCCAAAAAAATCTTAAGGCTCAAACCACTTAAAGAACTTATTCATGATCCTAGCGCTTCAGAACGTGGAACACTTTATCACGCTATTCTTGCGGCTTTTTGTACACAAATGAAAAATCCAAATGATGCAAATGCACTCAACGTACTGCTTTCTATTGGACGTAAAGAATTTGATAAATTCAACTTTCCACCCGATATTGAAGTAATTTGGTGGAATAGTTTTGAAAATCTTGCTCCACGCTTTATTCAATGGGAACAAAGTTTAGGACTGCGAGAGCGATATTCGGAAGTGGTATCACAAAAAATCCCTATAGGAACAACAGGGGTAACCCTTTCAGGACGTGCTGATCGTCTTGATGTTTTGCCAGATAAAACGGTTGAAATTCTAGATTTCAAAACCGGAACGCCTCCTTTATCAAAACAAGTTCGTGAATTATTATTTCCGCAATTGGCTTTAGAAACAGCTTTACTCATACAAGGGGGCTTCCCAGATTTTCAAGATTTTACACCTTCAAATTTATTTTACATTCCCCTTAACAAAAAAGGTGAAATTAAATCCCAATCAATTCTTTTAAAGAAAAAAGACGGAAAAACTTATCTAAGTGCTGTTGATCTTGCTGAAAATGCATGGGAAAATCTTATCGCACTCATAATTTATTATCAAAATCCACAACAAGGCTATCTCTCACATGCTGTCCCCATGTCAAAACGATATGAAGGTGACTACGATCATTTGGCTCGGTTGTGGGAATGGTCAAGTGGTTTTCATAAAGAAGAGTAATCATGACGTTTTTTTCTATTCCTGAAGCCGCTCTTGATGCACAAGCAACAGCAACACATCCCCAAAAAAACGTGTGGGTTTCTGCAAATGCTGGATCTGGAAAAACCCACGTTTTAAGTGAACGTGTTATCCGTTTGCTTTTAAACGGTACGCCTCCAGCACGTATTTTATGCCTTACTTATACAAGAGCTGCTGCTGCTGTTATGCAATCACGAATTTTTCGCACGCTTTCCAGTTGGAATGAGCTCGATGATGCACAGCTGCAAGAAACCTTAACACGGTTTGAAAAAAAAACTGTTAATGCGCAAAAACTAACTTATGCACGGCAACTCTTTGCGCGTGCCCTCGAAACGCCTGGTGGCTTAAAAATCCAAACGATTCATGCTTTTTGTGAATCTCTCTTGCATCAATTTATGTTAGAAGCCAATATTGCAGGGCATTTTGAACTTCCCGATGATATCAGTCGAAAAAAATTACGACAAGAATCTCGTCGTCAACTTTTAGCTCGTCGTGATGTACAACCTGCTTTGCAACAGTTACTTCAAGTTATTAGCGAACATACTTTTAACCAATTGCTCTATGAGGCAGTTGAAAAGCAACATAAATTGTCTGATTTTTTATCTTCTCTTTTATCTGAAAATGGAGAAGAAAAATTGCGCGCGCTTTTTAACTTAGCGCCCAATGAAACAAATCAATATCTTCTGGAACAAATTAAACAAACAGCGCGCCTTCCTCTTTATGCTCTTAAGCATTGTGAAACCAATGGTAATCAAAGCTTTAAGGATATGGTGGCAAAACTTTCCCAATTAGAAAAGGTGCATGATGAGACAAATATTCTCAATCTTATTTCTGATGTTTATTTTACAACAAAAGGTGAGCCGCGTAATTTTTCACATTTATCTCATAAAAAATCAGACGAAATTTGGCCTTTTATTCAACAAATGCTTGAAGATAAACAAAACAAGCTTTCTGTTCTTTTAGAAAAATATCAATGCGCAAAGGTTGCCACCCTCAATATGGCTGCTTTTCAGCTCTGTACTATTTATCTCAAAATTTATAAGAATCTAAAAAAGTCCAATGGCTTCTTAGACTTTGATGACCTTATTGAGCGTACACTTCATTTGTTACAGCGCAAAGGTGCAAGCCAATGGGTGCACTATAAACTTGATCAGGGACTTGATCATATTCTACTTGATGAAGCACAAGACACCAACCCTGAGCAATGGCAAATTATTCAACTGTTGGCACAGGAATTTTTTTCAGGGTATAGCCAACGAACAAACATACGGACTCTTTTTGCTGTTGGAGATGAAAAGCAATCTATTTATTCTTTTCAAGGCGCTGCTCCAGAAAATTTTGCTGCAAATGGACGAATTATTCAAAAAAAAGTGCAACAAACAAATCAACAATTTGAAAAAATACAACTGCATTATTCTTTTCGCTCTACAGCAGATGTTCTTAAAAGTGTTGATCTTGTTTTTGAAACACCAGAAAACTATAAAGGGCTTTCGGCAGAAAATACAAAAACGGTGCATGAAGCTATCCGTATTCACAGTCCCGGTGAAGTTGTTATATGGGATGCCATTTCCAAAGAAACGAGTGACTTTCCTCAAGATTGGCATACAACTGTTAATCATTTAGATACACCTGAAGTTCGTTTAGCAGAAAAAATTGCTGAAACGATTGCCGACTGGTTACAAAAAGGCGAAATGCTTCCAGCAAAAGGACGCTTAATACGTGCAAGTGATATTATGATCTTGGTCCGTAAACGTGATCAATTTGTCTCAGCTCTTTCCCGTGCTCTTAAACACCGTAATATTCCCGTAGCAGGGGCTGATCGTTTACAGCTTACCAAACATATTAGTATCCGTGATTTAATGGCGCTTGCGCGTTTTGTTTTGCAGCCACAAGATGATCTTTCTCTTGCTTGTGTTTTAAAAAGCCCACTTTTTGCTCTTAGTGAAGAGGAACTCTATCAGCTTGCCGTACACCGCACCGGCTCTCTTTGGCAAAGTCTGTGCGCGCATATATCATCGCAGGTATCTTTTAAAGATGCTTTTGAAAAGCTAAACCATTATCGCGCTTTAGTGGATAAAATACCAGTTTTTGAATTCTATAGCTATATTCTGAACAATGATAAGGGACGACAAAAAATTCTGTCTCGTTTAGGATCTGAAGCAAATGATGTGCTCGATGCTTTTATGGATTATACGCTCACTATTCAAAAAACAGGATTACCAGGATTACAAGCTTTTTTAGAAACATTAAGTGCAAGCGAACCAGAAATTAAACGTGAATTTGAACAAAGTAATGAAGAAATTCGTATCATGACTGTTCATGCTGCAAAAGGACTAGAGGCTGCTGTTGTGTTTTTAGTCGATCCTGGTAGTGCGATTTGGCATCCTCAGCATGCGCCTCACTTGCTTAAAGTTCCTTTAAACAATGCACAATGGAACGGAAAACAAGCCTTTATTTGGCATCCCAATGAAAAGTTTGATACAAAACTCTCTAAACAAGCAATTTCATATTTAAAAGAGCGTGCAGAAGAAGAATATAGGCGTCTTCTTTATGTAGGAATGACACGCGCTGAAGATCGCTTGTTTATTTGTGGGTATAAAGGTCCGAAAACGCCATCTCATACATGGTTACAACTCGTAAAAAAAGCCCTTGAACCGCATGCCCTTGCTATAAAAGATTCTTCGGAAGATATTGCAGCTTGGCGTTATTGCATTACACCTGCTTCTTCTGCTTCTATAAACTCAAAAGTTCCTTCCGCTGAATGCCAAACCTTACCACCTTTGCCTGCTTTTTTCTCTCATAAAGTACCAGCAGAACCAGTGTTACCAAAACCGTTAAAACCGTCAGTGGCGAGCCTTTCCATTGAAGCTGATACAGAGCTGTCCTCAAGTCCAAAACAGCTTACCACTTCACCTGTTTTAGGAGCCATGAACACAAACAGAGCTTTTTCCATTGAATATGGTAATCTCGTTCACCGATTGTTACAATATTTGCCCGATTGTCCCCCACAAAAACGTCGAGATTATGCTCGAAACTATCTCAATATCAAAGCCTCTCATTGGCATGAGAGTCAAAGAGAAGATGCTCTTTGCCATATTTGGAAAATATTAGATCATGTTTATCTCAAACCCCTTTTCTCTGAGCATTCACGTGCTGAGGTCTCCTTAATGGGTATTGTGAAAATTCGTGGAAAAGAACAAGCAATCTCTGGTCAAATTGACCGTCTCTACATCAAGCAAAACAGCATTATCTTTGCCGATTTTAAAACCGGAACTCCACCAGAAAATGAAGCTGCTATTGCTTCCCATCACTGGTTGCAAATGGCCCTTTACCAAAAATTGTTGCAAGCTATTCATCCCGATAAAGATATCCAGGCTCTGCTTATCTACAGTAAAGAAGCCAAAATTTTTAAACTTCCTCCAGAAAAACTTGAGGCATTTCTTCGTGAAGTTGCCTTATAAGTTACTCTTTTCCTTGCAAAGCATTTTTACATTTTATTTACTTTCATAAAATCGCTCAAACAAACACAACGCACAATCCCTGGTGTAAAAAAGTCCTTTAATAATTTATCTTTGCAATAACTTGATATGAATTGTTATTATACCAATCTATAAAAAGTGAATATAAAAGGATAAATAAATGACGTGTATAAAAGTTGATAAGGACAATTTCGAAAGTGAAGTTCTAACCTCTTCCATCCCTGTTGTGGTTGATTTTTGGGCAGAATGGTGTGGCCCTTGCAAAGTGATTGCTCCAATTTTGGATGAAATTTCAATAGAAATGCAAAATCAAGTTAAAATTGCTAAGGTAAATATTGATGAAAATCCGGAACTGGCTACCCAATACGGAGTACGTTCTATCCCTACATTATTAATGTTTAAAAATGGAAATATTTCATCGAATATGGTTGGCGCTACCTCTAAAGGACGTCTTTCTGAATGGATAAAAGATGGGCTTAGTTAATTCCACATATAATCACTATAAAGGAGAGAAATTTTGTCTCTCCTTTTGACTTTTTTAAAATATTCTTTTTTGCATTATATTATAATGAAAAGACAATAAAAATCAAAATTTTAAATGAATTTAAGAATTCATGCTTTTATGCATGTTTCAATTGACTATTTTTTATAAAAAATTGCTTTGTATGAAGAATATAGGCAATTCTTTCCTTATAGGCGCGTTAAAAATATTAGGTGAATGATAATTTCATAAAGGTATTTCTTCTTAGATAAGACTATTGAAATAGATAGTGTTTTCAACACATAAAAGGAGATTTTAAGCAAAAACTTTGCAAATTACTTTTCTGAAGCTCACAATTTTTAAGCAGAAAGAAACAAGCAATTCACTACAGGTTATATAATGCTCTTCTAAAGGGTTACCACTTCAATTTAAAATTCTCTTATACTATTCTCTAGAATCAAAATTGTAGGTATCAGATTCTCTAAAATAAATTGATGAATTCCTATAAATTAACGGCTGTCCTTTGCAATTTATGTCATTGTTATATGAAAGAGTCAGCATTTCGTTTCATCTTCCATGGTTGGTACCTCCATGAATCCTTCTTTATGTTGTCCATCATCTCAGATTTCATAGGTAGTATTGAGGTATTATCAAATTAAAAAATGATGATGTTCATGTTTTTTTAAAATGTACGAATTGCGAAAGACTGTTGCAAACATTCAATGGAATGTTGCGCTGATCTAACTGTTACATGACGCCCATGTTCTTTATAGTGTAAGGTGACTGCAAAAGTGGCAAGCTCTAAAAGAGCTGTATTTCTTTCTGGCCATTCAACAAGTAAAATATTTTTCTCACGAGCTTCATGAAGCCCTAATTCATCAATTTCTTCTGCCATAGAAAGGCGATAAAGATCAGCATGAATAATTTCAAACTTTGGAAGTTGATAGCTTTGCACAAGAGTAAAAGTAGGGCTTGGAACATCCATAGTGTTATTGTTCGCAAGTGTTTGAATGATTGTACGTGCAATGGTTGACTTTCCAGTTCCAAGATCCCCTTGCAGCGTCACAAGATCTCCTGGCTTTAAAGAAAGAGCTAAATTTTGTGCAAAAAGCTTTGTTGCCTCTTCATTTTCAAGAAAAAAACTAAAATTCATTAAAAGTTCCATGAAATGGATGAAAAATTTTTGTTATCATAAAGGTTAAAATTAAAAAATCTTATCTCCTTTGGAGAGTGGGAAAAAACATTTAACTGTTGTTCCTTTTCCAGAACCGGTAAGAATTTCAACATGTCCACCGTGTAGTTCAACGAAACTTTTTACAAGGGAAAGGCCAAGACCCGCTCCCGCACGCCCACCATGGTGTGAATGGGAAGAAAAACGTTTAAAAATACGATCAAGGATGTCTTCTGGGATGTCAGAGCCCTGATTGTGAACGCTAAAGACAATGTTATCATCTTGTTCATCGACGCAAAATTCAATAGTACTCGCCTCCGTTGCAAAATTAATAGCATTACTCAGTACATTCACAAAAATTTGATGCAAGCGCTTTTCATCAGCAGAAATAGAATTTAAGGAAGGAGAAATTTGTTGTAAAAGCGTAATATGACGTCCATTAAGGCGATCTTCTACACGTGCTACTGCTTGTATCATAGCATCGGCAATGTTAACCGATTTTATGTCCAACTCCATAATGCCTGCATCAAGGGTAGCAAGATCAAGAATATCGTTAACAATATTTAAAAGAGTTCCTGATTCTGAATGAATGTGTTCAAGATATTCTTGTTGACGTTCATTGATAGAGCCGAAAATTTGATCACGTAAAATATCGGAAAATCCAATAATATTGGTGAGAGGTGTGCGTAATTCATAAGAAACATGTTGGACAAATTCATTACGCAAACGATCAGCACTTTCTAATGCTTCATTTTTTTCTTGAAGAGCACGCGCAACATGGACAGTGTCCGTAACATTCACAAAAGTAAGCATCGTTTGTCCATTAGGAAGAGGGACCAGAGTATAGTCAATAATCATATCATTTTTAAGATCTATACGACCTGAAAATGTTTCACGTTTTTCAGCAAAACCGGTAATGAATTTGGTAAATTGATCCCATTCTTGTCCTAAGGTTAAGGCTGAACAATGGCTTTGTAACTGTGTAATATGGGTCCCTTCTACCAGTAAATTATAAGGAAGAGACCACAATTTCGACAAGGCAGGATTCGATAAACGAAGGCGTCCATCAGTACCAAAAACAACCACGCCTTCGGAAAGTTTATCAAGTGTTTCACCTTGTATTTTAATAAGTGTATTATAACGGCGTTCAAGATCAATTTTTTCTGTAAGGTTTTCGTAAAGCCAAGTGACACCTCCTTGTGGATGAGGGTTCGAGATAACACGCACCGTACGCCCATCTGGAAGATTCCAAATTTGTTGGTTCGATTCTGTTTGTCGATAGGCTTTAAAAAGTTCTTCTTTCCATGCGCGCCAATCGGGGTGTGCAGCAATGAGCCCTTTTTCACGTAGACGTTCAAGAAATAATGTATGGCTTGGTTCACTTTCTAAAAAGGAAGTCTCCAACGGCCATAAAATTTTAAAAGCATGATTACAGAATTTTAATTTTTGGTTTGTATCAAAAATAGCTACAGCTGTTGAAATTTGGTCAAGTGTTTCACAATGGCTTTGAAGGACATAACTTAATTCATGAGCAATATTTTCATATGCGCTGTCATCACGCGCAAAAGCTGCCATCCCTTCGGCTGTTGTAATACGTGTGAGATGAAAACGATGTCGTTCTCCATCAATAACTGTGTGAACATGTTCTTGAAAAATTGTTTCTGTTTCATTTGTTTTGCGTTGTGTATTTTCATTGAAAAGATCCCCCACTTCATCACTGCCTTCACGAAAATCTGTCATTTCTCTAAAGGCGCGATTGATAAAACAAACTTTTCCTTCACAATCTTTTATCCATACGGGCTCTTGAATAAGATCAAGAAGATTACGCTGCATTCTCAGTTCAGTAAGAAGGCGGGCGATATCTTTCTGTAAACGAGCATTTTCACTCTGTTGTTTTGAGATATCTTGAAAACGAGCAATAGCGACTGTTCCTGCGATGACTCCTGTAACTTGCAGCAATACATTGTTTGTGGTGGTGATAGAAAGATCAAAAGGGTGACATTTACAACGTAGTTGAGTCAATGCATAATCAAGTTCTCGAAGAGAATTTTCTTCAACCCAGAGCTCAAAACGCTGAAAATCTTTCTGGTCGATTCCTATTTTTTGCAATGCAGAAAGGGCACCAACGACACGGGGTAAGGTTGTTGGATTTTCCCAAATAAGAAGGAATTGCTCGGTTTCTTCCAGAAGCCATTCATAATATTTAAGTTTTTCAGAAAAATTTGCCTGAATTATCTTCAAAGTCTTCTGTGCAGTTTTTTTTGCACGCATAATAACAGCTAGGCACGTGAGAAGTGAAGCACAAGAAATTCCTCCACACAGCGCTAAAAGCAGCCATGGACCATTCGGCAAAGTGAAGAAAAATGGTAAATAACCTTCCAATGACTGAGCAACAGCGCATGTTGGAGAAAAAAAGAAAAAAAGGCAAAATATATACGCATAGATTCGAATCATTTTTTGAGCTTTTTCTTTGGGGTTATAGTCACCAAAGCTGCGCACGATATCTTTCCCTTTTTTAACCCAAGGAAATGTTTAGTAACGGTAATGGTTTGGTTTATAAGGTCCTTGTGGTGTGACTCCAATATAGGCGGCTTGTTCTTCTGATAAAACACTTAATTTTATTCCTAACCGATCAAGATGTAGACGTGCAACTTTTTCATCAAGATGTTTAGGCAAAACAGTGACTTCATTTGTATAGTGTTCTGCACGGGTAAAAAGTTCAATTTGCGCTAAAACTTGATTAGTAAACGAGGCTGACATGACAAAAGAGGGATGCCCAGTCGCATTCCCGAGGTTTAACAAACGCCCTTCAGAGAGCAAAATGATGCGTTTTCCATCGGGAAAGGTGATCATATCAACTTGTGGTTTAATATTTGTCCATGGCAAATTTCTAAGGGCTGCGACTTGGATTTCGTTATCAAAATGACCAATATTTCCAAGAATACACATATCCTTTACTTGTCGCATATGGTCTAAACGAACAACATCTTTATTGCCTGTTGTCGTGATGATAATATCAGCACTGGAAGCAGCATCATCCAAATTAACAACTTCATAGCCATCCATAGCTGCTTGAAGAGCGCAAATAGGATCAATTTCTGTTACTTTAACACGAGCCCCAGCACCAGAAAGAGATGCTGCTGAACCTTTTCCTACGTCACCATAACCACAGACAATGGCAGTTTTACCAGCGATCATCACGTCTGTTCCACGTCGAATACCATCGACCAATGATTCTTTACATCCATATTTATTATCAAACTTTGATTTAGTGACGCTATCATTGACATTAATAGCAGGAAAAGGCAAAAGCCCTTCTTTTTGTAACTGATAAAGACGGTTTACACCTGTTGTGGTTTCTTCGCTTACACCTTTAATTGCTGCGCGCTGTCGTGTAAAAAATCCTGGCGTTGCATCCATACGCTTTTGTATTTGTTTGAAAAAAATTTCTTCTTCTTCTGTTTTTGGATGCGATAGGATATCTTTATTTTGTTCTGCACGACTTCCCATTAAAATATAGTTTGTGGCATCAGCGCCATCATCTAAAATAAGATTGGAAGGATTACCATCTGGCCATTGGAAAATTGCATCTATATAAGTCCAATATTCTTCCAATGTTTCACCCTTAACGGCGAATACAGGAATACCAGTTGCGGCGATAGCTGCTGCTGCATGGTCTTGCGTAGAAAAAATATTGCTAGAGCTCCACCGTATATCGGCGCCAATCGCTTTTAATGTTTCAATTAAAACAGCTGTTTGAATTGTCATGTGCAATGAGCCAGAAATACGCGCTCCGCGCAAAGGTTGATTAGAGGAAAACTCCTTACGACAAGCCATCAAACCAGGCATCTCAGTTTCAGCAATATCAAGTTCTTTACGACCATAAGCGGCAAGTGCAATATCTTTGACAACAAAATCTTGAGCTGCCATTCTTTATTCCTTTAAAATAAGTTTTTCCAAGACGGTAGGAGAAATTAAAAAAAAAATGCAAGACAAGAAGAGGACTTCTTTATGTGAAAAAGCTCTTTTAAAATCTCCATAAATTTGTGCAACAAATATGCATTTATGAATCTGAATAATGATGTTACTGATAGAATAAGAGATCTTCATGATAAGTCTTATTATATAAACAAAACTCTATCCTTTTCACGTAACTTTAAAGCTTTTAAAAATCTCCAAAGAGAATACCTTTTAAATAATAAAAATTGTGCATTGCTTCACAGTTTTTATATCGATTTTTTATGGGATAATATCGAAAGTATTATACTCGTATTCTACTCACTTATGCGGTTGTTGAAAAAGGAAGAATTACTTTAATCTCATTATTAAGCTTTCTACCAAAATAATATAATGCAAAGTCATAGGTTATCATATTTATGAATAGGCAATTCAGAATCGGTTCTTTAGGATTCCAATGTTGCATCTGCTCTTGGATAAAGACAGTTTATAAGAAGTGCTTTTCTCCTGTTTTCAACGATTTTTATCAAAATACTATAGGTATACGATTAAACATTTTTTGTGATACTGAATAGAGCATTTAAAACGCAAAAACATTACTCTATTGAGCATTCTGATTTCAGAATCGCTAACAACGAGCTATAAATTATAAATCAAATAATAACTCAGTTTTGGAAAAATTTATTCTAGACGTGTAAGTTTTGGGAAAATTGACCATGTGGACGAAATCGCCAAAGATAACTTGGCAAGAATGCAGCCATTGCTCTGGGGGTAATTCCCGCACCTTCTAGAGTATATCCATTCTCTATAGCCTCTTTAGAAACAATGTTATCCATTTGCAAAAAACGTATCTGATTGGCTGTTACAAGTGTTGGTACAAAAGGCAATTTACCGATAGTTCCCAAAATTCCTCCAATCAATAGACCAGCAGAAAGAGGTATGGATAGGATTGTTTTTTTACGGTGAATAATTTTGAGTATATTTTCAAGAGTATTTTGAAAGGTGATAATCTGGGGACCACCAAGATCATAATTTTTTCCCCAAGCAACCTGTCCATCTAAAGCGCGCGCGATAAACTCAGCAACGTCACCAACATACACGGGTTGCAATTTGCTTTGCCCACCCCCAAAAAGAGGCATAATTGGTAAAAAACGTGACAAATCTGCTAAGGTGTTAAAGAAACAATCCTCTGGTCCAAAGATAACGGATGGACGGATAATAATTGCTTGAGGATGCTTGTTATGAACGATTTGTTCACCCATAAACTTAACACGTGCATAAAGACATGAAGCATTCTCGTTAGCCACAAGTGCTGACATATAGATGAGCGGAATAGCAGCTTGTGCTGTTAATTCAGCAACATTGTAAGCACCATCAATTTGTGTGTTTTTAAAATTCGATTGATTTGCTTGTTTTAAGCTACCAGGTAAAAACACTGCCGCATCAGCTCCAAGCAACGCGCGTGCAACAGAGGCACGATGCTTGATATCCGTTTTAAGCATTTGGGTTTGTCCTACTTCTCCTATTTGGAGCATGTAATAAGCTTTTTGTGGATAACGAACAGCGATACGAACGCGATATCCCCGCTTAGTCAAAGTTTCAACGACATGTCGTCCTACAAAACCAGATCCGCCAAAAACAGTAATAAGTTTAGGATGTTGATAAAGTGCACAATCAAGTTGCATGATTAAAAAGTCTATCTTTCAAAGCTTTAAAATAATCAATTTCTAGCATGGAGGTGTTTTATTGTCACGTAAAATATCGCCCGCAAGATAAAGGGAACCACTAATAAGGACAATTGCCTCTTTATATTCGGCTCTAATCTTATGCAAAGCATCTTGTAGATGTGCTTGTGGAGTAGCAAAGATTCCTGCTTTTTGCGCTGATTCAGCTAATTTTATTGGAGAGATACTGGCATTATTGTTAATTAGCGGTATCGTATATATTTTATCGACAAGGTTCGCTAAGGAACGAAAATAACCGACAGCATCTTTGGTATTGAGCATGCCAGCAATCATAATAATAGGACGATCTGTTTTTTTTCTCCATTGTGTAAGTTCTGCTGCAATAACTTTTCCAGCAGCAGGATTGTGACCACCGTCTAACCATAAATCAATATTAGGAGACAGTTGATCAACCAAATGTCCTTGGATAAGATGTTGCATCCGTGCGGGCCAATAGATATTTTTCAAAGCATCATTTATGGCTTGTTCTGAAAGTTGAAAGCCCGCTTGATAGACTGCTTCAAGAGATGCGCCAGCATTGGCAATTTGGTGGCCTCCAATAAGGTTAGGAAGGGGAAGATCCATGAGACCTTGATTGTTTTGAAAAACCATACGTCCATGTTCTTTATAACTTTGATAATCTTGATCAAATAGAGAATAAGGTGCTTTATTTTTATCGGCAAGGGGTATTAAAGTAGCAAGAGTTTCTTCATAATTTTGCTTCCCGATGACTACTGGAACGTTTGGTTTGATAATTCCCCCCTTTTGAAAAGCGATTTGAGCAATTGTGTTTCCAAGAAAGTTCTCATGATCATAATCGATGGGCATAATAAGCGATACAGCTGGTTTGTTAATGACATTGGTAGCATCAAAACGTCCTCCCAACCCAACTTCTAAAATGACAACATCAGCTGGATGTGTACTAAACAGCATAAAGGCAGCGGCTGTAAAAATTTCAAAAATAGTAATCGGCTCTTGACGATTTACTTTTATAATTTCACGGATTGTCTCAGCCAATTGGTTTTCTGTAACAAGTTGACCACCTCCTTTTTGACCTATCCGGCAGCGTTCATTCCAGTTGACGAGATGAGGTGAGCTATAGACATGAACGCAGTATCCTGCACTTTCTAAAAGAGCACGGCAAATTGCTGAGGCAGATCCTTTGCCATTTGTTCCAGCGATGTGAATAATAGGGGCAAGTTTTAAATGTGGATTACCAAGACGCTCTAAAAGGTGAATAATACGCTCTAAAGAAAGATCAAATTTTTTCGGATAATTTTTTAGTAAATCATCTACCACCTTTTGTATTTGGCTTTGTTGCATAAATTTAAGCTGCTTTTGTTGTAGAAAGCGATGTTTGAGAGTCTGTAGGGGATGGATCGGAAGGGTTAAAAACAGCAGGGCGTTTCATCATCAAACGTAAAAGACGCGCAATCGTTGTTTTCATTTCTAAACGTGATACAACCATATCAATCATACCATGTTCGAGCAGATATTCACTACTTTGAAAACCTTCTGGTAGGGTTTCGCGTATAGTTTGTTGAATCACGCGTGGACCAGCAAAACCAATCATAGCGCCAGGTTCGGCAATGTGAATATCACCAAGCATGGCGTAAGAAGCAGTAACACCACCGGTGGTTGGATTAGTCAGCACAACAATATAGGGAAGTTTTGCTTCTTTCAACATTTCAATCGCTACAGTTGTACGAGGCATTTGCATCAACGAGAGCGTTCCTTCTTGCATGCGTGCGCCACCAGAAGCAGAAAAAAGAACCAGCGGACGCCTTTCGGCAATGGCAGTATCAAAAGCTTTGATAATAGCTTCTCCTGAAGCCATACCGAGTGATCCACCCATAAAGGCGAAATCTTGAACGGTTGCAATGATTGGTAAGCCTTCAATCGTACCACGTGCACTTAAGATATTATCATCAACACCAAGTTTAGAACGATAATCTTTTAACCGGTCAATATAGCGTTTTTCGTCACGAAATTTTAAAGGATCTGTTACAACTTTTGGATTTTCAAGAGCTGTATAAACACCATCATCAAAAAAATGCATGAGACGATTTTTAGCGCTAATACGCATATGATGACCAGAATTGGGAGCTACAAATTGATTAGCTTCCAGATCTTTATGGAAGATCATTTCACCACTGGTAGGATCTTTAATCCATAGATTTTCTGGAATTTCACGGCGCCCCAATATAGAGTTAATTTTAGGACGAACATAATTTGTAATCCAGTTCATCTTTATAACCTTCCTTTAAATATTACACATCTTTCGCATGATTTGAAAGAATATGAATCTAAGCAGTCACATTTGCTTTACCGGTGGAACAAAGGAGTCTATTTAATACTTTTATCAGTGTACGTATAGCTTGTTTTTTAACTTTTTAATTTTCCAATATCATAACAATCATATCTATGAAGAGTATTCTCTATAACAAATTTCTCATAAGTTTAAGAACTTACATGTTTTTATTTTTTTACTTTGGTATTAAAATTCACTCCTTGCGATGGTTAACAAATCCCTTATTTTTTAATAAAAATGAATATCCAATTAATCACTCGTATCAACGGTTCTGAAGAAAAGAAACCTTATAATATAAGGCGTTAATAAGGCTAAAATAATCCATTTAAAATACTGTATAAGACGACATCATATTAGCGAAACGCTAACATCAGAGCAAGATTTTTTTCAAAAGGTTTTTTTAAAGCGCGTGCTTTTCACAATTAAAATAGAATACGCTCAAAATACCATTATATTACTCATTTACGTGTTTATTTTACACAGATATCTTTCAATAATTTCCAAAACTCTCTTATGAAGAGTATACACTCTCCATGAATGGTATAAAAGACATTATGCTATCCGTTTTTACTGAAATAGAAAGTACAAAGCGACACCATCATATTCTTTTTCAGTTTTCAATACGACGATAATGTTTGCATTAAGAGGATTCATATAAAGATATTTCACGCCTTTTTGAAAGTACTTTTATCCGCACACCACCTCCGTTTATGACATATTAACAAACGATTTCAATTGACCTAATATGAATAGGATTAAAATGAAAAACCCTCATAATATTTAGGTTTTTCACTCATGTTGTGAAACGATAAGTTATCATTATAAATCAATATATTGCTTTAATAAAAGATAAAGCATAAAATTTTATATTATGTTTTCTTTGGCTGGCAAGTTTTATTAACCTTAAAGTCAAGGAACACTATTTTTGTGTAATGCGTGCTATGGTCTTTTGGGAAAGCATTTTGTGTAAATATGTCATAAAGGCAGCTGCAAAAAGCGGTGTTGCTAAATTAAGAATTGGAATCGAAACAAAAAGCGCTATCAATAATCCTGCGCCAAAAACCGTTGTGTAATGAGTATGTAAAAAAGCACGGGCATCTTGTTCTGTTCGAAAACGGTAAGCCGCAAACAAGAAATATTCATGACCGAGCAAATAACCATTAATAAGATAAAAAGCAATTAAATTAATACCTGGTATGAAGAATAAAATAAAAGCAATTCCATTACCAAGAAGGCTTAAAATAACAAATTTAAAGGAAATGATAAGAGAACGCTGAAACGGCAAAGCTTGTCCAATAGGCTCGTTTGGGTAATCCTCTTTTTCAATGATTTCAGCAGCAGAGTCAATGAAAAAACCACCAATCATAGCTGAGATCGGTGCAATCAAAAAAGCCAACAAAAGAGCCAAACCAAGATTAAAAATGATAAGCATGCTAAAACCAATCCATCCCGCCCAACTAGGGAGTCCAGGAAGAAATTGAGCAATCCAGGGCCAAAAGTAAGACACAAAAAGTTGGTGCACACATAACCATAAAATGGTGAGAATGAAAAAAGTAACCCCCAATGCTTTCAGTATCATAATACGATATTGCGAGGTCATAAGACGTTGTAAAGCACGATAAGCAGCAGTAAAAATCATAGATTAATAAACTAAGGAAAGAAGCAAAAAAAACAAGAAATATATTTAAAGTATGTACAGTGTAATTTTTTCTTTCTTTGAATTACAAGATTTTTTTCAAGAACATTATAAAAAACGGTTAAGGTTTCTTTGTTAAAAATAAAGTTTGAATAAATAGAAATTTTGATTTTTAAAAACAAAGAAGAATTTAAAAAGTAGCTGTTGTAGAAGAAATTTTTAGTATTTTTGTACATAGTGTAGATTATTGCGTTTATATGATATATGTAAAAAATTAAGGAATAAGAACTATTTGGGAGAAAAGTTGTTTACTTCTATTTATTCAGTAGAGTTATCTAACTTCGTTTATCTAAGTGCTTAATTGTTTTACACAATTCCTAAAATTCTGTACTTTTCTACTATTTGGCGGCATGCTTTTGCCCCTCGCTTTCAAAAAAATATTGAGTTCAATGGAATAGGGGTAACGTAGTAGCTCCGTAGATATTCTAATTTTGGGCAACAGAATGATTAATATGATAGAAGTGGAAAAAATAAGCTTAGGCAATTGACCGTCCGATCCCATAGAAGAGCAGTTTTTTGAGGAAGCAAAGAAAGGGAGAAACCACGGATGCTTAAAAATGATGAGATTTTGAATTTTAAAAGCTATAAGTGCAATGAAGTAAGCATTCATTGAAGCACTTTTCATACAAGTGGTGCACTGTATCAAATAATTTTTAGATAATAACACCACTAATTTATCGAAGAGAATTGATCATTTTCAACTTGAATAAGAATCCCAAATATAGAAATATTCTTTAATTTCAAAGACTCTATTCAACATCAAAAAATTATTTACGTACACATTATAGGCGAGACCAATGTATGGATACAAAGCTTTCAATAAAGGAATAAAAATGCTTCTCATGAAACATCACAATGTGAGGATATCATGGATAAAATTCTAGTTTTTGTGGTCTTGGTATTCTGGAGAGAGGACACATACATTTAATTTTAAAGACCGATCACTGAGAAAAATAATAAAGGCTTCAGTTTCATAAACTTATAGACAGTGGTGCAGTGAATTTTGTCTACACTCTTTATAAGCGTCAGTGTGAGATATGCTTCAAATTGCATTGAGATGTTATAATATCATTGATTTATACATTATTTTTCATAGCGAATAAGAGCTCAAAATAAAGTTTTCATATTTTCTCATTAGCTGCTCTCATCATGAAACAATCAAAATCATTTATTTGCATATCATAAATATGACCGATATGTGGATAAAAACATTGAAGAAAGAAAATGCTTTTTATAAATTTTATCCATTACAAGAGCTTTGTCAAAATTGATGGTAGCCAAAGTGAATGATAGCTTGTTTTTTTTATAAGCTGGCGAGACAGTGGTGCAATAGATCCTACTTTTATGAAGGCTAGGGTGAGATAGGATTTTTTAAAAAAACATTTCCCAACGCTCATCACACCCATTTCGCAACAGCGTTTGTGAATGGTATATGGGTAAAGCTCTCGTGAATAATATAAAACTTATAGGGCATCACTAACTTTACGCTTAATAAAAAGAGCACGCTGGCACCATCATTCTCAGTGTTTGTCCGAGACAAGCCCTTGGTTCTTGAGACGGTCCATTATAAGCGCTTTTAGTTCTTTCTGAAACGTTTTGTATTCATACAGTTATCCTTGTTTACAACGTGCAAGAAAATGATTTTTATTGATTCAACATGAGAGAGATTGGGAATGAGAGAATCTTATGATATTTGGGATTCTAATTTAATATGAACAATGCGATATTATCATTATAAACCAGAAATATTATATACTAATTGAGATGGATAGACACCTATTGTCAGTTCTATTTTATAAGGTGTTTTAATATCAACGCGTTTGAAGAGTTCTTATTTGCAAAGGGGTATATTTTCCTCATGAGGAGTAGGTGTTTTGGGGGCAAAAAATGATACAATCACGTTTGCTAATTTTTGCGCTACGTGTTGTTTACTCATATGGGGCCATTGTTCAACTTTTTTTCTACTTACGAGATAAACTTGATTTGTATCAGCGCCCATGACACTTGTACCATCTAGTTGAAGAGAAATATCATTAGCAAGAATGAAATCAGCTCCTTTTTCAACACATTTTTTTTGTGCATTGGCAATGATATCACATGTTTCAGCAGCAAAACCAATGACCAATGAGGGGCGGTTTGGAGCGTGTCCAATCGTTGCTAAAATGTCAGGATTTTCAACCATATGAAGGGATGGTGGTATTTTATGAGCATTCTTTTTAATTTTGTGTAAAGACTGCGTTTGACTGCGCCAGTCACAAACAGCGGCAACAAAGATAGCACCATCAGCAGGCAATGCGGTTTGAACGGCTTGTAACATCTGTTGTGCTGTTTCAACATGAATGGTTTTTACTTCTTGTGGGTCTGCGAGATTAACAGGTCCACAAATAAGTGTTACTTTTGCACCCAAATGTGCAAGAGCGGTTGCGATGGCATGACCTTGTTTACCTGAAGACCGATTAGCAATATAACGCACTGGATCAATTGGTTCATGGGTAGAGCCAGAGGTAACGATGAAATGGCGGTCAGAGAGAGGTTTTTCATGCACATTCAAAAGATTCTCTATGGTAGCGACAATAGTTAAAGGTTCGCTCATGCGTCCATATCCCATCTCGTCACGTTCAGCCATATTTCCGATTTCTGGTCCGATGATATGAACGCCATCTGCGCGCAATTGTGCAACATTGCGAATAGTGGCTGGATGCGTCCACATGGACGGATTCATAGCGGGTGCAATCAAGAGTGGACAGCGTGCCGCTAAAAGAATGCAATTAGCCAGATCATCTCCTATGCCATTGGCTATTTTTGCAATACGGTTGGCTGTAGCAGGAGCTAAAATAATCAGGTCAGCATCACGTGCTAATCGGATATGTCCGATATCGTGTTCTTCTTCGCGTGAAAATAAATCAGTATATACAGTACCACCGCTTAAAGCTTCAGCGACTAAAGGCGTAATAAATTTTTGCGCTGCTTTTGTCATCACAACTTTTAAATGTGCTCCACGTTCTTGTAAACGGCGAATCAAATCAAGTGCTTTATAGGATGCAATACTTCCACCAATAATAAGAAGGAGAGATTTTGATTTCAATGATTGCATTTCAACAGCGCTAGCATGAAGGGGTTGTGTGGTGAGAAGAGAGGGATTGCTTAAAAGGCGCCGGACTTCTTCTTCCATAGAAATACCATTTTGCGCGGCGCGTATGCGCAAAGCTTCTTTGGTTTCAGGAGACAGGTTACGAATGGTAATACTGGCCATAAAATACCTCCAAGAAATAAAATGATTGCAATGATTTCATTGTTGATATTTTTAGCATATTAAGGAGATTAGAAAAGATGAAAAAAGTAAAAAGTAAGACAAGCGCAACAAAGTGCAATGATGAAAAGACTATAACGACCATAACGGTTTCTGTGACTTTGTTCTACAGCAAGTTGTTTGAGGGTAGCATGAGAAAGATTAAAACCTGTTTTTCTCATTTGATTAAAATCTTCTTCTATTTGTTGGAAATTTTGAACCAATTGTGGTGTTTTGCGTGCCAGCGAAAGGAGAGCTTGTGCTCCTTCACTAAAGTCTTTTGCAACGCCTACGGGTCCTAAATTTTTACTAATCCATTCTTTGACAATGGGTTCAGAAGCTTTCCACATATTAAAAGTGGGGTCTAATGTGCGGGCAACACCTTCCACGACAACCATCGTTTTTTGCAGCAATAAAAGTTCAGGTCGCGTTTGCATGTCAAATAATTCAGTGACTTCAAACAATAAAGTGAGCAATTTAGCCATGGAAATGCTTTGTGCTGATTGTCCGTGAATTGGTTCGCCAATAGCGCGGTTGGCTTGCGCAAAGCTTTCAATATTATGGTGTGAAGGAACATAGCCTGCCTCAAAATGGGCACGTGCAACTCGATGGTAATCGCGGGTAATAAAGCCGTAAAGAATTTCAGCAAGGAAATGCTTTTCTTTTTTTCCAAGCCGTCCTGTAATACCTAGATCAACAGCGACAATACATCCTTTTTCATCTACAAATAAATTACCAGGATGCATATCGGCGTGAAAAAAACCATCACGCAGTGTATGACGAAGAAAAGATTGAATAAGCGTAATAGCAAGCGCCTTCAAATCAAATCCTGCTTCTTTGAGTTTGGAAGTTTCGGATATTCTTATACCATCAATCCATTCCATTGTAAGAACATTACGTCCTGTCCGTTCCCAGTCAATACGTGGAACCCGAAAGCCTGTATCATGTTGAATATTTTCAGCCATTTCAGATATAGCTGCTGCTTCTAAGCGTAAATCCATTTCAAGTCGTGTTATTTGTGCTAAAGTATCCACCACACAAACAGGACGAAGCCTTCGAGAGGCAGGGATATAGCGCTCTTGCAAATGAGCAATGAGATAGAATCCTCTAAGATCTTTAGAAAAACGTGCTCTGATATTGGGACGAATAACTTTTACAGCACATTTTTTCTTATGGCCAGTTTCATCACTGTATTCAGCTGGATGAACTTGAGCAATAGAAGCGGCGGCAATGGGGGGATAAAAATTTACGAATAAATCATCAATAGAGCGACCAAGAGAACTTTCAATTTGAGCAATAGCGGCGGTGCAAGAAAATGTTTGGACACGATCTTGTAGTTGTGACAAATCTTCCGCAATATCACGGCCGACAATATCAGGCCTTGTTGCAAGAAATTGACCAAGTTTTATGTAAGAGGGTCCAAGCTTATTAATGGCATATGAAATATTTTCAGATCGCTGTTTCTTTTTTGTTTTGCGTCGTGCTAATGCACTCGCTATACGATGACATAGCGCTGGAAATCCTTGAAGATCATCATGAGGAAGAGCACTTAAAACACCTTCACGTGTTAAAACCCATCCTGCACGCATCAATTGAAAGTAAGGGGAAATTTGCACCATTTTTAAATTTTCCAACCTGAATGCAGCGCTGCAATCGCACCGGTGAGATTGCGGTACGATACCCGCGAAAACCCCGCATGCTTGATCATATGGGAAAAATCATCTTGCTTAGGAAATTTGCGGATAGATTCAACCAAATAACGATAAGCATCGCCATCATTTGCGATAAATTGACCCAGCTTAGGGATAGCATGGAAAGACCAAAGATCATAAATTTTATCGAGCCAAGGCATCTCGACATTTGAAAATTCTAAACATAAGAAACGTCCACCGGGCTTTAAAACACGAAAAGCTTCTCTAAGAGCTTGATCAATATGAGGAACATTGCGAATTCCAAAAGCAATCGTGTAAGCGTCAAAGCTTCGATCTTCAAAAGGTAGATTTTCTGCATTGGCTTCAACAAAATCAATCAGAGGGGCAAGACCATTTTTTTGTGCGCGTTTTTTGCCAACGCTGAGCATTGAGCCATTAATATCAAGCACCGTAGCATGGGCTTTTTGGCGTGAAGCATTAAGAATACGAAAAGCAATATCACCTGTACCGCCAGCGACATCAAGAACTTTCCAATGAGAAAGTGCTGGTGGGGAAAGCCAAGCAATCATGGAATTTTTCCACACACGGTGTAGCCCTAAGGATAAGATATCATTCATCTTGTCATAATTTTCAGCAACAGAATGAAACACACCATCCACCATGAATTGTTTTTGTGTTTCATCTACTCTTGTAAAACCAAAAGAGTGCTCCATGCCACCCTTGGTTCCTACACGTTCTGTTTCAATTGCCATGTATATGATCTTCCTTATTTTTCTTTTATCGTAAATGAAATAGAGAGGGAATGTTCAACTACGAAAAAACAACGTATAAAACTACGACGTTTACACAGCCAAAAACAGAAGAGTACCTTTAGATATCAAGATTGGCAACGCTTAAGGCATTGTCTTGAATAAAAATACGTCTAGGTTCAACTTCATCACCCATGAGACGAGAAAAGAGTGAATCTGCATCGGTTGCATCATTAATTTTTACTTGTAAAAGAGAACGTGCATTGGGATCAAGCGTTGTTTCCCAAAGTTGTTCAGCATTCATTTCCCCAAGACCTTTATAACGTTGAAGAGTAACACCTTTTTTACCGTTTGTAAAAATGCTCTCTAAAAGGCTCATAGGACCAAAAATACGCTCTGTTTTATCTTTGCGACGTAAAAGAACAGGAGGATGATATATGTCGATAAAATTTTGGGAAATGCGATCAATTTGGCGTGCGTCAGTTGAATTTATAAGTCCCACATCAAGCGTAACAACATCTTTAACACCACGCAAAATACGCTCAAAACATAAACTTCCATCTGCTGTATATTGTCCACTCCAACCTTGTTCCATATCATCAGCAATCAGATTAAGGCGGTGTGCTGTAGTATCTGCTATTTTTTGCGCTTTTTCTTGTGTTGCAAAGACTTCAAGATTAAAAGCGCCAGCAATTGCTGCTTGTTCAACAATATTACGGTCATAACGGGTATGAAGACCATTTAAAAGTTGACGTAATATACGAGCATCTTTAGCGAGTTGATACAAATCAGCCCCTGCACGAACTTCTCCCGTTGAAAGCTCAAGCGTTGTTTCTTCTAATCCAGTATCGATCAAGAATTCTTCAAACGCTGCTTCATTTTTAATATATTGGGAAGATTTTCCACGCGACACTTTATAAAGAGGAGGCTGAGCAATATAAAGATGTCCACGTTCAATCAACTCGGGCATTTGTCTAAAAAAGAAAGTGAGCAGCAGAGTACGAATATGGGCTCCATCAACGTCCGCATCTGTCATGATAATAATCTTATGATAACGTAATTTATCCGGTGAAAATTCATCTTTACCGATAGACGTTCCAAGAGCTGTAATAAGTGTTCCAATCATATCAGATGAGAGCATGCGGTCGAAACGTGCTCGTTCAACATTGAGGATTTTTCCACGAAGGGGTAAAATTGCTTGATTTTGACGTGAGCGCCCACTTTTTGCTGAACCGCCAGCCGAATCCCCCTCGACAATAAAGATTTCTGATTTTGCGGGATCTCGTTCTTGGCAATCGGCAAGCTTTCCTGGTAGAGAAGTGATATCAAGCGCCCCTTTTCGTCTTGTGAGTTCACGTGCTTTGCGTGCTGCTTCACGTGCTGTTGCAGCTTCTACCACTTTACTAATGAGAAGTTTTGCTTCATGAGGATGTTCTTCCAGCCATATTGAAAGACCTTCATTGACCAAACTTTCAACAATAGGGCGCACTTCAGAAGAGACTAACTTATCCTTTGTTTGTGAAGAAAATTTTGGATCAGGAACTTTGACAGAAAGAATAGCTGTTAATCCTTCACGGCAGTCATCACCGGTTAAGTTCACTTTTTCTTTTTTAGCAATACCTGAAGATTCAGCATAGCCATTAATTTGGCGTGTAAGGGCACTTCTAAAACCTATCAAATGCGTTCCACCGTCACGCTGAGGGATATTATTGGTAAAACACAAGACCTTCTCATGATAGGAATCATTCCACCACAGGGCAACATCAACGCTCATACCATCCTTTTCACTTGCAATATAAATAGGAGTATCAAGCAGAGCTTTTTTTGATTGGTCAATATATTTCACAAACTCTATTAATCCACCTTCATAATGCAATTCAACGGATTTAATATCAGCATGACGCTCGTCAACAAGAAGAATATAAACCCCAGAATTTAGAAAGGCTAATTCCCGTAAGCGGCGCTCCAAAATTTCAAAATCAAACTCAACCATAGTAAAGGTTTCAGAGCTTGGTAAAAATCTAATTTCTGTTCCACTTTCTTGATCGCAATCGCCAACAACTTTTAATGGAGCATCAGCTACCCCGTGGGTAAATGATATTTCATGAATTTTACCATTGCGTTTGATTTGCAATTTAAGCCAAACGGATAATGCATTCACAACAGAGACGCCAACACCGTGTAATCCGCCTGAAACTTTATAAGAGTTTTGATCAAACTTTCCGCCGGCATGAAGCTGTGTCATAATAACTTCAGCTGCAGAAATACCTTCTGTTGGATGGATATCTGTCGGAATTCCACGTCCATTATCACGAACAGAACAAGAACCATCAGCATGGAGTGTGACGTTTACAAGAGTTGCATGACCGGCTAAAGCTTCATCGATAGCATTGTCTACAACTTCATAGACCATATGATGTAACCCCGATCCATCATCAGTATCACCGATATACATACCAGGACGTTTGCGTACAGCATCAAGACCTTTGAGAACTTTGATAGAAGCGGCATCATAGTTATTGCTTTGTGCTGGTGAGGTTATTTCATCACTCATAAGTTAGTCCATTCCTGTGTTCAATTTACAATATTTTATCCGCTTTTTTTAAAGCTCAATGTTCTGATCAGTTATTTATGGAATAACCACATTAAATATTTACCGTATATCAGATCTAGATTCAATATCTGTCGATATATAATGGAGAGAATGATAAAATGATAGTGTACTGTTATGCTGTAAAACACTAGGGCGGTGATATAAGGCGAATAAACACTTATGACTTATACAAAAAGCTGTTTCATAAACGATGCTATTTACTTTGTTTATTTTTGCATATACGTTCTGTTTCAGAATTAGTTATGCATTTTGTGTTACACTAATAAAGGTCTCACTTGTTTTATCCATAAATCAATTTTTCAATCCTAATTCTACCATATATTTAAAACAAAGGTTGCGAGCTCTCTAAGCAGTTCAAACTTTTGTATGTTAGATTGAGGCGAAAATATTATGTATATTGGTTTGTGTCATCTTTAAAATGTGAAAAAAGCTTTATTTGAGGAAAATATAAATGCGTAAATGTAAAAACATGTTTCCACGATCATCTTTATATTCAACTTTACAATTTAAAAAAAACGTCTTACGGTGATGTTTTTGAATAATGAGGGTAATGACGCATTATCTTACGCTTTTGTTTCTTGCATTCTCGTGAGGTTGCATCGCTCATTCAAAACAAAACGCCATTGTACTGTTTATTCACGCGCTTTTTTAAGGAGCATCTCTCAATGTTCCCAAACTCATTTTACAACGATGTTTGAATAGTATAACGCAAAATACCCTGTGAATACTACAAGATTTATGTCCCCCATCTTTCCCATCGTGACAATAAAGTGCAAATCAGAATCATCATTTTATTTTTCAGCTCTTAAATGTTGGTGCAACCTTAATGTTGAGAAAACCCTCGGCATTTGAGGGGTGTTTTTACTCTTTTCTTCAATAGTATCTATATACTTCCCAGGTTGTGATACGCAAGGAAATGGTCTTAATATTTTAAGGTACGCGGGATATTTTGATAAAATAAAGTGTACCACTAAAGTATATACAGCTTATTTCTTATATTAAAAAATTAAATCGCTTTTCTCTAAAATTACTTTTTATATATTCATTTTGGAAAATTAACATCAGAAATCTAAGCATTTTCAATGGTTTCAAAAATAGCAAGAATTTTATTTATTAAACGCCAGATATTTTGGTGAAGTGCGTTAGATAATAGTTAAGAAGTGTTGCATCTTAGTTTTGAAAAATGGGGGAGAGATTTTGAAAATAAAAAAATCTATATATGTGAAACATCTTCAATTGCGTTTACAGTACTTTTTATTCAATAATCCATACAATATTTTTATTCGTATTTTATTTGTAGCAGGGGGGGTTCTATTTTCCTCTTACGCAGAAGCTGAAAGGCTGCCTTCTTTTTTTGATTCGCATGAACATTTGGTACAACCTGATACAACGGATATCTTTCGTTTGCGTTTTGTAACAAGTTTTGATTTTCCTCCTTTTAATTTTATTGATCAATCGGGGTATCTTGCAGGTTATAATATCGATTTATTGCGCGCTATTTGCTCAAAATTAAAATTAGAGAAGCTTTGTGAAATAGAAGTGATTCCTTGGAAAGAGCTTGTAGAACATGTTAAAAATGGTGGTGCAGAAGTCATTATTGCGGGTTTAAAAGAAACAAGTAAAACCCAGCAAGATCTTGTTTTTACAAAGTCATATTTGCGCTTTCCAGCGCGATTTGTTGCTTCTCGACGTTTAAATCTCGATGAGCCAATAAGCGATCAATTGATACATTTAACCAGTGGTGTTTTGTCTAAAAGTGTTCACGAAAAACTCTTTCAACATTATTTTCCTAAAGCCAAATGGCAAGGGTTTAAAAAGAGAGAAGAGCTCTATAAAGCATTACAAGAGCGTAAAATTGACCTTATTTTTGATGATGGATTTGCTTTATCATTATGGTTCAAAAAACAAAAATCTGTTGATTGCTGCCATTTTGTTGGGGGGGCATATATGGCGCCACAGTTATTGGGGCAAGGAATGCAGCTTGCTGTTGCAAAAAAGAATGAAAAATTGGTTGATATACTCAATTATGCGCTGAAATCTCTAGAAGAGGATGGTAAACTTACAGAACTTTATTTGCGTTATTTTCCAATAAGTTTTTATTGATGAGTAGTTTTTTAATTAAGGGCTGTTAATCTTTCTGCGCCTAGTCGATAGGAAATAGCTTCTGCGAGATGATAGCGTGAAAGAGTATCTGATCCGTCAAGATCAGCAATTGTGCGTGCAACTTTGAGAATGCGATGATAAGCGCGTGCAGAGAGGTGCATTTTTTCACTCACATCTCGTAAGAGTATGGTCGCACTTTTATCAGGAATGGCAATCTGTTCTATAATTTTGGCAGGGCAATCGCCATTGGTACGAATATGATCAAACCCCATTGTTGAAAAACGTTTAGCTTGAATGGTACGGCACCGTGCGACGCGTTTGGCAACGTCACAGCTTTTTTCTGATTGTTCTGGTTGCATAAGGTCCATAGCCGTCAAAGCAGGGACATCAATCCGTAAATCAATTCGGTCAAGCAGAGGACCAGAAATACGGGACTGATAATCGATTTGACAGCGTATCCCTTTAGGGCAAACATGGTCTTTTTCGCCTGCCATACCACAACGGCAAGGATTCATTGCGGCAATAAGTTGGAAGCGAGCAGGATAGCTAATATGGTGATTAGCGCGGGCGATAACTGACACCCCACTTTCTAAAGGTTGACGAAGAGAATCAAGAACCTGTGGAGAAAATTCAGGCAATTCATCAAGGAATAACACACCATTATGAGCAAGGGAGACCTCTCCTGGTCGTCCTTTAAGCCCTCCACCAATCATTGCGGCCATGGAAGCAGAATGATGTGGGGAACGAAAGGGGCAATGAAGTGAAATGGTATTATGAACCGTTTCTCCTGTAATAGAAGCAATCAGAGAGACATCTAAAAGCTCACGGCTATCAAGAGGTGGCAAAATGGAAGGTAAGCGTTGCGCTAGCATAGATTTTCCAGCACCAGGGGGACCTACAAACAAAAGGTTATGGCGTCCAGCAGCACAAACTTCTAAGGCACGTTTGGCTGTTTTTTGTCCTTTGATTTCGCAAAGATCTGGAAGTCCAGTTTCGATAGTATATTGGCGCGGTTGTGGACGTTTTTGAATTTGGGTTCCTTTGAAATGGTTGACTATAGTGAGCAGAGTCTCTGGGGCAAGAATATTTATTTCTGCATTTGCCCATGCTGCTTCAGGTCCACATTGGAAGGGACAAATCAGTCCTTTATCGAGTGATAAAGCTGTCATGGCAGCTGGTAAAACACCATTAACAGCGGTAAGTGAACCATCCAGTGATAATTCTCCTAAAATGATATAGTCTTGAGCTACTTCGGGAGGGAGGATTCCCATAGCAAGCATTAAGCCTACAGCGATTGGCAAATCATAATGCGATCCCTCTTTAGGCAAATCAGCTGGTGCAAGATTAATCGTAATTCGTTTAGTAGGCATAGAAAGTCCACAAGCGTGGAGGGCTGCTTGTACACGTTCACGGCTTTCTGCAACTGCCTTATCAGCTAATCCAACAATAGCCATTCCTATTTTACCAGACGAAATCATAACCTGTACATCGACAGGGACTGCTTCTAGACCGCGAAAAGCAACAGTTGTAATACGTGCGATCATTTATTTATTTTCCCCTTTAGACTTGGTAGAGACAATCATATCTATTTATAAAAATCAAGAAGCATCTCTATAGCTTTTTTTATAGAGAGAACTATATACGTGGGCAGTTTTTTAGCATTCCCATGGAAAGTCATTTGTACAAATTTAACCATGATGATATGGGACGCAATAAAACATTTATAATAAGCTAAATAAATATGTTAAGAAAAAAAGAATGAGGCTGTTCGTGTTATACAACAGTGCAGAATTTTATGAAAATATAAGGGGAGGATAACGTTATGTATCGCAGAGTGTTATTTGATGTGATAAAACGTGTAAAATGTGCAAAGTAATTATATTTACCTTTCTTATTTTTATATTATTTAAAGCGTAGTAGATGCAAAGTGTATTATAAGGTATCTGATTTTATGGTATACCAGACAAGAATTTTGTTAAAATCAGGGACTGTGCGCTGTGTATTTATAGGCTTGTGTTTTGCTTTTTCTTTTTCACAGCCACTTGCTGCATTTGATTTTTTCGGCATCCCTCTTTTTGGTCAAAAGAAAACAAATTCTTCTTCACATTATGCCAAAAGTACAGAGAAATTTTATAAAGTTGATGTTGTTGCACCGCCAGGTGCACCATTAGAAGGTATAAAAATAGTTAAATCTGTTTCTTCTCTTGTTGCTGATAAAGAGAAAGCATCCGCCAGTTCTTCTGGTTTGCTCGCCAAGGCGCGTTCAGATTATCGAGCAATTCTTTCTGCTCTTTATGCTGATGGACGCTATGGTGGTGTTATTAGTATTAAAATTAATGGCTTAGAAGTCGCTGATTTAAGTCCGGTAACTCAACTTCCAGCACGGTCTAATATTGTTATTACAATTAATGCTGGTCCACAATATGTTTTTAGTATTGCAAATATTGATAAAGTAGCTCCGTTTGAAAAACGTAAAGCGCATAAAATGCCCACAATTGAAGAATTGGGCTATAAAGTTGGGGCTATTGCTAAATCTGAAACCATTTTGAAAGCAGAAAAATGGGCGATAGAAGGATGGCGGCAACAAGGTTATGCTAAAGCTAAAATTATGAAGAGTGAGGTCGTGGCTGACCATGCTGCGTTGCGTGTTGAAGGACGGATTGTTGTTGCTCCTGGACAAAAGGCTTATTATGGTCCTTTAAGTGTGCGTAATATAAGTAAGAAACCACGTGTAGATTCAGCTTATATCGCGTGGATGACCGGATTGAAACCAGGGCAGATATACGATTCTGATGCGTTAGCTAAGGCAAATGAACGTCTTGCGCGCCTTGTTGTTTTTCGTGCTATCAATATACGTGAGGCTGATACTATTAATCTAGATGGTAGTTTACCGCTTGCACTTGTTGTACAAGAACGTAAACCGCGTCGTTTTGGTGTAGGCGGTAGCTATTCAACTTTAGACGGTGCTGGTTTTGAGACTTATTGGATGCATAACAATCTTTTTGGTCATGCAGAGACTCTTAAAATTGAAACAAAAATAAGTGGTGTTGGTAGCAATAAAAAGCAATCATATAATTTTAAAAATTTTGATTATCTTTTCGGTGGCACATTTATAAAGCCCGGTGTACTCACGCCAGATACAGATTTCAGGTCAGAATTAAAAATACAACAAGATGTTTTAGAAAATTATACGACAAAAGCCATCAAAGGAAAATTAGGTATTACGCATATTTTTAATGGTAATCTATCGGGACAGGCTGCTGTAGAAGTTTCAAATGGTTATTCACGTGATATCTATTTTGGGAGCCGTAATTTTACAACAATCGGTTTCCCTAGCGGTTTGATTTACGATAGTCGTAATAATAAGTTTAATGCAACAAAAGGTTTATATGGTGAAGTTTTCATTGAGCCTTTTTATGAGATGCGTTTTAGCAACTTTGTTGCAAAAGTAACAGCAGAAGGTCGTTCTTATTGGGCGTTGGATGAAGGGGATCGTTTTGTTGTTGCTGCGCGGGCAAAGCTTGGTACAATTCTTGGGAATGATACAGCACAAGTACCCGCAAATACGCTTTTTTTTGCTGGTGGTGGGGGCTCTGTTCGTGGTTATGCTTACCGTAATATTGGTATCAAAACAGAAAATGATGGGGTTGTTGGTGGACGGGCGCTTATTGAGGGGTCAGCAGAATTGCGTGTTTCTTTAAATGATAAAATAGGGTTTGTCAGTTTTCTTGATGGAGGTTTAGTAGGGGAAAAGGCGAATTTTGATTTTTCTCAAAAAATTAAATGGGGAGCCGGTATAGGAGGTCGTTATATGACGGGTCTTGGTCCTTTACGCGTTGATTTAGCCTTTCCTTTAAAGAGAGAGAAGGGTGACCCTCGCATTGGTTTTTATGTAGGTATAGGGCAAGCATTTTAATGAAAAAAGGTGTACGTTTATCAGCTTTCTTCTTTGTATTTTTGTTTTTTTGGGTGGGTGGTTTTGTTTTTGCGCAAAGAGGAGACATTCTTCCCTCTAGCGAAATGAAAACAGATGATCGCTCATGGTTTGTTTCTTTAATTGAACGAAAGCTTTCAACACCTAATCGTCAAGTTCGTTTACACAATATGCAAGGGACACTGTCTTCTCAAACATCAATTGATACTATTACTGTCAGTGATAAAAAAGGGATTTGGCTTAAAATTACCAATGCTAAAATGGATTGGAATCGTCTAGCGTTGCTGAGAGGGCGGATGGATATTAACCAGCTTTCGGCAGAACAGGTTACATTTTTACGCAAACCGCAAGGCAATTCTTCTTTTGTTTCTTCCCTTGAGACGGGTAAGTTCTCTTTACCAAAATTGCCGCTTGCTCTTTCTATCAATACGCTTACAGCTCAACATGTGACATTTGAACAGAATCTTTTTGGTTTTTCTGCTGATATGTCCTTAAAAGGCAATTTCACCTTGGCTGGTGGTAATTTTGATGTCGATATAGCGGCGCATCGTTTAGATGCACCGGGTTCTTTTTCTGTTCTCACCAAGATATCTGATAGTAATCGTACAGCTCAAATTGATATCTCTGCTAACGAACCACAAAATGGTATTTTGGCGAATATTTTTAACATTGAACAACGTCCAGCATTAAGTCTCGTCGTGAAAGGTGATGGTACTTTTGATGATTTGGTTATCAAACTTTCTTTAGAGTCCGATCATCATTCTATTTTAGATGGTAATGTTATTCTTGCAAGTGTTCCAGAAGGACAGAGTTTTTCTACGAAATTAGAGGGAACACTGAGCCCTTTAATACCTGTTCAATATCGTAGTCTCTTCGAATCTGATATAACATTAAAAGCAAAGGCAAGAAGAACAAAAGAAGGTGTGACACACCTTGATCAGATGGTTATTCAGAACAAAGCAATGAATGTTATAGCCAATGCTGAAATAACCGCCGATGGATTCTTGCGACGGCTTTTTGTTGATGGCAAAATGGCTCTTGATAACGAAAAGGAGTCTGTTCATTTACCTATATCAGAAGTGCCAAAACCTGCGAATACTCTTGCTTTGAACATTGACTATGGTCGCGAAGGTCAACAATCTTGGAATGGGCGGTTGGTTGTAAATCATTTAAGCAATAAAAATATTTATATTCGCGATGCAATTTTTGATATGGGAGGAGTAAGCGAAAATCTTGATAATGCAGCTTCTCGTCATGTTGGTGTTCAGGTTAAAGGGACGCTTCAAGGGGTTAAAAAGATTAAGGGAGCGTTAGTAGAAAATTTAAGCCAAGCGGTTCATGTGCATTTAGATACGGATATTGTTTCGAACAAACCAATTTTGATTCATGATCTGAGTGTTACGGCTCAGAGTTTTTCTTCTTGGTTAAAAGGGACAATGGAGAATTTTGTTTTTAAAGGCGATCTCGGTTTAAAAGCTCAAACATTAACTCCTTTGGAAGTGTTCAGTAAACAATCACTTTCTGGTAGTGCAGATATTAAAGCCAAAGGAACGATCAATTTATTGAGTGGCATTTTTGATCTCCAATTATCAGGAATGGCTGACGATATGAAAATAGGCGTGCAGTCTTTTGATCGTTTATTCAAAGGAAACATCACTCTTTCAGGTGGTGCTACTCGAAATACGAAGGGTTTCATTTTTCGTCATTTTAATTTGAAAAATCAATATACAAACATAAAGGCTAATGGTTATTTTTCAGATGAAAGCGCTAAAATGGATCTATCTGCTGAAATATCTGATTTGTCCAAATTAGATCCAAAGATAAGCGGTGCGCTTACGATTGAAAGTACGGCGAGAGGGCGCAATAGCCATATAAAACTAAATACACGTGCCCATATTGCTGAAGCATTAATCGTAGGGAAGAAACTTCAAAACACAACATTTAACATAGATGTACTTGTAGATAATACAGCACCAGTTACTGCTTTAACGGGGGGGATAAAAGGTGAAGGAATTTTTGCTAAGAAACCTTTGCATTTATCGGCCTCTTTTAAAGATTCTCATAAAATTCGAAAACTTGAAAATATCGATATTAGAGGGGGAAGTGCAAAAATAACGGGTGATCTTTCTCAACAACTTGGCGGTTTTTTGAAAGGAGCGCTGCATATTGATGCCGATGATATTTCCGTACTTTCAGCGTTATTTTTGCAGGATGGTAGTGGAAAAGTAAAAGGAGATTTTATTTTTGATGAACAAAATGGCAGACAAAAAACCAATGTGAAGGCGCATGTTAACCATTTGAATTTTTCCAAGAATAAAATAAAAAAATTGGCAATAGATGCTGACATATTCGACTCTTTTGGCATGACTCAGTTTGAAGGAGTTATCAATGCAGAACATATTCAAACACCTTTGGTAATGGTCAATCGTTTAAATGCTCACGCCGATAGGAATAATGGACAAACGGTTTTTACTGTCCAAGCGATGTTGCATGATACTCTCAATGCAAGGCTTTCTGGTCGTTTAATGGTTGAGGAACTTCCAGAAAGTATAAAACGAGAAGTGCAAATTGAAGCTGTGGACTTAAAACAACACACTTTTCATGCAACATTGCCGAAGCCATCTATAATTTCTTTTGATAAAGATGGAATGACAATCAATGAATTAGGAATTGCAATAAATGGGGGCAACATCATCTTAGCAGGAAATATTCAAGATACCCTGAATTTACAACTTACAATGAATGCCCTTCCTGCTACTTTAGTCAATTTGTGGAAATCCGATCTTGGAGCAGCAGGGAGTGTAACAGGGCAGGTTATGATTCGTGGTCATTTAAAAAAACCTGATATAACTTACGATATAAAAGGTGAGGGACTGACAACCGTTGCTTTTCAAGATAAAAAAATTATGCCTTTTTCTTTTTCTGCTACGGGAAACACTGTAGATCAAAATCTTACTTTGAATGCAAATTTAACAGGAGAAGGAATACAAGCACAAGCTCAGGGGCGTGTATCTCTAGAGAAAAATGCGCTTGATCTTCATATTAATTTGCAAAATTTATCTGCACGTTTGGCGAATGGTTTTATTGCAGGACAAGCGCTTGATGGGACAGTAATAGGTAAAGTTGATATTGATGGAACAATGAAGGATCCATCTGCTCATTTTGAGCTTTCTAGTCAAAATTTAACCGCTATGACGCATAAAGGACCGATGTCAATCAATATAAATGCTCGTGGTTCTTATAAAAAATCGACATTTCATATTGAAAATATGATAGCTACTGGAGATAAAGGATTAGATCTTTCCATCCATGGGCCTTTATCTCTTAATGGTTCAGAGGCAAAATTAAACGTTAAAGGGATAATGCCTCTTGATTTTGTTAATCTCTTATTAGCTAAGCGTGGTGCACATATAACGGGTACAGCAAGAATTGATACAGCTCTTAATGGGTCATTATCAAAGCCACAATTGATAGGAAATATTTCTATAGGCGACGGTAGCTTTTTTGATTCACAAACAAATGTAGGATTGAATGATATAACGATTGAAGGCAAATTGAAAGGTGATCATATCCTTATAGAAAAAGCTTCAGCTTCTTCGTTTGAGGGGGGAGGAATTTCTGCTTCAGGTCGTATCTCTAATGGTCTAGAGACAGATTTGATATTTCATCTTGATAATGCCAATTATAATGATGGTTCTATGATTCTGGCAACATTATCAGGTGAGATGACAATGACAGGTCATTTTTTAAATAGTCTTGTTCTTGGTGGTGATATCATCGTTGAAAAAGCTGAAGTTTTTGTTCCTGATCATTTTAAAAGTGCCAAGTTTCTTGATGTTAGAAATAAGAATTTAACTAAATCGATTCAAACAACACTTGAACGTGCTGATGTTAAGAACACGAACAAAAGCAAAAGCCGTATAGTTACACAAGAATCTTCATCTGTCGTGCTATCAAATATGCGTATTACAGCACGCAATCAATTTTTTGTACGCGGAAAAGGCTTAGATGCTGAACTGGGAGGACGCATTAATCTAGCAGGTCCATTGAATGATGTGCATCCAGTTGGTGAATTTAGAATGATTCGTGGACGTTTTGATATCCTGTCGCAACGTCTTAATTTTGATCAAGGACAAGCGAGTTTTAGTGGTAATCTTAATCCTACGGTTTATTTTGTAACCAACAATAACAGTGGTGATATTCGCGTCACTGTAACTGTAAGTGGGACGGTTGATAATCTTGATATTAATTTTTCATCACAACCAAATTTGCCTCAGGATGAGATTTTGGCGCGTTTGATTTTTAATCGCTCTCTTAATGAATTATCACCATTTCAGATTGCTCAACTTGCAGCAGCAGCGGCTGATCTTGCAGGTAGTTCTAATACATCTTTGTTGAATACTTTACGAACTAAAATTGGACTTGATGATCTTGATGTTATCGTTAATGAGAAGGGGAATACAGGCTTACGTATTGGACGCTACATACACAATAATATTTATTTGGGCTTTGAAGCAGGGTCTGATGGAACGACGAAAGGGACAATTAATTTAGATATTTCGCGTCATCTCAAAGCTAAAGGTGCCATAGGAAATGAACAAAATTCTAGTATAGGTCTCTTTTATGAAAGAGATTATTAAAGATTGAATTTAAAAAAACAATTTCTTCGTTTTTTGTCTCTCATTTCTAAATCTGAGGAAGAAGAGATAGACTAGAAATCCTATAAAAGAAGAAGCTTTTTGTTGAGGCGTGAAGAGATATATCTGAAATATTCGATTTTTTGTTTATGCTATTCTCTAAAGGGAAAAAATCTTCACGAAAGATAGTATGTTATTTTGCTGCTATATATTTATTTTAGAGAAATATCTTACCTTGTTTTCAAGCCCATATCGTGCTGTTGCCTAAAGAATGGAGTGTGTGCAATATATTGATTTATAAAGATAATTTATTGTTATTCAACTTGAATTAGAACTTTGAATATTATATGATTCTCTCATTACTAATCTCTTTCGTATTGAATCAATCAAAACCATTCGGCTTGCATGCTACAAGCGGAGAATCCTGTGTGGATAAAACTATTAAGAAATGACTAAAAATGCCTCTTATGAATCATCTCGAGAACTAAGAGCTGTCGCAACATTAGGGACTGGCAGAATAGTGTGAATGGTGCCGGCTTGTTACTCCATAAGCGTAAAGATAGGGCAGCTTAATGGATTTATCATTATACAATTCACGGACGTTATCGCGAAATGGGCTTGGGGAAGACTTTGAGAGAGGTTTCTTTAAAACAAGCACGTGAATTTGCAACACAATGGCATTCTGTTTTTATGTGAAGGACATGATTCCATTAAAGAACGTGATAAACAAAAGCGTTAAGCGGAGAATTCATAAGACATCGATTTTATTGTCAAACGCATTTAAAGCAATATTTTTTAATAATAAAAATTACCTATTATTTTAGATTTTTGTTTATTGTGTCTTGAATGAGATCACTTTTCTTATAACGAATAGCTCCGCGAACAGAATACTCCAAAATATAACATTATTGTATTGCAAGTTTATGTACTTGTTTTAAAGCAACATTTCTCAGTGTGCGCTTGAGTCTATTTCATAAGATTGCTTGTGAAATGGTATAAAGTACCTCTTATGAATGGTATAAAATCCACACTACCGTTATTAATAAAGGTATAAGTATTTACTAAAGCTATAAGCCGGCATTATCATTCTATTTTTCAGCTTCTCATGTTGCTGACAATCTTTTCACTTGAAAGTGTAGAGGTATTTTTATTGCTTATCTTAAGAGTTTTTATGCATATACCAATATCTCTTATGACGTACAACAAGCGCTTTTGATTGATTCATCATAAATATAAAGAAAATTTGCAATAAGCAAATTACATCTTATCTTTTGTTTAAGATGTAAAATAACAAATTATGATTATAAATCAAAGTATTAAAATGTATATTAAAAGATATTTTTGTAAAAATATTTATCAGAGTTATATGTCGTATTTTTCTATTTTAGCGGTTAAAAGAAAGAGGAATGTCATTTTGCTTTTCATCTGTTTTTTTGCATATTGAAATTATAGCCTTATATAAGCACTAACGTTGTGCATTTATAAACTCTTCAAGCAGTTAAAGTATTGGAGGAATATCATTTTAGTTTCTAAATGTAGAAAAAACAGCAAAGCTTGCTTTAAAGCAAGCTACAACAGTAAAAAAGTTTTATAATAAAACCTCTCTTATTTTTTCAATGTTTTTCTTTTAAACGGAGTGTATCTATAATTTGCAACACAATTTATAATTGTTAGCTTATTCTGTTGTACCATAAAAGACCGACATTTGAGGTGTGGTGATATAAGGTATGTAAGCCTTTTTGACACAGTATTCTGAAAGCACGTGGTGAATATTTAGGGTAAGCCTTGTATAAGTGAATCACATAAGTTGTTATCAAGTGGAATGAGCTCAATAAAAATCTAGATTGTTTACAGATCAGATTGGGTAGAGTCTTTGTCCTTTAAAAGTTGTGTGGAGAAAAAAATTATCAGTGCAGGGATAAACACGGATAAAGGTTGTATTGATCCAGATTCATTATCATCCGCGATAATTTTTTCAAACCTTGATGCTCTCTCTTTCAGGATTCACAACACTTATGAATGTTTCAACACTTATTTGAGGAAGGGAAGGGGTTTTTGAAATTTCATGGTTAAAGTCAATTGCATTCAACAAAATAGCGAGTAAAGTTTTCATTTAAATCCAAGAAGTTTATTTTCAATAAACCATAAATTCTTCGCAAACTTTGATTAAAGTAATGCTTTTTCTTGGTAACAAGTCTTTTTTATAAATGGAGCATTACCTTCTATCCATTTTTTATTTCAAATTTTATTTAAGGATCTAGAAATTAGGAGGTATGTTTTTTGAACTGGATATTATGAAGTTTTTTATAAAACCCATGTTCTTTTGCTAGCAATTCTTTTTGAGTACCTTGTTCAATTAGTTGTCCATTTTGTATGACCACAATTTTATGAGCACGAGCAATCGTTGAAAGGCGATGAGCAATAATGATCGTTGTGCGTCCTTTAGTAAGGTGATGAATAGCTTCATTAATTTGTGCTTCGGTGTGTGAATCGAGCGCACTCGTTGCTTCATCAAGAATCAGAATTTCACTATCGTGAATCATTGCTCTAGCGATAGCGAGTCGTTGTTTTTGCCCCCCTGAAAGATTACAGCCATTATCACCTATCTGTGTATCATAACCATTTGGCAAACTCATAATAAAGTCATGAGCATTTGCTGCTTTTGCTGCTTCGATAATTTCGTCATCACTAGCTCCTTCTTTTCCAAGTCCGATATTATATTTAACAGTTCCTTGAAAGAGAAAAGTATCCTGTCCTACATAGGCCATCAGGTTTCTCAGAGAGCGAAATGTTGTGTAGCGAATGTCTTGATCATTAATCAATATGCGTCCTTTTGTGGGGTCATAGAGGCGCATAATAAGGTTGATAAGGGTTGATTTTCCCGAACCGGATGGTCCCACCAATGCTGTCATTTTTCCGGCTTCTATTTCTAGGTTGATGTCTTTCAATATCATTTTGTTATTAGTGTATGCAAAAGAAACATGTTCGAAACGAATAGTTCCTTGCGTTTTATTCAGATCTTTAGCTTCTTTATGTTCTACAACTGTAAGGGGACAATCGAGTATTTCAAACATCGTACGGATATTGACCAAGCCAGATTCAATTTTAACACGTACATTTGCTAGTCTTTTTGCGGGTTCATAAGCTAAAAGTAAAGCAACAATAAAGGACATAAATTCACCTTGAACACCTGCGCGTTGGGTTGCAAGATAACCGGAAAAACAAATAATACCTGCAATGGCAACACCCGTGAGTGTTTCCATAATTGGATTGGTAATAGCTTCGAGTGTTGCAATACTGTTTGTTTGTTTTTCAACATCACAAATGGCTTTGTCCATCCGTTTTTTCATGACTTCTTCTAGTGAAAAGGCCTTGATGATTCGAATACCAACAGCCGTTTCCTGTACGATTTTGATAATTTCACCAAGTGAAAGGAGCTCTTTTTCCATCAAGCTGCGAACGCGTTTTAAAGCCATTCGAACGCCTAAAAAAGCTAGTGGTCCTACGATTAAAGTAATGGAGATTAACACAAAGTTTTGAATGAACATGACAAGCAACAGACCACTAACGGAAAGCAAATCACGTACAAAAGTTGTGATAATAGTATCAATTATATTACGTACGGCTGTCGCATTATGAGTTACACGAACAAGAAGATCAGATGAAGTGTTATTATGATAAAAAGAGACTCCTTGTTCCATAAGTCGTGCAAAAATTTTACGCTGTTGTTCAGCAATGATACTATTGCCTGCTTTGTTTAGAAAGTAAGTTTGGAAAAAAGTTGCAACTCCTTTGAGAATAAAGATAAAAGCAATGAAGCTAGAAATCAAAACAATCATAGGAAAATTTTGTGCATCAATAATCTGATTAACAACATCCCGCATAATCCATGCACTGGTTGCTGTGGTACAAGAAATGATGATCATTGAGAAGATAGCCGCACTATACCAACGCATATGTTTACGAAAATTTTCTCGCAAAAGGCGGATAATAAGATGTTTGTCAAAAGAGGAAATTTGTTTTTTAGCCATGAAGAGCTTCTATATTCTCTCATTATTTTATGCAAGATTGAAACACTCTTAATTAAGAAGCCCCTTAATCTTTTTTACAAAAATAGCTTTTTCTTTCAAGGTTCATCACATCAATTTCACGATGGTGAGAGTGAAGAATGTAGTGCAAAGTTTCTGTGAAAGGTATAACGAAAATTCGTTGTTCATCATTATTTTTAGTTTTCAATAAAAGGTACCGGCAAGTTTCACTATTGTATTTACCAATTTCCATATTGTGATAGTCTTTGGCACTTGAAATAGTTCACAAAAAACATTTCTGCTTTTTTGATAATTTTTATGTATCATCTCCATTTGTGATGTGTAAGCAAACAATTTTGCCGCATTGCATGATACAGAGAGCTTGAAATAAGAAGACCTTACGATGTTTGAGTTTTCTCATTTAATATGCAAAATAATGAATTCTTCTTATAAATCGATCAAGCATTATTAAACTCTTAAAAGGATTTATACACATTTATAAAACCTTAAAAGCACCACAAAAACTCTATGTGGTGCTTCTAAATAATACTATACACATCATTTTGATGAATTGCATGCGAATATTATTCCAATGCAAAACTATTTAGGTGCTATCACCATCATCATTTGCCGGCCTTCAAGCTTTGGCTCCAATTCGATTTTGGCAATTTCACTTGTATCTTCTTTCACACGCTGAAGAAGCTTTAATCCAAGATCTTGGTGAGCCATCTCACGACCACGAAAACGCAAAGTAATCTTTACTTTATCACCATGATCAATAAAGCGATGAACAGCCTTGAGTTTGACTCCATAATCATGGACATCAACATTTGGGCGCATCTTAATCTCTTTGATTTCGATGACTTTTTGCTTCTTACGTGTTTCAGCAGCTTTTTTTTGGGTTTGATATTTTAATTTTCCCAAATCGATGATTTTACATACAGGTGGCTCCGCATTTGGTACAATTTCAACCAAATCAAGTCCCGCATCTGCAGCCATAGCAAGAGCTTCTTGTATCGAAACAACTCCCTGATGTTGTCCCTCATCATTGATAAGCTGAACATGAGGTACCCGAATATCCTGATTTGAACGTGGTCCGTCTTTTTGGGTAGGTGTCATTTTAAACGGTTTACGAATGGTTTATGCTCCTTAAATTTTGATTCAACTACAGTTAATTTAATATACAATTATGTACCTAAAAACAACTATAATTCGTGTTATTTTCATTATTTGATTTATTACTTTTTGGGATGATTTAGATTATAAAAGTTTTTCTCTTAATTTAAAGAAATTATTTTATGGAGGATAAAGAATCATGGATCAAAATATTCCTTGTCAGTTTTTTTCATTTGAGAACACCGCACTTGCAGTACGCTATCGCAAGGGGCGCCAATCTCCAGGTTTGGTTTGGCTTCCTGGCTATCAATCCGATATGTTAGGAAGTAAGGCAACGTTAGTTGATCAGTTTGCTCAGAAGAATGATTTGTCTTGTTTACGTTTTGATTATTCTGGACATGGAGAATCTGAAGGTGATTTTTTTCAAGGAACAATTTCGCGTTGGGTTAAGGAAAGTTTAGCGACTTTTGAAACCTATTGTGAGGGTCCACAAATTTTGATTGGTTCCTCTATGGGTGGGTGGATTGCGCTAAGGCTTGCTATGATGCTAGCACAGAAAAATAAGAAGCTTGCTGGCATGGTATTGATTGCTCCAGCACCTGATTTTACACAAACATTGGTGGAACCAAAATTAGGCCCAGAAGAATGGAAGATTTTGGAGGAGAAAGGCTATATTGAACGACCTGCAGTTGATGATACAGAGCCAATGCCCTTTACAAAAACATTGATTGAAGATGGGCGCGAAAATTGTGTTATGAAAGGATGCATTGATGTTGGGTGTCCAGTCCATATTCTACAAGGGATGGAAGATGAAGATATTCCCTATCAGCATACATTGACTTTACTTGATCATTTACCTCTCCATGATGTAACATTGACACTTGTTCGTGATGCAGATCATCGCTTTTCTCGTCCACAAGATTTAGATTGCCTTGAAACAGTATTGAGATCTTTTATTAATCAGATTAATGCAAAGTAAGGGGTACATTTATTGATGAAGATAAAAATATATGAGCATTTCTAAACAGCATTTTATTTTTTCTGAGCGCTCTGTACCTGTACGGGTGCGGGAAAATAAGTATGCGCGCCGTCTTACCTTACGTATTGATGCCAGAAGTCAGGAGATTTGTGTAACAACACCACCAGCAATAAATCTCTATGCGGTTGAAAATTTTATTGAAAAGCATCGATCTTGGATTGAGGCACGTCTTGCTCATGTACAAATCTCTCATAAAAATGCTTATCTCAAAGAGGGGGCGACAATTCCCTTATTGGGTGTTTCTCATACCATAAAACATAGAGAGGGACGTGGAGTAACAGAAATCATTACAGCAGATGCGGAGCAAGGGCCTGAAATTATTGTTTATGGTCAATTAGAATATCTTCCAAGACGCATTGCTGACGTTTTAAAAAAACAAGCGGCGCTTATTATAACGCCTTTGGTGGCACATTATGCTCATCAGGTAGAGCGTAAAGTCAAATCCATTTGTTATAAAGATACGAGAAGTCGTTGGGGCTCTTGTTCAATAGATAAGCGTCTTTCTTTTTCTTGGCGCCTTATTATGGCGCCAAAAGAAGTTGTGGAATATGTTGTTGCCCATGAAGTTGCTCATCTTGTTGAAATGAATCATGGGCCAAGATTTTGGGCTCTTTGTGAAGAGCTATGTCCTGATAGTAAAACATATCGTGCTTGGTTGAAAGAAAATGCTCCTAGACTGCATGCAATTAATTTTGATTCATATAATTTAGAGGCGTAAAAAACTTTCAAATGAAGGCAATATTTAACGGAACTTTTTGTTGAGTGTTTTGTTGTGTGTGTGCTTGCTCATGTATAATGAGGAAGCCATTGAAGCTCTCAGCACGATTGTTCTCCCCTGCTTGGTTTGCTGAGTGTCTTCAATGTTTTTACTTTATCTTTTTTGTAATTCAGCGTAATAACCCTAAGTTCCGATGACTTATAAAAAATGGGAAGGTTTTTTATGTCTGTTCTTACAGATCCACTTCAGCTATTACAGGCACTTATTCGTTGTCCTTCTGTTACACCTCATGAAGCAGGGGCGTTATCAACTTTGGAACAATTTTTGAAAAAAATGGGATTTCATGTCGAGCGCCCTATTTTTACGGATAAAAATACAGACAATGTTGAAAATCTTTATGCAAAAATGGGAAGTGAAGGACCCCATCTTATGTTTGCGGGTCATACGGATGTCGTACCGCCAGGTGCATTGGAAGATTGGACTTATCCACCTTTTGAAGCTGTCATAGATCAAGGAAAATTATATGGGCGGGGTGCTGTTGATATGAAGGGTGGAATCGCTTGTTTTATTGCGGCTCTAGCGCGAGTTTTTGAGAAACGACCCATTAAAGGAAGGGTAAGCCTTTTAATTACTGGTGATGAAGAGGGGCCTGCTGTTAATGGTACGGTAAAACTTCTCAAATGGGCAGAAAAAAAAGGTGAAAAATGGACTGCGGCTCTTGTGGGGGAACCAACAAGCGTAAAGACTGTTGGTGATATTATCAAAATTGGTCGCCGCGGATCGATTTCTGGTATTATTACCGTGAAGGGTCGCCAAGGTCATGTTGCTTTTCCAGAGCGGGCTGCTAATCCCTTGCCTTTGGCAAGTAAGCTTATTCAAGCATTGACACAAACTGCTTTAGATAAAGGGACAGAGAATTTTCAACCTAGTAATCTAGAGCTAACAAGCATCGATACCGGTAATTTAACAGTCAATATTATCCCAGCGCAGACAACAGTTCGTTTTAATATACGCTACAATGATCTTTGGACAAAAGAAACACTGGTGGAGGAAATTGAAAAGCGTCTTGCTTTGGTGCAATCAAAAAACAATGGTAACCAATATCCCTCTTATCAGCTTGAATGGATTCCAAGTTTAGGGGATGTTTTTTTAACCAAAAATGATAAACTTATTCAAACTTTATCCAATGCTATTAAAAGTGTAACAGGGAATATACCAGAATGTTCCACTTCAGGTGGTAGTTCGGATGCGCGATTTATTAAGGATTATTGCCCAGTGGTTGAATTCGGCTTACCAGGGCAAACGATGCATATGGTAGATGAGTGTGTGTCCCTTGATGCAGTGGAAACGCTTACTACTATTTATGAGCGTTTTATTATTGATTTTTTTTCATAAAGAAAAGATTGCTGGTTCAAAAATACTTTTATCTTGTTGTGCCATAAGATATTACCATTTAAGGTATGGTGATACGAGTTCCGTAAAACTTAATATATTAAGTGGTTTTAGAGTAAGTGATGAATATTCTTAAGTTGGGATTCTTGTCTGTAGAATCTTTAGTTAATTGAATTACATAATTGGAAAGCCAAAAGAGGACTGCTTGAAGAAGCAGAACTATTTAGACCATATTAGATTGAAAATATTCGTTCTTTAAGGTGTAGAAAGGCAGTGCAATCATATATGGAAAACAATGAATATTATATCATCATTGTGTAGTGACAGGTTGAAGCCATGAAGACACACAAAAACATGTTGCTATTGTAAAAAGTTTGTACAACATAAATGCGCTCATTCACAGCTCATGTTTTAATATGGTTTCTGAGCTCTCACAAAAGGTACCTCTTATTTCAATTAGACTCTCTTAGAATAAAGACTATAGGAAAAGCGCTTTAAGTTTATTTTATTTCATATATTTTGCTCTGCTTTTTTTGTCCCCAAGAACTTCCGTTGCAATATCATTACGAGATAGAAGGTGAGCTTATTTAATCAGCTTTAATATTGGTTATGATAAAGGTACACAGAAATTCTTTTGTAGCATCACGTTGACTTCTTTAGCCAAGGATTGTCCTAGTATTATTCTCAATTTTTTAATAAAATAACCTTAAAGGACGCGTATAGATACTCATAAGCATGTACGCATACAAGTGAAATTATATGGGATTAATGTCATTTCGCTCGCTAACAAAGCAATCTCGATTCATATTTGGTATATTTGCCATTTGAGTGCATTATTTGTGTAATAAAGCTCATGATGTTGCTGTTATCTATAAATCAACACCAATCATACAGCCGCGTATCTCAAATAAATATTGGTTCAGTATTTTTTGCGACAACAGCTTTTATATGCCAGAATAGGATAAAAGTATTGTGTATATCTATTTTTTATAATCTCTGAAACAGACATACAACCACAACCTGATTGAGGGAAAATATAAAAGGTATAAAGGTGAAAATCAGCGTGCTTTTTTACTCTCCTTTTTTATTCGGCTTTACGGTTTTCAAAAGTAACTAGAGTAATATCTTTTTAAATAATCAGAGACTGATGCATGGCTTCATGCTTATTTCTCTGGTTCTTTAAATGGTGCCACGATTTCATAAAGAACAATACATTATCGTATTATGCATTCACATACTTGTTTTAAAGAAATTTTCTCAATGTTTATCACATTTATGCCACTACGGTGCTTATGAATAGTGTAGTATAAAATTTTCCGTGAAGCGTATAAAGTCTACAGTGCCTCCTCATCTTTATGTTTATGAAAAATAAAGTTAGAGCACCATACATTTTCTAGCTCAAAATATTGCAATAGCTTTTAGCATTTAAGAGTGTTCATCAGAGGCCTTTTTACTCCTTTTTTATAGTTTTTATCCACATACTTCTCCCTTTTTAAGGTGTAAGCAAATGGCGGTAACTAGCTTGCTATAAATAGTTTTGAAATGAGAGAATCTCACGATATTCTAATCTCACCTTTGCTGTGAAAAATGATAATTATGATTAAAATAAGTATGTTGTTATAAAAACTTTAGTTTGCGAGTTGGCTGATGATGTGATCAAGAACAATACGTCCTTTGGTTGTTGCTTTTAAGCGTTGGTTATCCACCATTTCTATCAATTCTTGGTGTTGTAAATCGATCAGTTTTTCCATTGGAATGCGTTTAGGGCTTAAGGTTTCATAGCGTATAAGTTCTAAGCCTTCGCAAAGGCGTAATCCCATAAGGAGCATTTCATTTGCCTGTTGTTCAGTGGTTAAATGTTCTGTTTCAATACAGCCATGTCCTGTTGTTTCTACCAAATTAAGCCACTGTTCGGGATGCTTTTCATTTATTGTGACATAACGTTCGCGGTTTTCAAGGTGTGATGACAATGTTTTTGAACAGAAATAGGAATGATTCGGTGTATGCTCAATGAAACGTCCATGTGCTCCTGGACCAAAGCCTGCATATTGGTGATAACGCCAATAAAGAAGATTGTGTGCTGATTCGGCACCGGGCATTGCATGGTTTGAGATTTCATAGGCAGGAAGTCCATTTAGTGCCGTTATTTCTTGAGTAAGATGATACAGATCTGTTGCTAGCTCTGATGGGGGAAGGATAAGTCTTCCTGCATCATGAAGCCGTTTAAAGGCAGTTCCTTCTTCGATTGTCAATTGATAAAGAGAAAGATGGTCCGCTGCTAAATCAATTGCTTGTACAAGTTCAGATTTCCATTGTTCAAGGGTTTGTTCGGGACGGGCATAAATGAGATCAAAGGATAAACGTGGAAAAATTTTCCGTGCTAAAGTAATGGCGCAAAGAGCTTGTTCCACATTATGGAGTCGGCCAAGTTTGCGCAATGCTTTATCATTGAGCGCTTGTATTCCTAGAGATAAGCGATTAACACCTGCCGCACGGTATCCACGAAAGCGCTCTGCTTCCACACTGGATGGATTGGCTTCTAATGTAATTTCAACTTTATCATCGACTACCCATTTTTTTGCAAGTGCTTGCAATAGGGCATCGACAGTCTGTGGCTCCATAAGAGAAGGGGTTCCTCCACCAATAAAAATACTTGTAATATGGCGTGGGCCTATTTTGTGGTATTGCGTTTCTATTTCGCGCTTAAAGGCGGTGACAAAACGTGGTTGATCAACACCATGGATGCGAACATGCGAATTAAAGTCACAATAAGGACATTTAGCTGCACAAAAGGGCCAATGAATGTAAATGCCGAAAGGTTCATTCATGAGAATGCTAAAAGGTTTTCTGCCAAAAGTTTGAAAGCACGTGCGCGATGCGAAAGAGGGAGAAGATCATTACGTTTCCAGTTGTGTTTTTGCTCTGTTGACATTTCTCCAAAGGTATTTTCATATCCATCGGGTAAAAAAATAGGATCAAAACCAAAGCCTTTGTCTCCCCGTGGAGGCCAAATGAACGTTCCTTCAACGCATCCGCGGAAGTAATCTGCATGAGCATCAGGCCATGCAATGCAAATGATGGATATAAAACGGCATTTCCGTTGACTTTTTTCTCGTGCTCCGACTTTTTGGAGTTCATTTTCTATTTTTTTCATAGCTTTTGGAAAATTACGTGTACCATCGGCTTGAATTGCCCAATCAGCGGTATAAACGCCTGGCGCACCCTCCAATGCATCTACCTCTAAGCCTGAATCATCAGAGAGTGCAGGAAGTCCTGTTTTTTTTGCTGCTGAAAAAGCTTTAATATAAGCATTTTCTTCAAATGTTTTTCCCGTTTCTTTTGGTTCTGGCAAGCCCAGTTCTTTTGCCGATTGTATTATTAAACCGAAAGGCGTAATTAAAGTAGTGATTTCATGCAATTTTCCGGTGTTATGTGTAGCAATGACAAGTTTTTTATCTGCTATGCTTCTCATATAGATTTCTCCAAAAATGAAAGGGGAATTATTTTTGTGCTAAAAACCGGTTTAAATGCTCATACACACACATTCTGCTTGATTTTACATGATATGATTATTTTACACGTTTTATGATATTTTATTCCAATAAAAATTTTTATCTTGCACGAAGATAATCTTGCAAAGATAAGAAAGACATGTCTTTTTTATGATAGCATTTTATGGTAAATTTCCAATTTTCTGCTTGCTCTAAAGGGTGAAATTTTCTATTTACAGCGGTTTTTAATCAATCTAGATTTTCTTGACAAGTCCCTACAGCAGACCACTTTACAGATCAACTCTTAATCTTAAATATTTCTCACACACTCTAACAAAAAATATTTCCCGCGTAATTTATCAAGCATCACTCTGAAAGGTAGCATTTTACAGCTCAATAGGATAATATGTTTTTATACTACTTTAGACTATTTGACCAAACCTTGGCAAAACTTATATAAGAGATGAGGATTTTAGAAGTAGTGAAACAATTGTGATGAAGCACAAAACTATTGATAATGAACTAAAATATCTTGATGAACGTTCGCGTGATATTTTTCGCCATATTGTTGAAGCTTATCTTAATGATGGTGAACCTGTAGGATCACGTAATCTTTCGCGGCTTTTACAACAGACATTATCGCCTGCGACGATTCGCAATGTGATGAGTGATCTTGAACATCTCGGTTTGATTTATGCACCACATGTTTCTGCGGGTCGAATGCCAACACAATCAGGTTTACGCTTTTTTGTTGATGCATTTATGGAAGCGGGTGATTTGCCAAACGAAGAGCGAGAAAATATTGAAATGCAAGTCAAAGAGGCTGGTCATGCACAATCGGTTGAACATTTTCTTGTTCAAGCAAGCCGAGTTCTTTCAGATCTTTCACGTGGGGCAGGGCTTGTTTTAGCAACAAAACAAGAAGGAACATTGAAACATATTGAATTTGTGCGCCTTGATAGGGAGCACGCTCTTGCCGTTTTGGTGACTCAACAAGGTGAAGTTGAAAATCGTATTGTTCATTTACCAGAAGGGGTTACTCATGCACAATTGACGGAAGCAATGAATTTTCTCAATGCCCATATCCAAGGGCGTACATTGAGTGAAGCTAAAGGGGAAATTGCCCGCTTATGCGCAGAAACACGGGCTGCACTTGATGATTTATCGCATCATCTTGTTGAAACGGGATTAGCTCTTTGGGGAGGAGAAGGTGCTGATCATAAAATACACCTCATTGTTCGCGGGCGTAGCAATTTACTTGAAGATGTGAAAGCAGAAGAAGATTTAGAACGATTACGCCATTTGTTTGATGATCTTGAAACGCGTGAGAGTATGGCACAGCTTCTCGATTTAACGGATGAAGGTTCTGGGGTTAGAATTTTTATTGGTTCAGAAAATAAGTTATTTTCACTTTCTGGTTCTTCTTTAGTTGTAGCACCTTATCGTGATTCACAACAAAGAGTCATTGGTGCTTTAGGTGTTATTGGTCCTACACGGCTTAATTATGCAAGGATCGTGCCCATGGTTGATTATACAGCTCAACTTGTGTCACAGTTATTGCGTTAAAACGATGCAAGTAAGTATTTGTACTATAAAAGCTCATTGTATTATATACATCGATACCCCTTGATTTTTGTCTGTAGAATTTCGATATCGAGAATAACGAATCTTATGAAGGAATAAAATTTTTATGTCTGATGAAAAAAACAAATTTACTGACGCTTCATTTGAAAATTGTGATTTAAAAAATCCAGCTGATCGTAATACACTTAAACAGGCAGCCGATGAATTTTTAAAAACACATAAAACAGAGGAACACGAAGTCGTTGAAACTGAAAGCAATGAGATTAGTGATCTTTTAGCCTCTTTGCAGGATGAAAATAAAGAATTGAAAGATCAACTTTTACGTCTTGTTGCAGATATGGAAAATCTTCGACGCCGTACTATGCGAGATGTGGCGGATGCAAAGGCTTATTCCATTGCTAATTTTGCACGGGATATGTTATCGGTTTCTGACAATCTCAATCGTGCTTTGGAAGCTATTCCAGAAGGTGCACGGGAGAGTGATGCTGGTTTGAAATCATTGGCAGAAGGCGTTGAAATGACTGAACGTGCCATGATGGCAGCATTAGAACGTCATGGGGTGCAAAAAATTCATCCAGAGGGGCAAAAATTTGATCCTCACTTTCATCAAGCGATGTTTGAAATTCCCAATGCTGATGTTCCAGATAATACTGTTCAACAAGTGGTTCAGGCAGGTTATATTATCGGGGAAAGGGTGCTGCGTCCAGCTATAGTGGGTGTAGCTAAAGGAGGAGCAAAAGAAGCTTCTGTTGAAGCTGATTCGGATTAAAACACATCAATAATAAATCTCTAACATAAAATGCAGTATTCCCTGCAATCACACATATATGAAGTCTTTTCTTAAAGGGGTTTTAAAGGGTGTTATAAACACCCTTTTATCTTTGAAGCGCCCAACTTCCTTTTACAATATAGGGAGCCTTATTTAAGGGAGAGGCCGATAACAATAAAACAAAATGATCAACCTCAAAAGGAGGAACAAAAAAATCATCTTGAAAAGATAGATAATAAGAAAGATCTTTAAGATTAATATCAAATATTCGTGCAAGAGTGATATGCGGAATAAATAGTCTTTTATCAGGCTTTAACTCTAATTTATTCCGGATATATTGCGTCTTTTCATGTAAAAGAATAAGCTTTTCACAAGGTTCAATGCGAACCACAAGAGAATGAGGAGCATTTTCTGAACCAAAAACTTCAAAACCTTTTATCTGTAGCGTAAAAGAAGGAAGTTCTATAGTGTTAAAGGTATGCATAATTTCATCTGCTAAGGAGCTTTCAACTTCGCCAAAAAAAGATAAGGTGACATGAAAATTTTGCGGGTTGATCCATTGCGCTTTTGGTAAGCCATTTTGCAATGATACGAGGGCTTTTGTTGTTTGTTGAGGAATCTGAAGAGCACTAAATAGACGACCCATGATATTATCTCCTTATAATGAAAGATGCTATCTCAAGCGCAATATAGATAATAAGGGCGGGGCACGTATCACAGAAAACAAGGCAATAGTATAGAAAAAGAATGTCTAAAAAATGCTTACTATAATTATGAGCGTACAAAGCTTATTCGTTTTAAGAAATGGTTATGACATTGATAAGAATTGCGTTTTCAGGATCTGTATCACAATGATGTGCAATGGAAGATTACTTGTGTATTATAAAGGCTACAAAGTTAGCAGAAAATAAGAAAAGTTGATAGATTTTTGATGTGCGAAATTATTTTGACGTTTATCTTTAGTCTAAAATAAAGCATACTTTAATACAAGGTGAAGAGTTCTCTTTTCTGTAAAAATTTAATTATATGATTAAATCGGGGAATAGCCATAATACGCAAAACTATTCAAATTGGTCAAATAATGTTAGGAAAGGAAGAAAAAAATCGAGCATAACAAAATTACTATAAGCTTTTACATTTATGATAATTATGCCAATCTATAATGGATATGAATATTGGTATAAAAGCGGGAAGAGAAATTAAAATTCAAAATAATGATGGAAAGTTCCTATTTTCTAAGAATCATCATCCTTGTTTATGATGAAAAAGCACTAGTTTTCCTCTCCAAAGTTGTTATTGATGAGCTTTTCAAGAGCATTAAGAGCATCTGTTGCTTCTGGTCCTGAAACACGAATGGTGAGGTTGCAACCGGATGAAGCCGCTAGCATCATAAGTCCCATAATTGATGATCCGCCAACAATTTTTCCGTCCTTTTCAACTTCAACAGTAACATTAAAATTGTCAACAGTTTGTACAAATTTTGCAGAAGCACGTGCATGCAATCCACGTTTATTACAGATATTGAAATGACGACTTATACATGGGAGGGTATCTTTGGAAAACATTGGTATTTTATTATCCGCTATAAAATTATACTTGGTACATTAATGTATTTACGCCCTGCTTCTTGTGCTATTCTTAACGCGTCTGATAATGAAATATCAGGACATTTGCGAATAGAAATCAGTTTAATAAGCATGGGCAAATTAACACCCGCAATCATTTCAACGCGTCCTTTTTCAATAGCAGGGATAGCTATATTTGATGGTGTTCCACCGAACACATCTGTTAATATGATGACGCCATGATCCGTATCTGTATCGGTTACTGCGGCTATAATATCACCTCGGCGCTGATCTATATCGTCATCGGGATAAACGCATATTGTTGCGAACTTTTCTTGTACTCCAACAACATGTTCCACGGCATGTAAAAATTCGACAGCCAGCTCACCGTGCGTTACAAGCACGAGTCCAATCATTTACGCAAACTCCTGTTAACTAATAAGACCCGACCATAGTTGGTGGGAAAGACATTGTACAAGGCTTTATCTTGCTGCCAAGAAAAATTTGCAAAAAAAAGGCAAAAATTGTGATTTTTTTATCTTTAGAAAAAAATTAGACAGATTTTTGCCATATTTTTCTAAACAAAAATGCTTCAATAGCTTGACAAATGGCTGTACAATCGGCTTCACGAAGAGAGGGAAGTTTTAAAAGAGGAATGTGCAAATTTTCAAATTGAAAAGTTTTATTTGTGGAAAAACGTTCATATTCCGGACCGAGAAAAATAACGCAATCGATAGTTGTGTGCTTTTTAAATTCTATCATATAAAGACCAACGCCACGAATCTCGATGCCACCCTCTAAATTATCGGGAGTGTATCCGTGAAGCTTTCCATTTTCCGCACGCAACATTGTATAATCATCACTGATAAGCTTCGCTTCACGTTTTGACCACTCAGCGCGGTCAAGCAAAGAAAGGGTGATGGTTGATTTTCCTGATCCCGATGGACCTATAATTAACAGCCCCTTGCCGCCCAGTTGAAGGCAATTTGCGTGGAGTATTTCACATTTTGTTTTCATGCCTTTTACTTTGGATAAAAGATTTATTTAGCAAGCGGAAGCATAATAGTAAAACGTGCACCAGTTTTACACTTCCCAAGTGTAGGATCGATAATATTTTCGGCTGTAATTGTCCCATTATGAGCCTCGATGATTTGCCGACTAATAGAAAGGCCAAGTCCAGAGTTTTGTCCAAAAGCGTCTTCATTTGGTCGATCTGTGTAAAAACGTTCAAAAATGCGTTCAATATTTTCTGAACGAATACCTGGGCCATTATCTTCAATGGTTAAAATAAGGGTTGAAGCATGACTTTTCATAGTAATGCAAATTTTGCCACGATTCCGAGGAATAAAAGAACGCGCATTTTCAAGAAGATTTGAAATCACTTGTCCTAAACGAAGTTCATGTCCCAATACAAGATAAGCTTTTCCATGAGGACGTGGGACAATATTAAGGCTTATATCAATAGTTTGCGTATTACGATACACTTCCTGAACAGCATGAACAAGACTTTCCAAAAGCGGTGTCATATCAACAATCTCTGCGGTTTCTCGTGCAAGCTCTGCATCGAGTCGCGATGCATCAGAAATATCTGTAATCAACCGATCAAGGCGGCGCACATCATGTTGAATAATTTCCAGCAATTTCTCTTGTGCTTCTTCATTTTTAGCCAGAGGGAGCGTTTCAACAGCACTGCGTAGAGAGGTGAGAGGATTTTTTAATTCGTGGCTTACATCAGCAGCAAAGCGTTCAATGGCTTCAATACGCATATAAAGGGCATTAGTCATATCACGAATAGAAGTTGAAAGGTGACCAATTTCATCTTCACGCATTGAAAAATCAGGAATTTCTACACGCTGATTATTGCCATTACGCACTCGATTAGCCGAGGCAGATAATTTACTTAATGGATGGGCAATCGTATGGGCCAAAAAGAGAGAAAGAACCAAAAGTACGCTACCTACAACGGCAAAAACTTTAAAGATAACCAGTCTTTCGCCTTTTACAATGTTATCAATATCGGAACCAGTGGTTGAAAGAAGAAGAGCTCCAACCACTGCGCGATAGCGTTGAACAGGAACGGCAACAGAAACAATTAATTGCCCTTGTCTGTTGCGTCTTTTAGCCGTAGCAAGAGATCCGTTTAATGCGCGGTACACTTCTGGATAAGCAATACCACTGGTTTTTGTTTGTTCTCTGTCAAGAGCAATACCTTTGCCATAAAATGCGCTTGAATACCATGAAGTAAGGCGATCCCACATGTTTTGTTCTGTTTTAAGTGGGGGTAAATCATAACTAAAAACTTCTCCACTAGAATAAAGAACGCGCGAATCAAGAAGGAGAGTAGCATCACGATCATAGATACGTGCTCTTGTCGTTTTAGGTGTAATAAGACGCCGTAAAAGAGGGGCAACTTGCTCAGGGTTAATAGGAAAATCCCAAGAATCGGTTGATTGAGGAGCGGGTGTAACGCTTTCACCAGTCTGTAACTCTAAGAGTTTTTGAGGGTCAATGAGGATAGAATTTGTATCTACTGTTGCAGAAGCAGCAATAGCCCCAGCAATAATTTTTCCTTGGGTACATAAACTTTTGATTTTTGCTTCAATTAAACCATCGCGAAATTGGTTAAGGTATAAAATGCCTGTAACTAAAACGGCAAGAGCAGCAATGTTTAATATAACAATGCGACGTGTGAGGCTGGAAAAAAGCAATTGTCTAAAGAGACGTTGTGTTCGAAGATGCAAACGAGCGAACATAAGAAATGGCGTTGAGGATGTACCATTAACGGTTGTTTTTTGTAAAGTTTCCAGTTGAAAATTGTCTGTCATCGATTTGATTGCCATTCAAATTTTTGCGACAAAGTAGTTTTATACCTCGTGGAAACGATAACCTACACCATAAAGTGTTTCAATCATTGCAAAATCATCATCCACTTGTTTAAACTTTTTACGCAGACGTTTAATGTGACTATCAATGGTGCGATCATCTACGTAGACTTGATCACTATAAGCAGCATCCATTAAAGCATCACGACTTTTTACAACTCCTGGTCTTTGTGCTAAGGTTTGCAGAATCAAAAATTCCGTAACGGTTAAAATAACAGGTTTATCTTTCCATGTACAGGTGTGGCGTTCTTGATCCATCACAAGATCTCCGCGTTTGAGAGAAGAGGTGGAAGAAGTTCCTGTAGAAAGCGGTTGGTTACGTGCATTAGAACGGCGTAAAATAGCTTTCACGCGTTCAATAAGAAGACGTTGGGAGAAAGGTTTAGTAATAAAATCATCAGCTCCCATTTTGAGACCAAATAATTCATCAATTTCATCATCTTTAGAGGTAAGAAAAATAACTGGAAGATCAGATTTTTGACGCAAACGACGCAAAAGTTCCATCCCATCCATTCGGGGCATTTTAATATCAAAAATAGCTAAGTGTGGAGGGTGAAGTGTGAGACCCTTGAGTGCAGATGCTCCATCTGTATAGCTTTCAACCCGATATCCTTCTGTCTCAAGCGCAAAAGATAAAGATGTCAAAATATTGCGATCATCATCAACAAGTACAATCGTTTGCGTGATTGTTGGTGTATCTTTCATGGTTTCTTAGACCTTTCTATTGCTGTGGTAGCAAATTACCCACACTTATTTATATGGGAGTTCATATTTTTTTTGCAAAACAAATATGATACAAATTGTAGCAAAGTAAAAAACCTTCTGTCATTACTGTAAAATCTTGTTTTGCTTTCATAATTTATAATGTTTTTACGTCTATTAAGATCCCTTCATTTGAGAGAAAATTTTCATAAAGGCTTTTTTTATCAAGGTTTATTACAAAGTTTATTATTGTATTTGTCTCATAATTGAACAGATGTAGTTTTGATTGTTGAAGTTTAGAAAATCTGCCTATGTGTTTTAAGAGCAAAGAAAAGAATGTGGCAATATATGCACAAAAATTTGTTTCTGCTACACGAAAGGAGGTCGTAATGGGATTTTTTAATTTTATTAAAACTGTAGGGGAAAAATTAGGTATTGGGGACCATGAACCAAAAGAAAAGGATTTTAAGAGAGCATTTGATCATTTTCAACTCGGTACAGAAAAAGTCAATATTCAAGTTGAAGACGGTAAAGCTATTTTAAGCGGTGAAGTTCCAGATAGGGAAACACTTGAAAAAGCACTGCTGGTTGTTGGCAATTCACAAGGTATCTCTTCTGTAGATGTTGATCAATTAAAGGTTATAGATACAACGCCTAGAAAAACTTCTCGCTTTTATGAGGTTAAATCTGGTGATAATCTTTGGAAAATTGCTGAAGAGGTTTATGGAAAAGGGCAAGGTAATAAAAACACATTTATTTTTGAAGCCAATAAGCCAATGCTAAAATCTCCCGATAAAATTTATCCTGGACAAGTTTTACGTATTCCTGAAATTGACCATAGTTAATTCATCAAAGGGGATAATTTTTTACTGATGGCATTAAACAAAAAATAAAGAAGCGTAAAAAATTTCACGCTTCTTCATTTTATAAAGTGTGTATTTATAATAAAAGGAGCTTAGTGAACAGGAGAGGATTTAGAAGGTGATGGTACTTTCATAGCGTTTACAGAGAAATCAACATCAATGGTTCCTGCTTTCTCAAATGTTAATTTTGCGCTAATTTTATCACCTAACTTAAATGGTTGTGAAAGCCCCATGAACATAATATGATCACCGCCAGGCTTAAGCGTGATTTCGCCATTTCCCGGAATTTCAATGCCATTGTGCATTTTTTCCATTTTCATAATATCATTAACGACAGCCATAGAGTGTATCTCTGTTGTTTTTACTCCGTTTGTGGAAATAGAAACCAAACGGTCTGGGGTATTACTGTGATTAATAATGTAGAGATAACCGCTACCAACTCTTATACCTCTAAGTGTTTCGCGTGTCCAAGGATTGAGAATTTCTATGTCGCCAAGTTTATATTGCTGAGCACCTGCTGGCAGGGTTATACCAGCAAAGAGAAGAGCACACACGATATTTATGATAACCTTTTTGTATGGATATTGTGTATGTATTATATTCTTAAAGATGAGATTTGTTATTTTCTTAATAATAGATGTCATCATTGATTTACCCTCCTTCATAAGATTCACACTTTGAATATTTTTTATTTTAGCAGAGCTTTTATTTAAAATAAAAGAAAGAAATGCTAAAATGAAATTGATTTGAATATAAAAATCATAGAATTCTTGAAATTTAAAAGAAGACAGTAAGATTTACAATGACAACACACCTCTTAACGCTTCCGTGTTCATCTCATAAATAGTATTTGCAAATGGTATAAAATCTATGATGCACTACTATTTTACTTAATGAAGATATAATACAGAACAATCATCAACCACTTTACCAATTTTTAATATTATGACAGCTCTTGGCATTTTAAAGCGTTTATACAGAGGTATTTTTAATATTTTCAAAGTTCAAAATTATACAGTTAAGAAAAAACGCTTTAGGTGAATTTAAAGCACAGATTTCAAAAGCCGCAAACAATGAGACCGTTAGAAGGAGAATTTTTGAAAGGAGATCGATAGATAATACCTTTACTGATATGAGCATTAGATATGATGACTATTTTAGTCCAAGGAAAATTTATAATATTTGTGATATAAATTATTCGCCTTTTAAAAAGCTTTTACGTGAGTATGATTTTATCAATGATGAGAAGATCAAGAGCGAGAGTGCAATCATTCTTTTATTTTTTAATTTTTATAGAAAGATATATTTTTTAAGAATCGCAAGAAAAATATATTATACTCTCAAGTCTCTCATAAATATGGTATTTATGGGTCATTAGCGTGCCTATTTTAAAATAAATTTTTTATTTTGGAGATGTTTCTCTCATTATTCTCTTGTAGCAATAAAAGCCTGTTCTTATATACGAGGCAGCAAGGCTTGTTGCGACTTGCAGTTTATTATTATTTATGTTGCTTGAAGCAATATACGGGCTTTAGGTGTTATGAGGAGCTATCTTAAAAAGATGCTTTATGAAGGTTGAGGTAGCTTGCTGAATGGAGATTATAATATGGCAAAAGTAATTGGTATTGATTTGGGGACAACGAACTCTTGTGTGGCTGTTATGGATGGCAAAAACGCAAAAGTTATTGAAAACTCAGAAGGAGCGCGAACAACACCTTCCGTTGTTGCCTTTACTGATGGGGGGGAGCGGCTTGTTGGGCAACCTGCTAAACGGCAGGCGGTGACAAATCCTGAAGGGACAGTTTTTGCAGTTAAACGTTTGATAGGGCGCCGTTTTGATGACCCTATGGTTGAAAAAGATAAAGCGCTTGTTCCTTATAAAATTGTTAAAGGTGACAATGGTGATGCATGGGTTGAAGAGGCGGGAAAGAAATATTCTCCGTCACAAATTTCAGCTATGATTTTGCAAAAGATGAAGGAAACAGCAGAATCTTATCTTGGTGAAAAAGTTGAACAAGCCGTTATTACGGTTCCTGCTTATTTTAATGATGCGCAACGTCAAGCCACGAAAGACGCAGGTAAAATTGCTGGACTTGAAGTTTTACGGATTATTAATGAGCCAACTGCTGCTGCTTTAGCTTATGGTTTGGACAAAAAGGACGGAAAAACAATTGCTGTTTACGACCTTGGTGGTGGTACATTTGATATTTCAGTCCTTGAAATTGGAGATGGCGTTTTTGAGGTTAAGTCAACCAATGGGGATACATTTTTAGGGGGTGAAGACTTTGACATGCGCTTGGTTGGTTATTTTGCCGATGAATTCAAAAAAGAGCAAGGAATTGATCTGAAAAATGATAAACTCGCTTTACAGCGCTTAAAAGAAGCGGCAGAAAAAGCAAAGATTGAGCTTTCTTCATCACAGCAAACAGAAATTAATTTACCATTTATCACGGCAGATCAATCAGGTCCCAAGCACTTAACAATGAAATTGACTCGGGCAAAATTTGAATCTCTCGTTGACGATTTAGTGCAGCGTACCATCGAACCTTGTAAAGCTGCGTTGAAAGATGCTGGATTAAAGGCCGGTGAGATTGACGAGGTTGTTTTAGTGGGTGGAATGACACGTATGCCCAAGATTCAGCAAGTTGTGCAGAGCTTCTTTGGTAAGGATCCACACAAAGGCGTTAACCCTGATGAAGTGGTCGCAATGGGTGCTGCCATCCAAGGAGGTGTATTGCAAGGCGATGTCAAAGATGTGTTGTTGCTAGATGTAACACCTTTATCTTTGGGTATTGAAACCTTGGGTGGGGTTTTCACACGCCTTATTGAGCGCAATACCACTATCCCGACGAAAAAATCGCAAGTTTTTTCGACAGCTGATGATAACCAGAGTGCTGTAACGATTCGTGTTTTCCAAGGTGAACGGGAAATGGCAAGTGATAATAAGTTATTGGCTCAATTTGATCTTGTTGGTATTCCTCCAGCACCACGTGGTATACCTCAAATTGAAGTTACTTTTGATATCGATGCGAATGGTATTGTTAATGTTTCGGCCAAAGATAAGGGAACAGGTAAAGAGCATCAAATTCGTATTCAGGCATCAGGTGGTTTAAGTGATGCTGATATTGAAAAAATGGTAAAGGATGCAGAAGAGCACGCGGCTGAGGATAAAAAACGCCGTGAAGGTGTTGAAGCTAGAAATCAAGCGGAGGCTCTTATTCATTCAACTAAAAAGTCGCTCAATGAATATGGCGATAAAGTATCAGCTGAAGAAAAGGGACAGATTGAAACAGCAATATCTGATTTGAAATCTGCGCTTGAAGGCAGTGATACGGAAGAAGTAACAACAAAGATGCAAAAATTAGCAGAAGTCAGTATGAAACTTGGACAGGCTATGTACGAAGCCTCACAAGCAGCGAGCGCTGACACTGAAACAGAGGCAAAGAATGATGATGTTGTTGATGCTGATTTTGAAGAAGTTAATGATAAGAAGAAATAGTGTCAGCATATGTGTTGATTAATTGATAAACCCGGCCTTTGAAATATAAGGCGGGGCTTTATTATTTGAGATAAGTTGCAACTTTGTTGCTAAAAATATAAATTAAAAGCAATATTATCCATAAAGATGGATGACAGAAAAATTATCAGGAATACATGATGAAGGTTGACTATTATGAAATTCTTGGCGTGACTCGCGAATGTGATGATAAAAAGTTGAAATCTGCTTTTCGTAAGTTAGCAATGCAATATCATCCTGATCGCAACGCGGGGGATAAAGAGGCAGAGCGAAAATTCAAAGAAATTGGCGAAGCCTATGAAGTTCTTAAAGATCCCCAGAAGCGTGCTGCTTATGATCGATTTGGCCATGCGGCCTTTGAAAATAGCGGTGGTCAAGGGGGAGCAAATCCCTTTGGTGGTTTTGCTGCTGGTGGTGGATTTGCGGATATTTTCGAAGACTTTTTTGGTGAGATTATGGGAGGGACACACCGTAAGCGTGGTGATAGTCGCGAACGTGGCGCAGATTTGAGTTATAATATGGAAGTGACTTTAGAAGAGGCATTTTCAGGAAAAACTGCAGAAATTAATATTCCCAGTTCCGTTACGTGTGATGTTTGTGAAGGATCAGGAGCGAGAAAAGGCTCTAAGCCGCAAGTTTGTGGAACATGTCATGGATCTGGTCGTGTGCGTGCTGCACAGGGTTTCTTTTCTATTGAGCGGACATGTCCTACATGTCATGGACGTGGTGAAACTATTACGGATCCATGCCCCAAATGTCAGGGGACACGGCGTATAGAGAAAAAACGTTCATTAAGCGTAAATGTTCCAGCTGGTATTGAAGATGGAACGCGTATTCGCCTTTCTGGTGAGGGTGATGCTGGTATTCGTGGTGGCCCCAATGGTGATCTTTATATTTTCCTTTCCATTAAACCGCATGAGTTTTTTCAGCGAGAAGGAGCAGATCTTCACTGTCGCGTTCCTATTTCAATGGTAACAGCTGCTTTAGGAGGAGAGTTTGAAGTTTCTGACCTTGATGGTGTTAAAGCACGCGTTAAGATTCCAGAAGGGACACAAAATGGACGTCAATTCCGCCTTAGAGGCAAAGGTATGCCTATGTTGCGCCGTCAGCAAGCAAGGGGTGATCTTTACATCCATATCACGATTGAGACACCGCAGAAATTAACACAAGAACAACGTGAATTGTTGCAAAAATTTGAGAAACTCTCAAATCATGAAAATTCACCGCAATCACATGGTTTTTTTTCACGTATGAAAGAATTTTTTGAAAATATTTCTGGTTAAAATATGTGAATGTTCTCAGAATAATTAGAGAGAACTGTGGGAAAGTTATTTTCATTAAGCTTTCTATTGTCTCATTATCTTTGAAAAGCATTTTTTCTTGAAAAGAAAAGAGAGAGACAGCTAATTTAGGATAAACTCCTGCTGCTGATAGTTTTTATATTTCATGAATTTTATGGATAAGTCTTATTTTTGAGTGTCTATGACATTTTAAAAAGGGCTTATCCATATAAGAACGCAATTGAGTGATTGATAATAAATATTGCCAGTGTCATGATAACTGCCTTTATGCATTCAGTATTTTTTGTGTTTATTTTTTCACTCAAAATTTCTTTTTAAAGGCTCTATAATAAAACTATAAAATAGGTAGCGGCTTGCCAAGAAACGCTAAATAAGCTGTTAGGCAATCCATCTTTTTCAAATAAAGTATCAACTTCTTATAACCGATTTTATTTTTGGCATTTTTCATAGTTTTAATCACTGCTTCCTTTAAAATAAGGGTTATTTTATTCGGAATAGCTTTTACATGCCTCATCTTAGCTTTTAGCAGTAATCATGTCTTTTTAGATGCGGATTTAGTTTTGTATTTCTGATGTCATAAATAGTTCTTCCAGATAATAAAAAACGCTATAATCAAGTTTATTTTGTTCCAAAGAAATTGTGGAATGAGATAATGTGTGTTGAATGCTAAAGAAGACATAACAAAACAAGTTTTGAGGTATTCGATGTATCTCTCTTGTGGGGAAACAGATTCGATGGAATTCACTTAATTGAATTTATTGGCATAATAAAAAGTTGGTGGGAAGATAGAGGAAGTTACCTTTAAAAAGAAAAAATAAATACAATAAAAAATAGCACAATATGCTTAGAAAACAGCACGATATATTGTTGAAATTGATTAGTGATATGGAAAGGGAAATTTACGAAATGAATCTTTTTTCATAAAATAACATAATTAAAAGAATTAAAAATTCTAAAAAACATTGAATAATTCAAGCATGTATCGCTATGCAGAAAGAAAAACTTAATGACAGATCATGAAAAATGAGAAGTTTTATAAAACCTTACGAAGAGAGTAATCTAAACAATTAAATGCTTTTACGAAAATGCTTCTGAAGAGCTACTCGCAATAAAATCAAAATATATGATAATTTTGCAAAGCCTTTTTTCAATTTTACGATATAAAAAGATAAATTATTATTATAAATCAATTTATTATAATTCTCCATGAGGAGCGTTCAGTTGACATTTCCTCATGTTTAATGATTGAGAAAAAGTCAAATTTTTAAAACCAAAGTTATAGTTTATTGAGATAAGATATAAAGCGGTTGAGTGATTTCTTATCTTGGGAATATGTTAATTTTATTATGATAAGAAACTTTATTTTTATCTTACAAAATCAATGGTTGTATATATTCCTATTCATTGTTAAGTATCCATAGGGATAAACTAATGAGTTGAATGTACGGCTTAGCTTCAAAATTTTGCTTTTCAATTTTATATATAAGATCATAAAATAATGACATTTTTTTACGTCTATTTTGTTTAATTTTTCGCTGTCAATTTTTAAAGGAAGTATTTTGTATTTCATTTCGTTATTCCTTTTTCGTAATTTAGAGGAAAATTGACGATTTTCAGGGGAGGGGGTGGATAGAGTAAAGTTTGGTTTTATTGTTTTCACTTTTCCTAAATTTCATTAAGAGATGGTAAAAAGTGATGAGGAGGCTCTATTGATGGATGATGCTAAAAACGGTGATGTAGATGTTTTGGAAAAACAAGCAGCATTTTTATCGTCTGCTTTACCTTATATGCAAAAATATGAAAATGAAACGGTCGTGGTAAAATATGGCGGCCATGCTATGGGTGATCCTGATTTGGGGCGAGCATTTGCGCGTGATATTGCTCTATTAAAGCAATCGGGAATTAATCCTGTTGTTGTTCATGGTGGTGGGCCTCAAATTGCTGAAATTTTAATGAAAATGGGGATTGAATCGCGATTTGAAAACGGACTACGGGTAACCGATGAGCGGATCGTTGAAGTGGTTGAAATGGTTTTAGCGGGTTCCATAAATAAAGAAATTGTTGCTCTCATCAATGCTGAGGGTGAATGGGCAATAGGATTATGCGGCAAGGATGGCAATATGGTTTTTGCCGAAAAGGCTTATAAAACTGTCATTGATCCTGATTCGCATATTGAACGTGTTTTAGATTTGGGGTTTGTTGGTGAGCCTGTTGAAGTTGATCGCACATTGCTAGATCTTTTAGCATCTTCTGAAATGATACCAGTTCTTGCTCCTGTAGCTCCAGGACGCGATGGTAAAACTTATAATATCAATGCTGATATTTTTGCTGGAGCTATTGCTGGTGCATTAGAGGCTAAACGCCTTTTATTTCTCACTGATGTTCCTGGTGTTTTGGATAAACAGGGTAAACTTTTAAAAGAATTGACAGTTTCTGAAGCTGAAAAATTTATTAAAAATGGGACAATTTCAGGAGGTATGATTCCAAAAGTAGAGACTTGTATAAAAGCCCTTCAAAATGGTGTGGAAGGTGTTGTCATTTTAAATGGTAAAACTCCTCATTCTGTTTTACTAGAGCTGTTTACCGAACAGGGAGTTGGAACGCTTATTGTTTCATAAATTGTGGGGAAAATTGGAAGAGAAAGTTTTTCATGGTGAATCTAAAACAGTTTAAATATCCTTTATTAAGTAAGCCAGAATTGGCAATATTTACTGCGACAATATTGTGGGGCATTACATTTTTAGTCATTCACATTGCGGTACGCTATAGTGGTCCTCTGTTTTTTGTTGGATTTCGTTTTATTGTTGCATCTCTTATATGTGGGGTAATTTTTTGGCGCTCTATAAAAGGTATAACTGTTTATGAAGTTTTCGCTGGGATGGCGATAGGTTTAGCCATGTTTTTTGGTTATGCTTTTCAAGCAGCTGGACTTCAAACAATTATTAGTAGTCAGTCAGCTTTTATCACAGCGCTTTATGTACCGATGGTTCCAATCTTGCAATGGATTGTTTTTAAAAAACCTCCCCGTTTAGCTTGTTGGATTGGTATTATTTTCGCTTTTATTGGGCTTGTATTGATTTCAGGACAAAAGCCGGGAAATTTTGATTTTTCAAAAGGCGAAATTTTAACTTTGTTAGGCGCTTTAGCGATTGCTGGAGAAGTCATACTCATCGGAATTTTTGCGAACAAGGTTGATAGTCGGCGTGTAACCATTATTCAGTTATTTTTTAGTGGTTTTTTTTCATTTGCTTGTATGCCTTTGATGGGTGAAAGCATTCCTGAATTTTCGTGGGTGTGGTTTAATATTGGTATAGGATTGGCATTAATGAGTGCCATTATTCAATTAGCTATGAATTGGGCACAAAAGTCTATTTCCCCTACGCGTGCGACACTCATTTACGCAGGTGAACCAGTATGGGCTGGTATTGTTGGGCGTTTGGCTGGAGAACATTTATCTCCCTTAGCTTTATTAGGCGGTTTGCTTATTCTGATTGGGATCATTGTGGCTGAATTACAACCTTCACAATGGCGTAAAAAAAATAAAGCAATTAAAAAAATTGATTAGCTATACATTTTTTTATTATGATTTTATTGCATGAGATTTTTTCTTGTAGAGTTTTCATTTTTAAGGCTTTTTTAATATTAAGATGATTAAGAAGTTCTATAAGTTATTCCAGCTTTTGCATGCCAAATTGGAGAAATAGTATGCTTCTATCTGTTTGCCTAACTTCTGAAACGGGCAGACAACCTTTATTGAGCCAAAGCATGAGGTGATATAAAGGTAAAAATTAACGCCTATATTTAAATTCGGCTTTACAACTTTCAAAAACATCTACGGTAATGTTTTTGAATAATGAAAACTATGCACTGTCGCACGTTATTTCTTTTGTCCTTTAATAGAGTTACGCTTCTCACGCAAAATAGAACGTCCAAAGTACCCCATAACGTTGTACATTAAATCGTTTTTTAAAAGATAATTTTCTCAATATACATCATATTCATTGACGGTCCACATGAAGTATAGAAAAACCACAGAGCATCATTATAAATCAATGCGTTATCCAATGAATCAAAGAGGATTGGTGTGTTTTATCTTTAATAGAGGAAGGAAGGAGTTATATAAAAACATCACTCAATAGAGCATATTTCTAAAGTTTTAAAAATTGAGAAGAAACTCCCTCGATATTCATGTTATCTTATATAAGATTGCTAAAAAAGAAGATTATTGCATACAAATAAAAAAGCATTTCTTGCGAATTTATTGCAAGCCTAAATGATATACACGCCCATCATATAAATATGATAATACATTGATTTATAATTATAATATATCATTATTCACATTGAGTTAGAACCCTGAATACTGTAAAACTTTCTCACTTCAAATCATTTTCATGTTAAATCAATCCAAATCACTTGCTTACACATCACAAGTGGGTGGGGGGCATGTGGGTAAAGACTGTACAAGAAAGGCATATCTCTTATAAACTTTTTCAAGTGTAAAGGATCGTCGTAATATTGGAGGTTGGCAAAGTGTGTGATGGTGCCAGCTTACTACAGCATATGAGTTATCAAATAAGATGTGAAAGGATCATTTTAGCACCCTTGGATTTAATTTAGCAAACAAAAGCCTCATTTTTTAGGCTATAAAAAGTTGTGTTTTGAGAAGCTTTTTAGGTTTATATTCTTTTGATAGAAGCCGGAGCATAATTGGTCTTTGCGTTTTGTATTATTCTTTGCTAAATCGCCTTATATGACAATAGATCGTAATTATATTCGTAATTTTTCCATCGTGGCGCATATTGATCACGGCAAATCCACTTTAGCTGATCGTTTGATTCAAATAACAGGTGGGCTTGATACACGTGAGATGAAAGAACAAGTACTCGATTCCATGGATATTGAGCGTGAACGTGGAATTACTATTAAAGCACAGACGGTACGTTTACACTATAAAGCAAAGAATGGTGAAACCTATATTTTAAATCTTATGGATACACCTGGTCATGTGGATTTTGCTTATGAGGTTTCGCGTTCATTGGCAGCTTGTGAAGGTTCTCTGTTGGTGGTGGATGCAAGCCAAGGCGTAGAGGCGCAGACGTTAGCAAATGTTTATCAAGCCATTGATAATTCCCATGAGTTGGTTGTTGTTCTCAATAAAGTTGATCTTCCAGCAGCAGAACCTGAGCGTGTTAAAGAACAAATTGAAGATGTGATAGGCATTGATACATCTCAAGCAGTAGAAATATCAGCAAAAACAGGTTTGGGTGTTCCTGATGTTCTAGAGGCAATTGTTGCACAATTACCACCTCCACATACAGGCGATGTTGCAAATCCCTTGAAAGCAATGTTGGTTGATAGCTGGTATGACGCCTATCTTGGTGTCATTGTTTTGGTACGGGTGATAGATGGTATTTTAAAAAAAGGACAAACCATTCGTATGATGGGTACAGGAGCAAAATATCCAGTTGAGCGCGTTGGGGTTTTTACACCTAAAATGGTACAGGTTGATGAATTAGGACCAGGCGAGATTGGTTTTATCACTGCTTCTATCAAAGAGGTAGCAGATACACGGGTTGGGGATACGATTACTGAAGAGCGTCGTCCTTGTGAAAATGCTTTGCCTGGTTTTAAGCCGGCGCAACCTGTTGTCTTTTGTGGACTTTTTCCAATTGATGCTGCCGATTTTGATGATTTGCGTGCAGCCATGGGCAAATTACGCTTAAATGATGCGAGTTTTTCTTTTGAAATGGAAACGTCTGCGGCTTTGGGGTTTGGTTTTCGCTGTGGTTTTTTGGGACTTCTGCATCTTGAAATTATTCAAGAGCGATTAGAGCGTGAGTTTAATTTGGATTTAATTGCGACAGCACCTTCAGTTGTTTATCGCATGAATATGAATGATGGTTCTGTTAAAGAGTTGCACAATCCAGCGGATATGCCTGATGTGGTTAAAATTTCTTCCATAGAAGAACCATGGATTCGAGCGACAATCATGACTCCTGATAATTATCTTGGGTCAATTTTAGAGCTATGCCAAGAGCGGCGTGGGGTACAGGTTGGTTTGTCCTATGTTGGAACCCGTGCTATGGTAACGTATGATTTACCACTGAATGAAGTTGTTTTTGATTTTTATGATCGGCTAAAATCGATTTCAAAGGGTTATGCTTCTTTTGATTATCAAATGACAGATTATGCAGAAGGTGATTTAGTTAAAATGTCTATTTTGGTGAATGGAGAGCCTATTGATGCATTATCGATGCTTGTTCACCGCACGATTGCAGAAAAGCGCGGGCGTTCAATGTGTGAAAAACTGAAAGATCTTATTCCTCAGCATATGTTTCAGATTCCAGTTCAAGCGGCTATTGGTGGTAAAGTTATAGCGCGCGAAACGATTCGTGCTTTGCGTAAAGATGTAACAGCGAAATGTTACGGGGGTGATGTTACGCGTAAGCGCAAACTTTTGGAAAAGCAAAAAGAAGGCAAAAAGCGGCTGCGCCAATTTGGAAAAGTAGAAATTCCACAATCGGCATTTATTCAAGCGCTCAAAATGAACAAATAATGAAAAAAGGGTATTTTCTCTCATTGATTGCGCTTTTGCTTTTGTCGATTGGTTCAGGTGTTTAAAGGATACTTTAAATAGAATTGCGCCGTGCTTCATGTTTTTGTGTATTGCGTAATGGTGTCACTTTCTCACGTAAAACAGAATGCTTTAAACAAAATACATTTATGTTGCATATTGGCGTGCTCGTTTTCGTAAATCATCACTCAATACATCAAACTCCATTTCACAACGGGGCTATGAAAAATATAACGTAAAATACACTGTGAATGATATAAAATCCATTTGGCATTACCGCTTTTACGCGTCAGAAAGGTGCAAAGCGTACCCATCATACTCTTTTTCAGCTCAAAATATTATGACAGTCCTTATCATTTGAGAGAATTCATTAAAAGTATTTCACTCTTTTCTTAAAGTGTTTCTTACCCACACACCAACTGCGTTTGTAATGTGTAAGGAAATGATAGTGATTGATTCACTATGAAAGGATTTGAAATGAGAGAATCCTTGTATTCGAGGTTATTATTCAAGTTAAAAAACGATGAAATATTATTATGCATTAATCTTGTGTCTAAGAACGTAAAAGATCATTAATGGATGTTTTTTCTCGTGTTTTTTGATCAACGCGTTTTACAATAACAGCACAATAAAGGCTAGGTCCTGCTTCACCATTTGGTAAAGGTTTTCCAGGGAGAGAACCTGGTACAACCACTGAATAGGCTGGTACTTCACCAATAAAAATTTCACCTGTTGTACGATCAATAATCTTTGTTGATTTTCCAATAAAGACTCCCATTCCCAAAACAGCACCTTCACGGATAATACAGCCTTCAACAATTTCAGAGCGAGCACCGATAAAGCTATGATCTTCAATGATTGTTGGATTTGCTTGCAGTGGTTCTAAAACACCTCCAATACCAACACCGCCAGAAAGATGGACATGTTTACCAATTTGTGCACAAGAACCAACGGTGGTCCATGTATCAACCATTGTGCCCTCATCGATAAAAGCACCAAGATTGACAAAGGATGGCATCAATATAACATTGGGTGCAATGTAAGCAGAATGACGTACAATGGCTCCAGGAACGGAACGGAAATCAGCACTTTTAAAATCTGCCTCTTGCCAACCAGAGAATTTTGAAGGAACTTTATCCCACCAATGTGTCCCATTGATTCCACCAGTAATAATTTGCATAGGATTAAGCCGAAAAGAGAGCAAAACCGCTTTTTTCAACCATTGATGAACATGCCATTGTCCATTTTTTTGTCGTTCTGCAACACGGATTTCACCTTTATCAAGAAGGTTCAATGCATGTTCAACACTCTCACGTATTTCGCCTTTTGTGGTAGTATCGATGGAATCGCGATCGTCAAAAGCTTGTTCGATAATAATTTCAAGTTGTGTGATATGGGTCATGACGAGAGTTCCGTTAAACAAGTTGAAAGCTTCAAGATTTATTCTCTATGAACTACGCGAAGAAATGTGTTCAGTCAATAAAACGATGAGGAAGTAGGACAGGTGCATGAAAAAAGGCTGTAAAGAAAAAAGAAAAAGGGAGCAAGAAAACTGGACACCACTTCTCCATACGAAGGATGCTCTACAACAGATCCATAAAGTCTCTAATTCAGCACAAGTGCGTTCGTCTACTTATCGTTTAGCCTATATCGATCAAGATTTTATGATGCGTCCAGAGCTGCGCTCACAACGTATTAGTCTTGAATTTTTAAAGCCGGAAATAACCCTTAAAGAATATGATATTCAATCAACAGTTGTTTTGTTTGGTGGTGCGCGTATTCCTGAACCTGGGCAAGCAGCGTGGGCTGCAAAGAATGAAATACAAAAGAAAAATTTGCATGCTATGTCACATTATTACGATGAAGCAAGAGAGTTTTCACGTTTGTGCTCACTTTATTCTGCTACGACACAATATCGTGAATTTGTGGTTGTTACGGGGGGCGGACCAGGAATCATGGAGGCGGGAAATCGTGGTGCTTGTGATGTTGGTGCTCCAACGATTGGCTTGAATATTATTTTACCACATGAGCAAGAGCCTAATTCGTATGTGTCGCCGCATTTATGTTTCAATTTTCATTATTTAGGGATGCGCAAAATGCATTTTTTAGTACGAGCGAAAGCCCTAGCCATTTTCCCTGGAGGATTTGGGACTCTGGATGAACTGTTTGAGACATTAACTTTAGTACAGACGGGGCGTATGAAACAGGTACCAATTTTATTGTTTGGCAAAGAATTTTGGAGCAATACTGTCAATTTTGAGTATCTGTCTGCACAAGGTACAATTTCTCCTACTGATATTAATTTTGTAAAATTTGTTAATACAGCAGCAGAAGCTTTTGAAGAAATTCGTTCTTTTTATAAACTGCTTTAACGACTTTTGAGATGTTCACTCTTGAAGGATCATTAATACTCTACTTTGGTTAAATAAAGTCCTGCGGGGGGGGCAACAACACCACAACGTTTACGATCTTTAGCATGAAGAGCTGTTTCGAGATCTTGAGCTGTCCAACGTCCAATACCCACTTCCATGAGGCTTCCTGCGAATGAACGGATTTGATGATGAAGAAAAGAACGAGCTTGTGCATAAAGGAAAATTTCTTCACCTTCTCTTTGAATATCGAGGCGTTCAAGGGTGCGAATAGGGCTTTTGGCTTGGCAGTGTGCTGAACGGAAAGTTGTAAAATCATGTTGTCCTACAAGCTTTTGCGCTGCTTCATGCATGGCGTCAGCATTAAGAGGCTTTGGCAACCACCACACGCGTTTGGCATTTAAGGCTGGTGGAGAGCGACGATTAAGTATTTTAAAAAGATAATGGCGTTTTATAGCGGAAAATCGTGCATCAAAGTCATCAGGGACATTTTCTACGTTTAGGATTGAAATTGCTTCTCCCTGTTTTCGTAAAAGAGCATTGAGCGCATCACGTACAGTATGGGGATGCCAGTTTTTTTCAAAATCAACATGCGCAACTTGTCCCGTAGCATGTACTCCTGCATCCGTTCGTCCTGCTGTTGTTATGGTCAATTGTTGTCCACTAAAGGAAAAGAGTGCTTGTTCAAGAGCTCCTTGTATAGTGTGAAGTTTTGCTTGACGCTGCCAACCAGCATAATTTGAACCATCATATTCAAGAGTGAGTTTAAAACGTGGCATCTTAAAAAACAGCAGAAATATGAGCACCTCGCAAAAATGTTGCGCACTCAAGAATTTTACCGCCAGATCTTTGGAGAGAGGTTATTTCTATCCGTCCTTGCCCACAATGGATAATCAAAGAATCTGGTTCTATCCGTCCAATTTCAAGAGAAGGACCTGTTGTTAAGCGACTATCAAGAATTTTTACACGTTCTTCTCGTCCACCGATATTCATGTTGCACCAGCAACTAGGAGAGGGAGAGAGCGCGCGAATATGCCTATGAATAAACTCTGCAGGTTTTGTCCAATCAATGCGGGTCTCTTCTTTTCTAATTTTGGCCGCATAGGTAATGCCTTCCTCTGATTGTGGGGTCAGTTTAAGTTGTCCTTTTTCAAGAGTTGATAAAGTCTCTACCATAAGTTCTGCGCCAATATGTGAAAGTCTGTTTGAAAGCTCAGCAGTGGTGGTGTTATCAGTAATGGGGATGGAGCGAGAAAGAGCGATAGGCCCCGTATCAAGTCCTTCATCCATTTTCATGATCATGATACCTGTTTCTTTATCACCAGCCATAATTGCTCGTTGAATAGGCGCAGCACCACGCCAACGTGGTAAGAGTGAAGCGTGGGCATTAAAACAACCAAAACGCGGCGTTTCGAGAATAGCTTTAGGTAAAAGGAGTCCATAAGCCACGACAATAGCAGCATCAACAGAAAGTGCTGCAAATTGCTCCTGTTGTTCGGCTGTTTTAAGTGTTTGAGGCGTGAAGACAGGAATGGATTTCTTTTTTGCTACATTGTGAACAGGTGAGGGGATTAATTTAAGCCCTCGACGTCCTGCTGGGCGAGGGGGTTGACTATAAACAGCAACAACATCATGACCTGCATCCAGTAAAGCATGTAAAATAGGAACAGAAAAATCTGGTGTTCCCATAAAACTTAATCGTAAAGCCATTACAAAACTGCTTCCTGCATGTTTTTTTCTTTTGCGCGTTTTTTAAATTTTCGTATCACCATATCGCGTTTGATCTTTGAAATGTAATCAATAAAAAGGCGCCCATCTAAATGATCAATTTCATGCTGCAAGCAAGTTGCTAAGAGATCGTCTGCTTCAATTTCTGTTTGTTTTCCTTCACGGTTCTGATAGCGAACACGAAGGCGTTTAGGACGTTCAACCTCTGCAAAATAATCAGGAATAGAAAGACAACCTTCTTTGTAAATATTACGCTCATCTGAAAGCCATAAAATTTCAGGGTTGATAATAACAAGTGGTTTTTTCTGCTCATCTTCAGAATTTCCAGAGACATCTATAACCAACATACGTAGCGGTATACCAATTTGAATAGCAGCAAGACCAACGCCCTTAGCATTATACATGGTTTCCAACATGTCATCCGCAAGTTTTTGGAGAGCTGAATCGACCTGCTCAACAGGTTTGGACACTTCCCGTAAAATCGGATCAGGTAAAGTAACTAAAGATCTCATTGGCATAAGTAGAGATTAATCAATGGTTTGTTATTGGTCAATATTGAATAACGGATTCTTGCGTTTTTTTACAATAAGAGCGTTATATTACAATTTATGTTTGATTCGTTTTTTTCCATACTCGCTGGTGATTTTTTTTCTAAACTAATGCTTTTGCTTTTATTTATACTTGTCTGTTTGGCATTTTTTATGTTGATACATTCTCATCGAAAAAAAGCATTTTTGGAAAATGAAATTGCTGAACGCGCACGTGAGGCACAAATGCAGATGGCTACTTTGCTGAAAACACAAGCTGAAATGCAAGGACGAATGCAAACGATGGCGGAAATTTTTGGTCAACGGCAAGCTGAATTGAATAAATCACTCAGTGAGCAACTCAATGGGATGACAACAAGCTTAGGCCAAACACTTCAGGTACAGACAAAATCCACTTATGAAAATTTGAATCGTTTGCAAGAACGTTTAGCAGTGATTGATGCAGCACAAAATAATATTCAATCGCTTACGGGACAAGTTGTTCAGTTGCAGTCCATTTTAAGCAATAAGCAGACGCGTGGTACTTTCGGTCAAGGGCGGATGGAAGCAATTATTGCCGATGCCTTACCAACAAACGCTTATGCTTTTCAGGCTGTTCTTTCCAATGGAAAGCGCCCAGATTGTCTCATTCATATGCCCAATAAAGCTCCTTCTCTTGTTGTTGATGCTAAATTTCCTCTGGAAGCTTGGAATGCTATGCGTAAGGCAGAATCAGCGCAAGAGCGTCAAGAGGCAGAACGCCAATTTCGTACCGATATGGAAGTTCATATTCGTGATATTGCACAAAAATATTTGATTCCTGGAGAAACCCATGACACTGCTTTCCTTTTTGTGCCATCTGAATCGATTTTCGCAACAATTTATGAGGACTTTGAGGCATTGGTACAAAAATCCAATAGAGCCCATGTGATTATTGTTTCACCATCTTTGTTGATGCTCTCTGTCCAAGTGGTACAAACCATTATGAAAGATGCGCGGATGCGTGAACAAGCGCATTTAATTCAATCAGAAGTAGCAAAATTGATGGAAGATTTTGGACGAATGGATACGCGTGTTCGCACACTACAGAAGCACTTTCATAAAGCAGGTGAAGATATAGAGGGAATTTTGATATCGTCCTCCAAAATCATGAAACGGGCAAATCGCATTGAAACTGTTGAATTAAAAGAAAATTACTCTGAACCAACAAAAATGACAACATTGGCTCAGTCGCAAACATTGCGTTTTGCTGATGAGGAATAAAGCAAAGCAAGCTTCTTAAATATTACAAGTTAGATCATGTTCTTTATTGATTGGTAATCATTTTTTAGTATCTCTATCTTGTTTTATTTCTTAAACGAGAGGAATAGGAATATGCGACACCTTTTGTTTTTAGGGGCACTGGTGTTTTTGCTAGAGGGATGTGCAACAACCACTCCCATCCACACAAATAATGCTTGTGCTATTTTAGCACAAAAAAATGGTTTTTTTGACAATTGGGGTAAGGTGTCTCAAAGAGCGGAAATGCGCTATGGAATTCCTATGCCTATTATTCTTGCAACCATTAAGATGGAATCGAGCTTTCGTCACAATGCACGTCCTCCACGCAAAAAACTACTTGGTTTTATACCATGGAAGCGTCGGTCGACAGCTTATGGTTATGCTCAAGCGCTTGATAGTACATGGGCAATGTATCTTCGCTCTACAGGAAAGTCTTTTGCATGGCGTACGAATTTCGCAGATGCTGCTGATTTTGTTGCTTGGTATCATAGCCAAAGTGTTCAACGCAATGGGGTGAGGTTTGATGATGCATATAGCCTTTATTTAAATTATCATATGGGGCATGGTGCTTATGCACGTAGTGGTGGGCATGTCAGTGCTGCGCTTTCACAGACAGCACAGCGCATGGCAAGGATATCGAGGCTCTATGAGCAGCAATTAAAAAGATGTGGATGGCATTAGGGAAGATTTTTGAAAATCTCAATCAGGGAATTGATGGGATAAAATTATTCAAAAGCAAAATTCCGCATAATATGATAAAATAGTGTCGTTTTTCCGATCGTTCAATGAAATAAATTGTTATTTTTTAGAATAAACTCAAGCGACAGAAAGCTTTTGCAATACACAATATATTTGAAGATACTCTCGACATTTTTACCTCCTTTGTTAAAAAAATTTATAATAGAAACCATCTTCTATTTAGTGTTGGCATTTCGCATTGGGCTAAGTACTAGAGGTTATTGAAGAAAAATTTTAAAATATAATATCATTTTTTATTTTCATTATGCGTATTACTGGCTGATTATTATATGAATATTTTCTTTGTTAAGCGTATAAAATAGCAATTAAAACAAATGCAATTCGGGCATCATAAAAAGGGTAAAATATTCAATATAAAAAAACGAGAAATGCATTAAACGAAAAAACGTTGTTTTGTATAAAGAGGGCGCTACAGTCTTCAAAAAAACTAAGTGTATTTAGTATTGTATGAAATAAAACATACTCGTCCATCCAGTTCATCTTAATTGAAAGAAGTTATCTTATTGTATTGTAAAAACACTCCCGTTTATAGGATGATAAGGTATATGCAACTTTACACACAATGAATACTCAGGGTAGGGAGTATTCAGAGAAAGATTTGTAACGCCTATGAAGTAACAAGTCAGTCTCCAATGTTGTGATAGCTTTTGCATTTGAGAATATTTATGAGAAGCATTTTTATTCTTTTTCTTAAATGGTTTAAGATGTTGATTTATAAAGATAATATATCGTTATTCATATTAAAGTAAGAATCTCGAATGGCGTAGGGTTTTATCGTTTCAGATTTCTTGAGGCTGAATCAATAAAACCATTGGCTTGCACATAACAAGCACAATGGGTATGTGGATAAAAACTGTGAAAGAAAAGACTAAAAATGTTTTTTTATGAACATACATTCTCAAATGTAAGAATTATCCGTAACATTGGGAATTAGCACATATAATGATGGCACCACTTTGCTCTTACACCTCGACCTTGTTTGTGACGTGCAAGGAAAAAATTAATTGATTCAATATATTATTTAAGTGTTAATATACCTTAGTATTGAGCAGGTATACGCTACTCAAGGTGGATAATTTTTAATTGGCAGAACATCTGATCAAGCTAAAAATACTCGAAAAAAGTTCTGATTCGCAATAATTGAGAAGTATATTTTAATATTTTATTCTCTACTCTTTGTTTAAGTACTTCATATCTTTTAAAAAGATACCGGTAACCAACATATTATGATATTTGTGGAAATATTGTGGTAAAGGAAATTCAAATTTTGTCCTTTAAGACAAGGCGCAGGTTAAACAGCTCATTTTCTATTTCTGTGCAAAGCATAAAAAAATTATCTACTTTCACGGTTGCGACAGTAAATTTTATAATCCAACAAATGATTAAAAATGTATTATAATATCATTAAAATGCAAGGAACAGGCGCTATTGGAATGATAATTAAATAGCACATAAACCTTTTAAATTGATGCACACATCTTTTATTATAATTGATTCCCTTGATAGAACAGTTGGTCTTTTTGGTGGAGCTAAGCGGGATCGAACCGCTGACCTCTCGCATGCCATGCAAGCGCTCTCCCAGCTGAGCTATAGCCCCTATAAAAACAAATTGTCCCAAAAAGACAGTATACAATTCCAGCTTTTCTAGAACGATCAAAATTGAAGATCAAGAAGAATTTACATTCAATGGAAAAGATGTCCTCTTTTACTTCTTTTAAGCATCGTCATCATTAGAAACACCGCCTCCGAGAATATCAGTAACGTCATCATCTTCATCGTCACCATCATGAGACAAAAATGTATCATCATCATCACCAAGATCTACATCACTATCTTCTAAATCAGGAAGATCGTCATCTTTAGAATCCACATCATCATCTTCAAGAAGCATAAAAGCAGATTTTTCAAGTGCTGTATCAAGCTCTTCAGTATCAACTTCTTCTTCATTATTTGCTTCAGCTGCTGCAACTTCAAAGTAAGAACGCGGATAAGAAATTCCTGTATAGGGCGACACAATAGGATCGCGATTTAGATCGTAAAATTTTTTTCCTGTTTCTGGATCAACACGTTTAGTTCCAAGTTCTTGTTTTGCCATAAACCGTGCCTCTTTGATTAACTATTATTCCATTAAAAGATAAATTTTATGGTGCTTAATCGAAAAATAATACCTTTGTCAAAGATAAATACACTGTTCCACAGTGATTTTTTCATGACGTCTTTTAAAGCATGTGCTAAAGGATGCACAATTTGATAAAAGTTAGATAGAATTAAATAGAATTTCCATGCAAAAAGCAATCCCTATAACCACCTATAAATCGAGTAGTCTCTCTGGAAAAATTCAAATACCAGGAGATAAATCAATCTCTCATCGCTCTCTTATATTGGGAGGATTAGCAAGTGGTGAGACATATATTCATGGATTACTTGAAAGCGCTGATGTACTCAATACAGCTGCTGCTATGCAAGCTATGGGTGCCTGTATTATTAAAAAAGAAGACTTCTGGATCATACGAGGAACAGGGAATGGTTGCCTTTTAGCTGCACAAAAACCTTTAGACTTTGGAAACGCTGGAACAGGTGCTCGTTTGGTTATGGGAATGGTTGGTCCGTATCATATGAAAACAACCTTTATTGGTGATGCTTCTCTCTCTAAACGTCCAATGGGACGTATCCTTGATCCACTGCGTCTCATGGGGGTTGAAATTGAGGCAACGCGCGACGATCACCTTCCTTTAACGCTTTATGGTCCGAAAATGGCTAATCCGATTCGTTATCGTGTTCCAATAGCTTCCTCCCAAATTAAATCAGCAATCCTGCTTGCTGGACTCAATACCGCCGGCACTACAACTGTTATTGAACCAGTTCTGACACGAGATCATACGGAAAAAATGTTAAAAGCATTCGGTGCGCAACTTGAAATAGAAAAAGATAACGAAGGTGCGCGTTTGATTTATCTTAATGGTCAACCCCATCTTACTGGACAAACGATTCATATTCCGGGTGATCCTTCTTCTGCTGCTTTTCCAATTATCGCAGCCCTTCTTATAGAAGACTCTGATATCACCATTGAAAATGTTTTGATAAATAACTCTCGAATAGGACTTATCGAAACATTGTGGGAAATGGGTGCTCAAATTGAATTTTTGAACCGACGTCAAACAGGTGGAGAGGATGTTGCTGATCTACGGATAAAATCATCGGTCCTTAGAGGCGTTACGGTGCCCAAAGAACGTGCTTCATCGATGATAGATGAATATCCTGCTTTGGCAGTAGCAGCAGCCTTTGCAGAAGGCAAAACAGTTATGCTAGGAATTGAAGAATTGCGTGTAAAAGAATCAGATCGATTGTCTGCTGTTGCTCAAGGATTAAAAATTAATTGCGTAGACTGTGAAGAAGGTCAAGATTTTCTTATTGTTTATGGAAAAGGTTCTGCCAAAGGTTTGGGGGGTGGGTATGTTGCCACACATCTTGATCATCGAATTGCTATGTGTTTTCTCATTTTTGGGCTTGTATCAGAAAAACCTGTTACCATTGATGATAAACGAATGATTGCTACGAGCTTTCCAGAATTTATTCCTTTTATAAAACAACTTGGGGGAAAAATCGCGTGAAGCCTTTTGTTATCGCCATTGATGGACCTGCTGCCTCAGGCAAAGGAACCTTAGCATGCAAAATTGCTGCACATTATCGCCTTCGTCATCTCGATACTGGTCTTACTTATCGTAGTGTTGCTCATACGCTTTTACAGCAAAATTTAGCTCTTAATGATGAAAAAAATGCTATTATTTATGCTAAAGGACTTGATTTTAACACCTTAAATCCTGCTCTTCTTTCTTCTCATGAACTTGGTGAAGCGGCTTCAAAAATAGCAATTAACCCTGCTGTACGCAAAATTCTTGTCGAAAAACAACGCAACTTTGCTAAAGTTTTGCCCGGCTGTGTGCTTGATGGGCGTGATATCGGAACGATTGTTTGTCCTGATGCCGATATCAAGTTTTATATTCTAGCCAATGTTCAAACACGCGCCAAACGCCGCTACCAAGAGATTTTAAAAAAAGGTGTTCAAGCAAATTATCATGAAATCCTAGCTCAACTTGAACAGCGCGACAGTCGCGATATAACGCGCAAACAAAGTCCACTAAAACCAGCAAAAAACGCCCACTTGCTTGATACGTCAGAATTGAGTATAGAAGCAACATTTGAAATTGCATGCAGCTTTATTGATCCAATCATAAAAATGCATATAATTGGATAAATTCGTTAAGGTAACTTCCAGCCTAGCGCTAACTTTTTTTCCTTTATTCAAGGAAAAAGGCTAGGGAGTTATTTATGTTAACACTAACCTAGCGCTCATACCTTATAATACAAGGTATATATTAGGAGTTCCTATGTCACAATACAATCCCACAACAGCGGATTTTGAAGCCCTTTTAACAGAATCTTTTCAAACTAATGATCTTAATGAAGGATCTGTTGTTAAAGGTCGTGTTATTGCAATCGAAAAAGACATGGCCATTATTGATGCTGGTCTTAAAGTCGAAGGACGTATTCCTCTCAAAGAATTTGGAGCTAAAGCAAAAGATGGTTCTTTGCAAGTTGGCGATGAAGTTGAGGTTTACATTGAACGCATTGAAAATGCGATGGGTGAAGCTGTTTTATCGCGTGAAAAAGCACGGCGCGAAGAAAGTTGGGTCCGTTTGGAGGAAAAATTCAATGCTGGTGCACGCGTTGATGGAGTGATCTTTAGCCAAGTAAAAGGTGGTTTTACAGTCGATCTTGATGGTGCCGTTGCTTTCTTGCCTCGCAGCCAAGTTGATATTCGTCCCATTCGTGATGTTTCACCTCTCATGCATAATTCACAGTCCTTTGAAATTTTGAAGATGGATCGTCGTCGTGGCAATATTGTGGTCTCACGCCGCACTGTTTTAGAAGAAAGTCGCGCTGAGCAACGTTCAGAAATCGTACAAAATCTTGAAGAAAACCAAATCGTTGAAGGTGTGGTGAAAAATATTACAGATTATGGTGCCTTTGTTGATCTTGGTGGGATTGATGGTCTCTTGCACGTTACAGATATGGCATGGCGGCGTGTTAATCACCCATCTGAAGTGCTCACAATTGGCCAAACGATTAAAGTGCAGATTATTCGCATTAATCAAGATACGCACCGTATTTCTCTTGGAATGAAACAGCTTGAAAGTGATCCTTGGGAAAGCATCAGTGTCCGGTATCCGATTGGTAAAAAAATTACGGGTGCTGTTACCAACATTACTGATTACGGTGGTTTTGTTGAAATTGAACCAGGAATTGAAGGGCTGATCCATGTTTCTGAAATGAGCTGGACAAAGAAAAATGTTCATCCTGGAAAAATTCTGTCTACATCACAAGAAGTAGAAGTGGTTGTTCTTGAGATTGATCCTTCTAAACGGCGTATTTCTCTTGGCTTAAAGCAAACATTTGAAAATCCATGGGAAGCTTTTGCCAATAAATTTCCTGTCAATTCGCAAATTGAAGGAGAGGTCAAAAATAAAACAGAATTTGGTCTGTTTATTGGGCTTGAAGGCGATGTTGACGGTATGGTTCATTTGTCTGATCTTGATTGGAATCGTCCTGGTGAACAAGTTATTGATACTTACAATAAAGGCGATATCGTTAAAGCTGTGGTCCTTGATGTTGATATTGAAAAAGAGCGCATTTCTCTTGGAATTAAGCAGCTTTCCAGTGATAAAGTTGGAGAAGCTGCTGCTTCTGGCGAATTGCGAAAAGGTGCAGTTGTAACATGCGAAGTGATTGCTGTTAACGACAATGACATTGGTGTGAAATTGATTGACCACAACCTTGAGACAACCATTCGGCGTGCTGATCTTGCGCGTGATCGTGATGAGCAACGTCCTGAGCGTTTCGCAATTGGGCAAAAGGTTGATGCTCGCATCACAGCATTTGATAAAAAAACACGTAAAATTTCAGTATCGATTAAAGCTTTAGAAATTGCAGAAGAAAAAGAAGCTGTTGCACAATATGGTTCTACAGATTCAGGTGCTTCTCTTGGTGATATTTTGGGTGCAGCTTTGAAAAAACAAGAACAAGATTAATCATCAATCATTAAAGTTGGTTTTATTATTAAGGTCACTCATTAGGAGTGACCTTTTTATTTTCTAAAAAAATTGTCTGCTTATTTTTAAATTATTGAAACAAAAATTATAAATGCTTGCAAATAAAAACAAAAAGTTTGTTTTTTATCTAACAACGGTTCACTATTCAGATAAAATGCTTAAAATTTAAATAAAAAACGATGTAATTGAATAACAATGGGACACTATGACGTGCATAATACCTTTCATAAAGTGCTTTTTTTCTCAAAAAGAGAAAAAAGATCATTTTATTAATACGGATTTTCCTCTTCGTGCAATTTATAAGGTACAGGAAGATCTTTATAACTTAGGGCATGATATAGCTTCTGGTAAAGAAATTTTACTCCCTGAATATGAAGGAGTAGGAGATTTTCGCAAGAGATTGAATGAAAATGCTAAACTTATTCTTCATGCCTTTCATACCAGTGATTTTGCTGCTCGAAATGATGAAACTATCGCACCATCTGCTCAATGGCTCATTGATAATCATTACACCATTGATAAAACCATACAAAAGCTACGTTGTAATCTACCCAAGTCCTTCATAAAGCAACTTCCTCTTTCTACACACAAAGCCGGAATACCACGAATTTTTGCTTTAACTTGGCTTTATATTGCGCATACCGATAGCAGCTTTTCACAAGAAACACTCACTGCTATGACCAACGGATTTCAAGAAGTTTGTGCGCTCACAATTGGTGAATTGTGGGCTCTTCCTTCAGTTATGCAAATGCTGCTCATTGAAAATGTCCGTCGTCTTTCAGTACGTATCGAAAAAGCACGACATATGCGCCATCTTGCTAGTCAAGTTGCAGATAAAATTTCTCTTGTAAAAAATAAAACAAATCTACACTCTCTTTTTACGCAGTATAAATCATTTATTGTTGATCCAACTTTTTCAGCACATTTATTCTATCGCCTGCGCAGTGCATCTGTCGATTCAACCGTAGCATTAACTTGGCTTGAAAAGCAATTGAAAAGCCAAGGCAGTAGCTTAGAGATTGCAACAGCCGATGAACATACCCGACAAGCAGCAGATGGTGTGACCATGGGTAATATTATCCGTGCTCTTAAAGCTATAGATGATGTTGATTGGACAGCATGGTTTGAAACAGTGAGTTGTGTCGATTCTATTTTGCGTAAAAATAGTGATTTTTCTGAAATTGATGCTCACTCACGCAATATTTATCGACAAGTCATTGAAAAAGTTTCTCGCTTTTCGCCTCTTAGTGAACTGGAAGTTGCACATAAAGTTGTAGAAATGGCAAATTCCACTTCTAAAGATATGCCTCATCATTCTTGTGTGGGGTGGTACCTTGTTGATGATGGTTGTGGTATATTTGAAAAGGCTTGTGGATATATTCCGCCCTTTCTCATAAAATGGACACGCGCTTCCTGTTGCTCAAAATTGAGAGTCATCGCCATTCCTGTCTCTTTTCTGACGCTTGCTCTTTTGCTTGTAATTTACGCCCTTTTACAGCTATCTGGCATGACACAATGGATGTCTTTTTGCTTTACTGTATTGGCGCTTTTTCCTGCTATCGATGCTGCTTTTGCTTTATTTAATACTGTTGTTTCGTGGTTTGTCCCATCAAGACAACTCATTGGTTATGAATATAAAGAAGGTATTCCAAAACATGCACGGATAATGGTTGTTGTACCTACTTTGATGACATCACGCGATGATATTGATGAACAAGTGCGCAATCTTGAAGTGCACTATCTTTCCAATCCTAAAGGTGCCATTCATTTTGCACTCATTACAGATTGGGTGGATGCTCCATTGAGAGAAACGCAAGATGATCTTGATTTATTGCACTATGCGCAAAAGAATATTGATAAACTCAATAATCGTTATCATCGTGATGAACTTCCGCTTTTTTTCCTTTTACATCGCCGACGCCTTTATAATACAAGCGAAAAATGTTGGATGGGATGGGAACGAAAGCGAGGAAAACTTCATGAACTTAATCGACTCTTAAGAGGCGATAAAAATACAAGCTTTTATCCTCCCAATCCACGTCTTCCTATGGATTGCCGTTTTGTTATGACGCTGGATTGTGATACACGTCTTACTCCAGAGAGCGTCGCGAAACTTGTTGGAAAGCTTAACCATCCACTCAATCATCCCGTTTTTGATCTACAAAGTGGAAAGGTTGTAAAGGGCTATAGCATTTTACAACCACGCATTATTCCTTCTCTTACAACAGGAAAAAAAACATCAATTCTCCAACGGGTTTTTTCTATAAACCGTGGCATTGATCCTTATGTTTTTGCTGTTTCTGATACTTATCAAGATCTTTTAGGAGAAGGCACCTTTATCGGTAAAGGTCTTTATAATATTGATGCATTTGAACAAGCGCTTGATGGCAAAATTAAAGAAAATACTACTCTTAGTCATGATCTCTTAGAAGGAGGTTATGCTCGTACTGCTCTGGTAAGTAGCATAGAAGTCATTGAAGACTATCCAACCGCTTACAATATTGATGTTATGCGTTATCATCGTTGGGTCCGCGGTGATTGGCAGCTTTTGCCTTATCTTTTTTCCCACCGTCAAATAAGTTCCGTGACGCGTTGGAAAATGCAGGATAATTTACGTCGTTCTCTCACTCCACTTATGTGGTTAATCGCAGCATTTGCAGGATGGGCTTTTTTGTCTTTAAAGAGTGCAATCGTCTGGCAACTATTCTTGTTGTTTAGCTCCTTCATTTCACCCATTCTATGTGTATTAAAAACGCTTGTCTCATCCAATATAGATCATTCTTTGCGTGGACATTTTCAATTAATTTGGAACAAAATTGCTCTTACAAGCGCTGATATATTTCTTAAAACGACGTTTCTTGCTCATTCGGCGTATTTTATGACCGATGCGATTATTCGTACACTCTATCGTATGACGATTTCAAACCAGCATCTTCTTGAATGGAAAACTTCTGCCGCAACAAAATCAATGCCCAATAGTTTGCGTGTCTATGTTTTTACAATGGCACCAGCATCGCTTATTGGTATTCTTACTATAGCACTCCCTCTTTTTTCTGATAGTTTTGCAAGCTTGGTTGCTTTGCCTTTTGGGATAGCATGGTTTTTTTCACCCTTTATTGCTTGGATTGTGAGTCAACCTTCAACCTTTCAAGATAGCCTTGATCTTTCTTCAAAAGATGAAAAAAAACTTCGCTCTATTGCACGGCGGACATGGCTTTATTATACAACCTTTGTCAATGCACAAAACAACCATCTGCCTCCCGATAATTTTCAAGAAGATCCTGAACCTCTTGTTGCTCAACGTACATCGCCTACGAATATTGGCGTTTATCTCCTTTCTATTATTGCAGCACGTGATTTTGGCTGGATTGGTTTTGAAGAGACCATCACCCGTATTGAATGTACATTACGCTCTCTTACAAAAATGGAAAAGTTTCGTGGTCATCTCTATAATTGGTATGAAACGGAGACACTCAGGCCTCTTTTGCCTACTTATGTATCAACCGTTGATTCAGGAAATCTTGCCGGTCATTTGGTAACACTCTCTTCTGCTTTAAGTGAATGGGCTGAAAAACCGCCTCTTTTTTTCCAAAGTGATCGAGAAGGCTTATCGGATGTTCTTGCTATTCTTGAAGAAACTGTCAGAGAAGTTCCAGATCATCAACCCAGTTTACGCTCTTTACGCCAAAAAATCGAAGAAAACATCACTCGTTTTCATGACTCTGTCTTCACTTTTTTAGAACAAGAAAATACGGTCCCTTCTCACATCATAGATCTTTCACTTGCAGCCCACGATATTGTGCACTTAGTCGGTGAACTTGACCACAAAATTCAAACGATAGAATCTGCTCGTGCGCTTTCTTGGGCTAAATGCCTTATCGACACCTGTAACGCTCATCATCATGATGCGACTGCTCATTGTGATACTGAAAAATTACGTAAAAACCTAAACAGGCTGGCTATAATGGCACGGCAAATAGCCTTTGATATGAAATTTGACTTTTTAGAACAGCCTAAACGGCATCTCTTATCCATTGGATATCGTGTTCAAGAAAACAAACTCGATGAAAATTGTTATGACCTACTTGCTTCAGAAGCACGTCTTGCAAGCTTTTTTGCCATCGCAAAAGGAGATATAAAACTTAAACATTGGTTTCGTCTTGGTCGACTTCTCGTACCCATAGGTGGGAAAGGTGCACTCCTATCATGGTCTGGATCAATGTTCGAATATCTTATGCCATCTCTCGTAATGCATGAACCTTTAGGGTCTCTCTTAGATCAAACAAATCGATTGATTATTCGTTGTCAAATACAATATGCCCATAAACGGGAATTGCCATGGGGTATTTCAGAAGCCGCATTTAATGCTCGCGATCATTTAATGAATTACCAATACGCTCATTTTGGTGTTCCAAACCTCGGACTCCAACGTGGTCTTTCACGCAATGCTGTCATTGCTCCCTATGCCAGCCTTCTAGCGGCACAATATGCTCCTGCTTGCGCTGTCGCTAATTTAAAACGACTCCGTGATCTTGGAGCTTTAGGAACATATGGTTATTATGACTCTGTTGATTTTACTCCAACACGCGTGAAAACAGGGGAAAAATACGCCATTGTACGCAATTATTATGCGCACCATCATGGTATGTCTATTCTTGCTCTTAACAATGTTATTTTTCAAGGGCGAATGCGTGATCGTTTTCACCGTGATCCCGTTATTGAAGCAACACAATTGCTCTTACAGGAAAGAGCGCCTCATCTCATTCCTATTATTCATACCAAAGCTGTTAATCGTATGCGCAATAAGTCTCAAGCATTTGACGCAGCCCCTTTGCGCATTATTACAAACCCGTTACTCAAACCACGAGCAACTTTACTTTTGTCTAATGGCTTTTATTCTACCATGTTAACAGCGAATGGTTCTGGTTACAGCCGTTGGCACGATTATGCGATTACGCGCTTTATTCCTGATGCAACAGAAGATCAACAAGGTACTTTATTCTTCTTACGTGATACGCATAGTGGACGGTGGTGGTCTGTTACTGGTGAGCCAACACGTGTTATTGAAGAAGAAGCTGTCAGCATTTTTACAGATGAAAAGGCTGAATATACAAAAATGGTTGATGGTATTAAATCAACACTTGAATGTCTTATTACATCTGAAGGATGTGGCGAAGGGAGACGTATTCAATTGATGAATACGACAAATAAAGACCGACTCATTGAAGTGACTTCTTATGGTGAATTAGCGCTTGCAACGATGGATACAGACCAAGTTCATCCTGTTTTTTCCCGTATGTTTATAGAGACAGAAATTACTGAAGAAGGTAAAACAATTTTTGCCAAAAGGCGCAAACGCTCGCCTAGTGATCCTGAAATCTATGTTGCCCATTTTGTTTCTAGTACAACAGATATTCTCCAAGAGACAGAAGCTGAAACAGATCGCTCTCTGTTTATTGGTCGGGGGCGATCCATTCATCGGCCCACTGCATTTGACCAAAATGCTCGTTTCAGTAATAGTCAAGGTTGTGTTCTTGACCCTGTTATGTCATTGCGATGCCGTATAAAAATTTCAGCCCATGAAAAAGCAGAACTTATTTTTTGGACTTTTGCTGCTCATACAAAAGAAGCGCTAAATAATCATATTAAACATTATCGACAACCTGATATGTTTCAAAAAGAACTTTCAATGGCATGGACGCGCTCACAAGTCGCACTGTATCAGAGCGGAACCCAGCTTAAAGAAGCTATTATCTATCAAAAATATGCAACACCGCTTATTTATCCAGAAAGAACGTGGCGTCTTCCTTCTGAAATATTAGCAAAAACGATAGGAAAACAGTCTAATCTTTGGCCTATGTCTATCTCAGGAGACAATCCACTCTGTCTTCTTAGATTAAATAACGAGGGAAATATAACTGTACTGCGCGAGCTCCTTAAAGCACATGAATATTGGCGTATGCGCGGACTCATTGTTGATTTGGTCATTCTTAATGAACAAACATTTTCCTACATACAAAATACACAACGCGCTCTTGAGTGGGTCTGTGAATCTTATTATCACCACACGCAAAAAGCAGATGAACGCCAACATATTTTCATGCTTCGACGCGATCAAATGAGTGAAAATAGTTTTAAAACGCTTCTTGCATCAGCGCGTATCGTTCTTGATGCCCAAAATGGCTCTTTATCTGAACAACTTAAACGACTTGATGAGAATGATTTTAATCTCACAGTTCGTAAAAATTATCAAGAATCTTATGATCAATTAAACTTGCCAAGATATAACGAAGGACAGCAATTTACAACACAAACTGAACAAAATCTTTTTTCTTCCATTGGTCTTATTAGCCAACAAAAACCATCCTCTTTTCTCCCAAATGGAGAAGATCTAAGATATTGGAATGGTTACGGTGGTTTTAATCAGCACAATCATTATGTAATACGTCTTCATGGACGTACCACTACACCGCATCCGTGGATTAATGTCATTGCTAATCACAGATTTGGTTTTCATGTCTCTGCTGAAGGTGCAATTTTTACTTGGGCTAACAATAGCCGCGATTATCAACTAACTCCTTGGGCGAATGATCCAACGTCTAACCGACCAGGAGAAGCTCTTTATCTGGTTGATCGCCAGTCTTTAAAACGTTTCTCACCCGTTTCTACTGTTGAATGTGACGAAAATATTGTCTATGAGGCTTGTCATGGGTTTGGATTCTCAACTTTTAAATCAACACATTCAGAAATCGCATTAGAACTGACTCATACACTTGATCCCGAAAAACCTATTCGCTTTTCACGTCTTATCCTTACGAATGAAGGGAAAAAACCACGCAGTTTACGCCTTTATAATTATGTTGAATGGGTTTTGGGAAATGTCCGTACAAAATATGCCCCCTTTATTGTTTCCTCTTATGAGGACAGATGGGGTGCACATTTTATTCAAAATCCCTATCACATCGAGAAATCTCAACAAGTTACATTTTTATCAGCATCCGAAATGCCAACCAGCACTACGACCAATCGCGCTGAATTTATTGGTGCAACGGGAACCGTAACACGTCCAAATGCGATCCGTAAAGCCGGTGCTCTTTCGAATACCATTGAAGCAGGATGTGATCCTTGTTCAGCATTCGCTTATGATATTGATCTTCAACCAGGGCAAACAAAAGAAATCATATTCTATCTTGGTAGTGCTGAAAATAGGCAAGAAGCTGAAAAATTACTCAATCAAGTACGTGCAAGTGATTTTGAAATTCAGCTCACAAAACAAAAACAGCAATGGAGTGATTTTGTTTCTCCTTTCCAAGTCAAAACACCTGATGCTTCTTTTAATCTTATGGTCAACCATTGGCTTCCTTATCAAATCTACGCATGCCGCATCATGGCACGCGCAGGCTTTTACCAAGCGAGTGGTGCATTTGGTTTTCGTGACCAGTTACAAGATAGCTTGTCTTTGTTATTGCTGGAACCACAATTAGCACGTGAACAATTGTTAAATGCAGCAGCGCACCAATTTCTTGAAGGTGATGTGCAACATTGGTGGTTGCCTGACACAAATGCTGGTGTTCGTACATACATTTCTGATGATATCGTTTGGCTTGCATATGCAACAGCTCTTTATGTCACTACCACTGGTGATGACGCTTTTCTTGATACGCTCATTCCTTTTATTGAAGGTGATGTTCTCAAAAGTGGGCAACAGGATGCTTATTTTCAACCCACCCAATCCTCAAAGGTTGCAACAGTTTATGAACATTGTGCTTTAGCTTTAGACCTTGCCATTAAACGCTGCGGACCACATGGTCTCCCTCTTATTTTAGGTGGGGATTGGAATGATGGTATGAATTTGGTTGGTGTGGAAGGAAAAGGCGAAAGCATTTGGTTAGGATGGTTTCTTGGGTACACATTACAAGCATTTATCTCTTTAGCCCAAAAACGTGGTGATAATAGCCATATGCAAATATGGAGTACGTACCTTGAACATTTAACAAAATCCCTAGAGAAAAACGGTTGGGATGGTGCTTGGTATCGACGTGGTTATTTTGATGATGGAACACCTCTTGGCTCTAAAATCAATGATGAATGTCAAATTGATACCATTGCTCAATCTTGGGCTGTCATTTCTCAAATGGCATCGCCTGAACGTCAAAAACAAGCGATGAAATCAATGTTGGAACAGCTCTATGATAAAAAAGGCGGACTCATTCGCCTTTTTTGGCCGCCTTTTGATAAAAGTACGCTCGAGCCTGGTTATATAAAAGGTTATCCTCCAGGAATTCGAGAAAATGGTGGTCAATACACGCATGGTGCCATTTGGAGTATTTTTGCGTTGGCTGAAATGGAACAAAACGATAAAGCTTATGCTTTATTTTCTATGATAAACCCAATTACCCATGGACAAGATCCTGAAATTTATCGTGTTGAACCTTATGTGATGGCCGCAGATATTTATGCTGTTGAACCACGATGTGGTCAAGGCGGTTGGACTTGGTATACAGGTTCAGCCGGTTGGTTTTATCGCGCCGCAACACAAGCTATTCTTGGAATACAGCGTCAGGGAGACCTATTGTTTTTGCAGCCACATTTACCCTCTATTTGGCCAAAATATGAAGCAACAATGAAGTTTTATGATGCCGTTTATCGCATTAAAGTAAAATGGGGACCTAAAAATATGCTCTATGTTAATAGCAAAGAATATACCGAAGTTCATATAGGGATAAAGTTACAAAAAACAGGTCAGCATGAAATTATGCGTATTGTCAAATCTTAAAGATGAAAAAAGAGAGCAGGCTTTTTATTCTTGCCCAAAACTGTAGAGTTGTTATATTGCACCGTCTATATTAGCCGTGTTGGTGCATAATATTTTAGATTTTATGAAAATGAAAGAAAAAGGTTATGAATCATCCGGATATTGCTAGACGTGTTTACAATCACACTTGGAAGCTTGATCCCATTATTCGGTCACTTCTTGATACGGATTTTTATAAGCTTCTTATGGTGCAGATGATTTGGGGGTTATACCCTAATGTTAATGTTACTTTTTCCCTCATAAGTCGCTCTAAAACAATACGTCTTGCCGATGATATTGATGAGAGTGAATTACGTGCTCAACTTGATCATGCTCTTAGTTTGCGCTTTACAAAAAAAGAAATGATCTGGCTTGCTGGTAATACATTTTATGGACGCAAACAAATTTTTGAACCGGATTTTCTTCAGTGGCTTGAGAATTTTCAACTCCCAGAATATGAACTCACCCGCAAAGATGGCCAATATATCCTTCATTTTCATGGACCCTGGGCCCATAGTTCCATGTGGGAAATTCCTGCCCTTGCTATTATTAGTGAATTACGTTCACGTGCTGCTCTCAAAAAACTAGATCGTTTTGCTCTTGATGTACTTTATGCGCGTGCTAAAGCAAAAATGTGGAGTAAAGTTGAACGTCTCAAAAAATTGCCTGATATTAAAATATCTGACTTTGGGACAAGGCGCCGCCATTCTTTTTTATGGCAGCGCTGGTGTGTGGAAGCATTAAAAGAAGGCATTGGTCATTCTTTTACTGGAACTTCTAATGTTCTTCTTGCCATGGATACGGATTTAGAAGCTCTTGGAACCAATGCACACGAATTGCCTATGGTTATTGCGGCTCTCAGCAACAACGATGATGAATTACGCAGAGCTCCGTATCAAGTCTTGCAAGATTGGAATCGTTATTATGGTGGAAATCTTCTCATTGTTTTACCTGATACCTTTGGTACAGAAGAATTTTTACGCAATGCACCAGATTGGGTTGCTGATTGGACGGGTTTCAGACCCGATAGTGCGCCCCCTATTGAAGGTGGCGAACGTATTATTCAATGGTGGAAAGAAAAAGGAAAAGATCCACGCAAAAAACTTTTAATTTTTTCTGATGCTCTTGATGTCAATACAATTGAAAAAACCTATCATCATTTCCATGGTAGAGTGCGCATGAGTTTTGGATGGGGCACGGATCTTACCAATGATTTTACAGGCTGTGCACCTCAGGAAATCAAAACTCTTGATGCTCTTTCCCTTGTTTGTAAGGTGACCTATGCCAATGGTCGACCAGCTGTAAAACTTTCAGATAATCCTGAAAAAACGATTGGTGATTCAAAAGAAGTACAACGTTATCTCAATTTTTTTGGTAATAAAAAGCGAATTGCTAGACCTATAAAGACATAGTTTCCAGTTCTTTAAAACAAGTATATTGACTCATCATATTGTTTATAAGATTGATTTTTGTTCTACCCTAAGGATGAGGATTCTTAACCTTTGCTGGTCTGTAAACAGTTCGGCTGTTTTTGAGCAGATTCTACTTGGCCTACCACGCATACGCTTCACTTACATAAGGCGCGATAGATAAGACTTAAAAGTATTTACGACGCATTAAAAAAACACTTAACGTGCCAAGGAAGTTTAGCCAAGGAGATTTTCTCATTTTAACCCTGTTAAATCAAGCACACTCATCTCCTTGCATGTATGAAGGTTTTCAAGTTCTAAGGGTTATTGTTGTAGTTTGACAGTAGGTTTTATACTAAGTAGGAAGAGGTTGGATTAAGTAGGAATACGTGGTAATTTGTTGTTTTTATGTACAATTTTGACCATTAAATGCGCGTTTTATCAAAATAGATTTTGACACCTAAAATTGCAAAAATTACCGAAAATCAGAAAAAAGTGCGTTTCCATAAGTAAAAATGAGAAAAGGCTTTCAAAACCCTTTGAGAACATCTTTAAACTCTTTGAAAAAAATAAATTGGTACAAAATTTAGTGTCAAAATATACAAAACCAGATGACAAGCTATAATTGTAGCATTAGGAATTACTAAGGCAACATTGGAGGATGACAAATAGCATGGTGACTGTCGGTGTGTATTTTGCAAGGCAAGGATGATGGTGCTCAAATAGATTTTATACATGTTACAGGAGATTTTACTTTATCCATGTATAGTCTGCTATTATGAAATGAGTAAAGCGTTGAGAAATGTTTCATTAAAAATAAATGTGTAAATAACATGATTTGGGAGACCTTTTGTTTTACTTGAGGGGCATGACTTCATTAAAAAACAAAGAATGCAATAATATTTTTATTTCGAATAAGCTTTATACAAAGACAGAAAAATTATTTATTCGCATATTATAATAAGAATGCGTGTATATATAAAACCATTTGAAAAACTCTGTTGTTTCTTATGAATTATTATTAAGTTAATAACAGATGTAACATTAAAGATTGATATAATAGACCGGCTTCTTAACTGTATAAGTATAAAAATGATGGTGTTTAGTAAGCTTTGTATTATATCCTCATTAAGAAATATGAAAAAAACGAAATGTCTTTTAGAAAGAAATGACTATCATATCAATGACTTTTTAATGATGTATATGTAGAGATTCATACAAACATGCTTTACAGAAATAAAGACTCTCTTCCATGAATGTGATTTATCATTGTTTACCAAGAGAGAACATTTTGAGTGTTCATAAACAATTTTCTTTGTTCATAAAAATTATTTCACAAACATATTATTAATTAATTGCGTTCAAAAAGCTTGCTATTTCATATGCATTTTGGAAATGGAGAGCTTATATTCAAAACTTAAAAGTTCTCATAGTTTTTACAAATAAGCCGAAGCTAAAAAGAGTATCCCATAAAGCCTTTTTTATCATTAGGAAGATGGACGTGTTACAATATAAATGGCAATCAGCAATAATATAACCGCAACAAGTAAAGAAATCCACAAAGGAGGGTGTAGCATTACAAAAAAGGATAAAAATCCTCCTGTCATACTCATCATTGCAAAAACTTTAACAAATGGAGAGATTGCTTTTTTTTCTTCCCATCGCTTAATAGGGGGACCCAAAATACGATGATTATTCAACCATTGATGAAAACGTGGAGAAGAACGCGTAAAACACCATGAGGCAACCAATAAAAAAGGCACAGTTGGCATAATAGGTAATACGACACCGATAATACCTAATATAACCATCGCCCACCCTGCTATATAATAGCAGATACGTAAAGGGTGCGATATCTTCAAATCTTTTTTCATTTTCTCGTACTATTTTCCTCTACGCAAAACCCTATACAAAAACATTGTATCTGTTTTTTTCTGTTTACATGTCTGAGTGCACAATTACGCTCTATCCCTTCATGTGTAAGTGTCTTTGCTGTTATAAGTTCCTTGAAAATACCGAATAGCTTACACAATATTATAATCATTTTAAATGATTTCAAGAAAAGAGGAGAGATTTTAGAAAAACAAAAAAATAAAAAGGCTGCAGAAGAAATCAATGCAGCCTCTTAATTAAGAATGCAGTTTTGGGGGGGGAGAAAATTTACTGCATTCACCTGCTAGATATTAGGAGGAAAAATAACCTAGCACCCCGGACTCTAATTAAAATAAAAATGAGAAACAATATATAAAAATGCATGGCTGATATGCATGAATTTTAACACTTTCAAGTCTCTTGAACTGTGTTTCGACGAAAGAAAATCATCATGAAAATAGCCATAAAAATCAACGTCAAGATCAACACAATTGTGGAAGCAGAATCAGAGCCGATAAATAAGCTGAGATAAATCCCTAAAAAACCAGAAAAAGCTGCAACAAGTATCGCGATCATTAACATAAAAGAAAACCGCTTTGTGACAAGATAGGCAATTGCTCCTGGTGCTATCAGTAAAGAAATAACGAGTACGATACCTACAGCTTTCAAAGCTGCAACAATTGTAAGAGAAATCATCGTTAGCAGGGTATAGTGGAGTAGAGATATTGGTAACCCCATTGCACGTCCTTGAACTGTGTCAAAAATATACAGCATAAAGTCGCGCCATTTTGCTGCTAAAATAAAAGTGACAACAGCGGAAATGATTGCCGTCTGCGTTATATCAAGCCAGTTAACACCCAAGAGATTACCAAATAGAATATGATTCAAATCTAAGCTACTATAAATAGACGTGGCTAAAACAAGCCCCAAACCAAACATTGAAGAAAAGACCACACCCATCACCGTGTCCTGTTTGATACGGCTATTGCTCCCTAAAAAACCCGTTAATAGTGCACACACCATTCCTGCAACAAAAGCACCGCAAGTAATCAAAGTCATTGTAATATTCTCTGGACGCATATGCTGAAACCAAGCAAATGGCAAAGAAGTTAAAAATGCGATTACCCATGGTGTTGTCATATAACCAACAACAACACCTGGAAAAACTGCATGAGAAATGGCATCGCCTAACAGCGCCCATCCTTTCAAAATAAGAAAACAGGAAAGCATCGCCATGGGAATAGAAAGAATCATGACAATAAGCATACCCTTAAGCATAAAAGAAAACTGAAACGGAAGCAGTAATTGATCAATCATGATAATATTACACCCTTTTTTGCCGCATTTATGCGTAAGCGCGCAGCAATAAACCCATGTTTAGGAGCAAAAATAAAAGCCAAAACAAATAAAGATGCTTGAAAAAGCACTACAACCCCCCCTGTTTGTGCATTCAAAAAATAACTCACATAAACACCCAAGACACTTGTGAAGGTTCCAATTACAACTGCAATAACCAAGATGTTCACGAAACGATCACTTAAAAGATAGGCCGTTGCCCCAGGTGTCACAACAAGACAAATGACTAAGAATGCTCCAACGGTTTGCATCGCAGCAACAGTACAAGCGGCAAGCAATGTGAAAAAGAGAATCTTTAAAAATTTTACGTTTAATCCAATGGCATGCGCATGCGTTTCATCAAATAATGACACAAGAAGATCTTTCCATTTCAAAAGCAATATAAGCAACGAAACAAAGCCGATAAAAGCCAATTGTAGAATATCTGTTGAACTCACTGCTAAAATATTTCCCAAAACAATCGTATCAATATTAACAGCCATTGGTTTTAATGATTTGAGAAACAACCCAAAGGCAAAAAAGGAAGAAAAAATGAGCCCAATAATGGTATCTTCTTTAAGCTTTGTCCGGTGGTTAAAAAAGAGCATTGCTGCTGCTGCAAGACCACCAGAAAAAAAAGCGCCGAGTGAAAAAGGTAACCCTAAAAGGTAAGCTCCTGCTACACCAGGAACAATCGAATGGGAAAGTGCATCACCAATCAATGACCAACCTTTTAACATCAAAAAAGCTGAAAGAAAGGCACAAACACACCCAACTAACCCAGAAACCCACATTGCATTCACCATATATTGATAGCTCAGTGGCTCAAGCAACCAAGAAATCATGCAACGTGCTCCACTCTTTCAATATCTTCACAAACTGCAGACTGCTTTCTTCCCATGAAAACATCATTTTTTTTTGTGGTTTGAAGATCAAAAATATGGTGGTGCAAAGACCCTCCAAAAGTTTTCTCCAGATTTTCCTTTGTAAAGATTTTTTCTGTTAACCCAGAAGCTAAAACAGTACCTTTTATTAAAACTGTATGATCACAAAATTCGCGAACAGAACCCAAATTGTGAGTTGAAACCAAGATCACTGCTCCTTCTTTACGGAGATCTTGTAACAAAGCAATGATTTTATCTTCTGTTGTAACGTCAACCCCTGTAAACGGCTCATCTAATAAAATAGCTTTTGCTTTCTGTGCAAGAGCGCGCGCTAGAAAAACACGCTTTTTCTGTCCACCAGAAAGTTCTCCAATTTGGCGCTTGGCAAAAGCCAACATATCAACGCGTTCTAAGGCAATACGAACGGCTTCATAATCTTGTGTACGGGCATAGCGAAAGAAATTCATATGACCATACCGCCCCATCAATACAACATCTTCAACCAAGACAGGAAAATTCCAATCAACATCTTCACTTTGAGGAACATAAGCAATAAGATTTTTTTTCAAAGCTATATCAACGGGCAAATCAAACATACGAATTTTTCCCTTTGAGGGGCGTACAAACCCCATAATCGCTTTAAATAACGTTGACTTACCGGATCCATTAACACCAACCAATGCCGTAATAGAACCCTTTGGACTTTCAAAATTCACTTCGCGTAAAGCTGTATGTCCATTACGATATGTTACCGTTACTCCTTGGGCAAAAATTCCACATTCCGTCATTGGTTTTTTACTCCCTCTACTAAAGCATTGCTAATACGTCCACTCGTGACACGTAATAAATCAATATAAGTGGGTACCTCACCATTTTTCTCACTTAAAGAATCAACATAAAGAACACCACCGTATTTAGCCCCTGTTTCTCTGGCAACCTGCTTGGCAGGCGCAGGGGAAATAGTGCTTTCAGAAAAAACTGCATGAATATTGTATTTGCGAACCATATCGATAACATGCTTGACCTGCTGTGGTGTTCCTTGTTGGTCAGCATTGATGGGCCATAAATAAAGTTCTTTTAGATCAAAATCACGCGCCAAATAGCTAAAAGCCCCCTCACTGGTCACAAGCCAACGTTTATCTTGCGGTACAGCTTCTAATTCAGCCCTAATTGGATCAATCGTTGCACGAATTTTCTGTTTATAAATTTCAGCATTCTGTTTATAAATTTCAGCATGTTCAGGATCATATTTTACAAAAGCATCGCGAATATTATCAACGTAAATCAAAGCAGAGGTCGGTGACATCCACGCATGAGGATTGGGTTTACCGCTAAAGGGTCCCTCACCAATTTTAATGGGTATAATACCTTTTGAAACAACAACACTTGGAACATCCTTGATATTTTGAAAAAACTTTTCAAACCAAAGCTCTAACTCTAAACCATTCCACAATACAAGGTTAGCTCCCTGAGCACGCATAAGATCGCGTGGGGTGGGTTGGTATTCATGAATTTCCGCACCTGGTTTTGTAATGGATTCAACATCAGCGGCATCACCTGCTACATTGCGTGCCATATCAGCAATGATAGTGAATGTCGTAACAGCTTTAAATTTACCAGCACACAAAGCAAAATTGGGTGTAAAAAAAATAACACTTCCAAAAACTATGGTGAAAAACGTTCTTACGTTCATTGATTCTCTCTTTCCTTTATATGCCTTCTTTTTATTGCAAATAATTTGCATTATCATTTAGCAATAGCAGTTATCTTTTACATTTGCAATGAAGGATTAAGAGAAAAAATAACTTTTCAAGATGTTTAAAAACAGTTTTTTCATATTGAAAAAATTGATGATTTAAGCAGCTTGTTTTGGTAAGGAGGTTCCCTTTCAAGAAGTTCTATAGCTCTTGAATGCCAAACAAAAAGGGAGCACTCAAAAATGCTCCCACTTCATGTAAAATATCTCATAAAAAATGAGAATACTCAGTAGCGTAAATATGCACCTGTCATTTTGGTAACATTATCCACGATCTTTGAGGCAAGCTTTTCTAAATCTTCATCTGTTAGAGTCCGTTCTATGGGCTGAATAGTTACTTCAATTGCAACAGATTTTTTATCTTCACCAAAGCTTAAATCTTCAAAAATATCAAAAACCTGCACTGAATGAATAAGTTTTTTATCGGCTCCACTTGCCGCCCGAATAATAAGAGAAGAGGCAACAGTTTTATCCGCTATAAAGGCAAAATCACGCCGCACCATTTGAAAAGGTGAGAGTTTCAAAGGAGGGCGGCTTTTGGTCGTTTTTTTCTTTGATTCTGGAATTCGGTCTAGAAAAATTTCAAAGCCGCATAAAGGTCCACTGACATCTAACTTTTCTAATGTAGCAGGATGAAAAACACCAAAAAAACCAAGAATAATCTTTGATCCAAGTTTTATGACACCTGAACGACCAGGGTGATACCAATCAGGTGCTCCAACTTCAATCTGCACTTTCCCAACATCCATATCGCATGCTTCTAAAATAGCTAAAGCATCTGCTTTGGCATCAAAAACATCAACGACGGTTGCATTTCCATTCCAAAAACGCCCAGCCCCTTTAAATTGCTCTGTTCCGCGACGAATTCCACTAACAACACGGTGTTGTTTATCAGGGGTGTCGCCCTCATAAATACTTGAAACTTCAAACAAAGCAAGATCGAAAAAACCACGATCAGCATTTCTTTGTGCCGCTATAATCAAACTAGGTAAAAGGGAAGGACGCATCATTGACATATCAGCAGCAATAGGATTAACTAATTTAAGCTCTTCTTGACCTCCTCCAAAAGCAAGAGCTTGATTTTCAGAAATAAAAGACCATGTTACCGCTTCTTTCATACCACGTTGCACTAGAGCCAAACGTGTAGCACGTGAACGAATTTGTGCGCATGTTAAAATTTGATCTTTTCCTTCTGCAAAGTTTTCCAAAGGAATAAGTTTAATTTTATCTAACCCATAAATTCTCATAACCTCTTCCACCAAATCGGCTTTACTCATAATATCAGGGCGCCATGATGGTACTTTTACCGTAATAACATCTCCTTTTCCTTCAACAAAAAATCCAAGTTTTGTTAAAATAGAGATGACTTTTTCAGGCTCTATTTCCAAATTTGTTAAACGTTTAATTTCAGAAAAAGGAAAAGCGATCTGTTTGATTTCTTGTTGCTGATAGCCAACGATCCTCTTTTTAGATACTTCACCACCACAAAGACGTAAGACCAATTCTGTTGCAATCTCAAGTCCTGTTTCTATAAAAGCCGGGTCAACACCTCGTTCAAATCGATAACGTGCATCACTGATAAGACCTAATGCTCTTCCTGTTTGTGCAATGCTTCGCGCATCCCAAAGCGCCGATTCAATAATAACGCGATGTGTTGTTTCATCACAACTCGTTCTTTCACCGCCCATGATACCGGCAATCGAAACAACCCCCTCATCATCTGCAATGACACAATTCTTAGCGCCCAGATGATAGATTTTTCCGTTCAGTGCTTGAAGCTGCTCTCCCTCACGCGCGCAACGTACACACAAATTACCTTTAATTTTATCTGCATCAAAAACATGGAGTGGACGACCAAGGTCAAAACTGATGTAATTGGTCATATCAACAAGCGCATTAATCGGTCTCAAACCAATTGCATTCAAACGCTGTTGCATCCACTGTGGTGATTCGCCATTTTGAACATTGCGTACTTCACGCCAAGCGAAACCTAAACATAATGATGAACCTTGCGAAAAATCTAATGAAACATCGAGAGGTGTTTCAAAAGAAGGCTCAAATTTTGACAAAGATAATTCTTTTAATTTTCCCATTCCAGCGGCAGAAAGATCACGAGCAATACCGCGAACACCTGTACAATCGGAACGATTGGGGGTCAAACCAATATCAATGATCGGATCATCTAAACCAGCATAAGCTGCAAATGAATCTCCAATAGGTGCATCTTCTGGAAGTTCGATAATTCCCTCATGTTCATTTGATAATTCAAGCTCCGCTTGCGAACACATCATCCCAAAACTTTCAACCCCGCGGATTTTTCCTACAGATAATGTCACATCAAGTCCTGGGATATAAGTGCCTGGTAGTGCCAGAACACCTACAAGACCTGCTCGTGCATTTGGTGCTCCACAGACAACTTGAACAGGTGTAGCAGTTCCTGTATCCACTGATAAAATTTGAAGTTTATCGGCATCAGGATGTTTTATTGCTATTAAAACTTTTGCAATCATAAAACCTTTTAAAGAAGACCGATCATCAACGTGATCAACCTCAAGACCGATAGCGGTTAATTTTTCACAAATTTCATTCAAAGATGCATTTGTTTCTAAGTGATCTTTTAACCACGACAATGTAAACTTCATTTTAAAACCTCACATGAAAGCGATGACTAAGATCACACGTTTTTATTAGGAAAAAAAGCAGGCATATCAAAGCAACGAAAGCCATAATGGTCTAACCAACGCAGGTCAGCATCAAAAAAAGCCCGCAAATCAGGCATACCGTATTTCAACATGGCAATACGATCAATGCCCATGCCCCATGCAAAACCTTGATATTCATCGGGATCTAAACCAACATTTTTCAACACCTGGGGATGCACCATTCCGCATCCTAAAATTTCCAACCAATCCTGTCCTTCTCCGAACTTTACTTCTGAACCAGAACGATCACATTGAATATCCACTTCCATAGATGGTTCGGTAAAAGGGAAAAAAGAGGGACGAAAACGCATTTTTACAGAGGGAACTTCAAAAAATTCTTTACAAAAGGTTTCATGTAGCCACATCATATGGGCAATGGTGGAGGTTTTATCGATGACAAGACCTTCTACCTGATGGAACATGGGAGAATGTGTTGCATCCGAATCCATGCGGTAAGTTTTTCCAGGAATAATGATTCGTATCGGTGCTTTTTGTTTTTCTAGTGTACGAATTTGTACGGGTGATGTATGGGTTCGCAATAATTTTCGTTCTCCCATTTTATCAACATCAAAAAAGAAGGTATCATGCATTTCACGCGCTGGATGCCCTTCAGGAAAATTCAATGCCGTAAAATTATAATAATCTGTTTCAATATCAGGTCCCTCTGCAAGAGAAAAACCCAACTTTGTATAAATGGCAATAATTTCCTCAATCACTTGTGAAATAGGATGAATGCGTCCCCGTTCTATAGGTGAAGAGCGAACAGGCAAGGTAACATCAACTGTTTCACGAGAAAGACGGGCATCCATTGCCTGTCTTTTCAAAAGATCACGCTTTTGTGCCCATAATTCTAAAATGCGATTTTTTAATCCATTAAGAACTGGTCCAACTTTATGGCGCTCGCCAGCATCCATTTTTCCTAATTCTTTTAATTTTTCAGAGATACTACCTTTTTTACCCAATGCTGCAATACGCACTTCTTCAAGTGCTTGTTCATCACCTGCTGCCTCTAAGGCTAAACAAATTTCTTGTTCCAGATGCTCAATATCATTCATATTTTTGCCTATTTTTTAATAAAGAAAAACCCGCACTCGCAATAGCCAGCACGGGACCTCGAATAAATGAATGCTTTAAGAGAACACGACTGGCTTATTTGACAGCGCCTTCGAAAGCATTAGGTGTCGTATCTTTTAAATATTCTAAAGCTTTTTTTGCCGAAGCTACTAAAGCAGAAAATGCTTCTGCCTCATGGATTGCTATATCTGAAAGAACCTTACGATCAACCTCAATACCGGCTTTTGATAAGCCATCAATAAAACGTCCATAAGTTAAACCTTCTGCGCGAACAGCCGCATTAATTCTCTGAATCCACAAAGCACGGAAAGTACGTTTCCTATTTTTGCGATCACGATAAGCGTATTGCTTTGAACGATCAACCGCTGCTTTAGCTGCACGAATGGTATTTTTACGACGACCGTAAAAACCTTCAGCCTGTTTAAGAACTTTTTTGTGCTTAGCGTGTGCTGTCACACCTCTTTTCACACGAGCCATATTATAATCTCCTCAAAATCAAAAGCGTAAGGTTTAAATACCATTCGGCAAATAATGCTGAATGACTTTTTTAGCATCTTGTTCACACAAAACCATTGTTCCACGTGCATCGCGAATAAATTTATTCGAACGCTTAATCATGCCGTGGCGCTTACCGGCAGCTGCTACTTTAATTTTGCCTGACGCAGTGATTTTAAACCGCTTTTTAGCGGATGATTTGGTCTTCATCTTGGGCATTTTGCTACTCCGTACATTAATTTATTCAATCAAACATTTTATTCACTCAAGCGGACCAACGCTTGAACAAGCATTTAAACAGCCACGGCATGCCCTGCCGGGCGGCTCTTAAAGACGTTTTCATAAGCTAGTATACACAAAATAGCAAGACCGTATTACAAAAAAATCGGCGCTCCATTGCCTTGAAGCTCAACCAAAGGTGCTGGAATTGCATTTGTTTTGATGGCTGCTTTACATAAATCGGCAATAATGCATTGCGTACATTGTGGTTTACGGGCTTGACAAATATAGCGACCATGTAAAATTAGCCAATGATGCGCATGGCGAATATAATGAACCGGTATAATCTTTAATAATTTTTTCTCAACAATTTCTGGTGTTTTGCCAGGCGCCAAACCAAGACGATTGCTTAAGCGAAAAATATGTGTATCTACTGCCAATGTAGGCTGACCAAAAGCAACATTCAAGACCACATTAGCCGTTTTGCGCCCCACTCCAGGAAGGGCCATGAGTGCTTCACGCGTATCGGGTACTTGACCGCCATAATAATCAATTAAACAGTTGCAAAGCGCATAAACATTACGTGCTTTTGCACGCCAAAGGCCAATTGAACGGATATGATTTGCTATTTCTTCTTCCCCTAATGCAACCATTTTTTCCGGTTGATCAGCAAGGCAAAATAATTCTTTTGTCGCTTTATTAACGCTTACATCTGTCGCTTGAGCCGAAAGCACAACGGCAACTAAAAGTGTAAAAGTATTTATATAGTTAAGATCACTCTTAGGTGTTGGGCGTTGCACAGAAAAACGGCGAAATATTTCCGCAATTTCATCTTTATTATACAATATACTAGATAAATTTCGCACCTTTGATAATTTTATGTTACTTTGAGGCATTGAACTCTCTTAAATCTTCTCTCTTGAAGTTATCATTCACGCTCGCCATATGAGAGGAGTGCAGCGAACACTTTTATAGAGTTTGGTCAAGTAAAGCCGTTTTAAAGAGGATACTCATGAATGACACATGTGACGCCTTTCTCCAATCCTTTTCTTTTAGGGTTTGAAACCGTAGAAAAAATATTGCAACGTATCGGTAAAGCTGATGAGGCTTACCCAGCCTATAATATTGAACGTTTGCATAAAAGTGATGATGCAAATCATATCCGGATAACTTTGGCTGTTGCTGGATTTAAGATTAACCATCTTAATATTTTACTCGATGATAATCAATTGGTTATTCATGGTAAACAAACAGACAACCAAAATCATCAATATTTATATCGCGGTATAGCTGCGCGACAATTCCAGCGAACCTTTGTTCTCGCGGAAGGGATGCATGTTACAAATGCAGAGTTGAAAAATGGTCTTTTATCAATTAATCTGTATCAACCAAAATTAAAAAAAGAAATAAAACAGATTCCAATTAAAGTCAGTAGTGGTGAGTCATAAAAGTTAAGGCGTAAAGGAACAGTGAAATGGGAGAACACAAACAAAACTTGTCGTTTCAGAACACATCCTACTCTGATGCGGGACAGATTGCCTATTTAAAAAAAGTTTGTACAGATGATCTGGCTAAAAACTTTCCAGATCTTCCACCGATGACCCCAGGCATTACGATATGGGCTCTCTTTGGTGAAACAGGTTATCCTATCATTTTATCCGATGAGCGTTCTATCGCTCTTGCTGGAGCCAATGAGCATGAACTACAAATTGTAACTCTGCACTAGATTACCTTACGAGAAAACGCTGTACTCTTTGTAAATTCTATCTGTTTTTTCGTAAAGGGTGTAATGTGAGTTATAATGAGATAAGTATTGGTTTATATTCATAATTAATTTTTTACAACTGGAATGAGAGTCCCGAATATCATAAGGTTCTCTCATTTTAGATCCTCTTGTATTAAAACAATTAAAGTCACTTGCTTGTATGTCACACGCAGGGAAGGCCGTGTAGATAAAAACGCTTGAAGGAAGGAATAAAAATATCTCTTGTTAATTGTCTTAATTACCAAGGATGTTCGCAATATTGGGGATGAGAAAAATGTATGATGGTGTCAGTTATCTTCTTCATAAGTGTGAAGATGTCCCTTATAGATTTATATTATTCACGGGGGCTGTTATACCATTCATAGGCGCTATCGTGAAATGGGCTCGAGTGCATTGAAAGATGTCTCTTTAAAATGAGTACATAAAGGCTATACAAGTGTATTTTGTTTGGTGTGTTTTGTTCTTCCTGAGGGGAGTAGCTCTATTGAAGAGTGTAAAAACAAAAGCATGAGATAATGCGTCATCATTATTTAAAAGATATTTTTATGAATGCGTTTGAAAGGTGTAAAGCTGAATTGTAAGGAGATAATAGATTTTTACCACGATTTCTTTATATTCTTTCCAATTCCAGAGATTACGCAAACAGATAGATGCAATATACTAACCAAATCTGGCATACAAAAATCTGGAACTGTTCATGTCACACTGAAGCGTTTTGATATTTGTCTCAAACGTGGACTTGCACAAGGATTAGATGTTGATTAACAGGTAATAAAAAACAAAGGCTTTATGAAAAAGTTTATGCAGAGCTTTTAATTTTGTGCTTCAAATGCCGCAGTACAAGGTATTTTTCTCTTTTGAATATTAAAGCTCTTGTTTTTATAATGAAGTTACAGCACAAAAAGCAAAATGGAATTATTTGAGGGGAAAAAAATAATGCCTTCTTACCGTTCAAGAATATCAACCCACGGGCGTAATATGGCAGGAGCCCGCGGACTTTGGCGTGCAACAGGGATGAAAGATACTGATTTTGGTAAACCCATTATTGCGATTGCGAATTCTTTTACACAATTTGTACCAGGGCATGTTCATTTAAAAGATCTTGGGCAATTAGTCGCACAACAGATAGCAGTTGCCGGTGGTGTTGCGAAAGAATTTAATACCATTGCTGTAGATGATGGAATTGCGATGGGGCACGATGGAATGCTCTATTCGTTGCCCTCACGTGAAATCATTGCTGATTCTGTAGAGTATATGGTTAATGCACATTGTGCAGATGCACTTGTCTGTATTTCTAATTGTGACAAAATTACGCCTGGTATGTTAATGGCTGCTTTACGGTTGAATATTCCGACAATCTTTGTTTCAGGCGGTCCTATGGAAGCAGGTAAGATTAAATGGAAGGATCAAGATCTAACGGTTGATTTGGTCGATGCCATGGTTGCAGCAGCTTCAGAACAGAATTCAGAAGAAGAAGTGGCTGAAATGGAGCGTGCTGCTTGTCCTACATGTGGTTCTTGTTCAGGAATGTTTACAGCCAACTCCATGAATTGCTTAACGGAAGCATTGGGGCTTTCGCTTCCCGGAAATGGATCAATGTTAGCAACACATGCAGATCGACGGATGCTTTTTGAAGAAGCTGGAAAACAGATTGTTGCATTGGTTAAACGTTATTATGAAAAAGATGATGAAACAGTCTTGCCGCGCTCTATTGCTTCACGCAAGGCTTTTGAAAATGCAATGACCGTTGATATTGCCATGGGGGGATCAACCAATACAGTACTGCATCTTTTAGCCGCGGCGCAAGAAGGTGAGGTGGATTTTACCATGACGGATATTGATCATCTTTCACGTCGTGTTCCTGTTTTATGTAAGGTTGCTCCTGCTGTTGCAAATGTACATATGGAAGATGTTCATCGCGCTGGTGGTATTATGGGGCTTTTAGGCGAACTGGATGCGGCGGGACTCATTGATACATCAACTTATACGGTTCACGCAAAAACAATGAAAGAAGCTCTTTACCGTTGGGATGTAAAGCAAACTAATGAGCCAACAGTTCATGCATTTTATCGTGCCGCTCCTGGTGGTATTCCAACACAGACAGCTTTTAGTCAATCTTGTCGCTATGAGAGCCTTGACCTTGATCGTGAAAAAGGTGTGATTCGCGATAGGGAACACGCATATTCACAAGATGGAGGATTGGCAGTTCTTTATGGAAATCTTGCAAAAGATGGCTGCATTGTAAAAACAGCAGGCGTTGATCAATCAATTTTAACTTTTAAAGGTCCGGCAAGAATTTTTGAAAGCCAAGATTCAGCTGTTTCAGCTATATTAACTGATAAGATTAAAACAGGTGAAATTGTTTTAATCCGTTATGAAGGTCCACGTGGTGGACCTGGAATGCAAGAAATGCTTTATCCAACAAGTTATCTCAAATCTAAAGGATTGGGCAAGGTTTGTGCACTTGTTACGGATGGACGTTTTTCAGGGGGAAGTTCAGGGCTCTCGATAGGACATATTTCACCAGAAGCTGCTGAAGGAGGAGAAATTGCGTTGGTGGAGGAGGGGGATATCATAGAAATTGATATTCCAAATCGTAGAATTCATATGTTGGTGGATAACGTTGAGATGAAGCAGCGCCGTTCTAAGATGGAAGCAAAAGGAAAAGGCGCTTGGCAACCGATTGAGAAGCGTCAGCGTAAAGTTTCAAAGGCTCTCAAAGCCTATGCAGCGATGACCACATCTGCTGCAAAGGGTGCAGTACGTAATATTTGATGAGATGAATGATGCGTCTTATAAAAGAGAGATAGTATTCTGATTTTTTGCATCTTTTACACGATATTCTAAGCTAATTATTTTATGAGCTTATCAGAATATTTCGAGTCATGATCAGTATGATTAAAAAGCTATCAATACAACTAAAAGCTGCTGCGGATTGCTTATTTTAGCAGCTATGTAAGACAGATAAAGATAGATATGGTATGATTACGTTTCATATCATATTTCAATTTTATACGAAATTACGATTTCCTGTTCTTATATTTATGAAAGATATTTATTGTACTGGTGGCATTATCTTGTTGTACCGTAAAAACACTGTCATTTAGAGCTGTGATATACGGCATCCTACTTAATATATTTAGTGTGTGGTGAATATTCTTAGACTTGTTTATCAAACTTTGAGTTTAAGTGAATTACATGACTAGGAAGTTAAGGTAAATCCCTTAGAATCTGGACTGTTTGCAGACTTGATTCGAATGAAAATCCTTATCCTTTGAGGTGCGGGAAGGAGTTCAAGGATGTTTATGAAAATAAAGTACTGCTGTGATATATCTGATTATATGTTTCATATGAAAACAGTAAAAGAGCTCTTTATAACTTAAAATGTGAAGCATAACTTAAAATGTGAAGAAAATGCGAGATCCATTATCCATGAATTTATTATGAAAAATGGGGAGGCATCCCAACACCGACAGCTTTAAACTAAAACTGTTGCTATGATAACAATAATATTGATTGTGAAAAAGCATAATTCATTAAATGTTGCGTATTTGCAAGGTGGAGGAGATTTCATGACAATCTTTGCAAAAAACGACTATCTTGTAAAAATAGTCGATATTGACCAATTTTTTGTATACGGGCCAATGTTGATCTAAGGAAATATGAAATATAATGCATAGGATTTTGCCTCTATATGCATTACACTTATCAAAATATATTGTGTAGAAAAGAGATGGGAATACGGTAAACAACAGTTTGTGCTGTGGCATATCAAAAAGGGATACTTTATCTCCTATTAAGAAAGCTTTTTAATAAAAAATAACATTTGTTTTCTATAAAGGGTTACTCTTTTCAAGCTGTTTGAGGTGGTAAATTGCTTCTAAAGCTTGTTTAGGGGAGAGTTCATCGGGATGGATATTTTTTAAAGCTTCGTGAAGTACACAATGTTTGTTTCTTGCTTCATTGACGGGAGATGTTGCTTTAAGAGAAAAGAGTGGTAAATCATCAATGAGTTTATGTCCTTTTCCAGCCATTTCACCTTGTTCTAATTGATGGAGTACATCTGTTGCTCGTGTAATAACGGCTGGGGGAAGTCCAGCAAGCTTTGCGACTTGTACACCATAGGAACGGTCAGCAGCTCCTGGTGTGATTTCATGAAGAAAAACTACATCACCATCCCAATTTTTGACTTTCATGGTTACATTATGCAGTCTGTCAAGTTTTTCGGTAAGTGCAGTCATTTCATGAAAATGGGTAGCGAGAATAGCACGACAATGGTTAACTTCATGGAGATATTCAACAGCAGCCCAAGCAATAGAAAGTCCATCAAAAGTTGATGTCCCACGCCCTATTTCATCAAGAATAACAAGGGAATGATGGCTAGCATGATTGAGAATCGTTGCTGTTTCAACCATTTCCATCATAAAGGTTGAGCGCCCCCGTGCAAGATCATCGGAAGCCCCAACGCGACTAAATAGGCGATCAACGATACCAATATGTGCTGAAGTTGCTGGAACGAAGGACCCCATTTGCGCCATAATAGCAATGAGAGCATTTTGCCGCAAAAAAGTTGATTTTCCTCCCATATTAGGCCCTGTCAACAGCCAGATTGCTGCATATTGCTGATTTTCTTGTACAGAGAGATCACAATTATTGGCAATAAAAGGTTCTGCTGCTTGTTTGCGGAGTGCTTGCTCGACGACAGGATGGCGTCCTGCTGTAATATGAAAGGTAAGTGAAAGATCAATTTTAGGGCGGCAATATCCTTGTTCTTCAGCAAGATATGCTAAAGCGACAGAGACATCTAAAATAGCAAGTGCTTCAGAGGCTTTACGAATAAAATCAACTTGTTCGGTAATTTCCTGAACGAGAATATCAAAAATCTCTAGTTCAAGTGTCAATGCGTGATTGGCAGCGTGGGCAATACGGCTTTCAAGGTCAGCAAGCTCTGTTGTCGTAAAACGCATAGCGTTTGCCATTGTTTGCCGATGAATAAAACGTGCTTTAGCTTGTGGATTATTTGTAAGGGCAGATGCTTGTGTGCTGGTTACTTCAATGAAATAACCTAGAATATTATTATGCTTTATTTTAAGAGTCTTAATATCTGTTTCTTGGGCATATTGCGCTTGAAGTTCAGCAATGACACGGCGCGATTCATCACGTAAAGCACGCATTTCATCGAGCTCTTTATGATAATTTGAACGAATAAAACCACCATCACGTTTAAGGAGTGGGAGATCATCAGCTAATGTTTGTTCTAAATGAAAGTACAACGCTGTAGGTAAGTTTGAGAACACCTGTTGTACATCACTTATTTCTTGAGGCAGAAGCTCATTATTAAGAAGTTGATGCAATTCACGAATGATTTCAAAGCCGCGCTGGATTGTCGCCATATCACGGGGACCTCCTCGTCCAAGAGCCAAACGTGAAACGGCGCGGGGCATATCTGGTCCCCCCTTTAAAATAAGTTTTATCGCTTCCGCAAGAGAAGGATTATGTAGAAAAAAATCGATAGAATCCAAACGCGTATCAATAGCTGAAGGAGTTGTGAGGGGAGCAATAAGGCGGTCAATAAGAAGGCGTGATCCTCCTCCTGTTACAGTGCGATCAATAGCTTTTAATAAACTTCCATCCCGTTGACCTGATGTCGTTCGAATAAGTTCAAGGCTTAGTCTGGTTGCAGCATCAATAAAAAGAGTTGCACTTTCATTTTGGCGCTCAGGCTGCATGAGGGGAGGGCGATGCGTGATTTGTGTTTTTTCGATATAACGAATAGCAGCTACAATTGCAGAGAGTTCACAGCGTGAATAATCGGCAACGCCTTCAAGAGTTGAGAGTTTAAAATAATTGCAAATATCGCGTTCAGCGGTGAGTGCATCAAAGAGACAAGCAGGTTGAGGTGAAACGATACGATCAAGAACACTAAAAAGTGACTTGTGAGATTTATCATGAAAAAATGAATCAGAAACAATGATTTCTTGTGGATCCACACGCATAATATCTGCTAAAAGTTTTTCTTGGCGGCTCTCTGTTACACGAAATATGCCTGTTGAGATATCAATCCAAGAAAGAGCAAATTCCTCTCCATCGCTAGTTTTTATACGGGAAAGTGTCATAAAATAATTTGCGCGTGTTGGATCAAGGAGTTTTTCTTCTGTTATCGTTCCAGGGGTTACAAGGCGAACAACATCACGCCGAACAACAGATTTTGAGCCACGTTTTTTTGCTTCAGCAGGATCTTCTATTTGTTCACAAACAGCAACTCGGTAACCACAAGCAATCAGTTTTTGTAAATAATCATCTGCTGCATGAACGGGAACACCGCACATAGGAATATCTTGTCCTAAATGTTTTCCGCGTGTTGTGAGTGTGATTCCTAAAGCCTGAGCAGCTTCAATCGCATCATTAAAAAATAATTCATAAAAATCCCCCATTCGGTAAAAGAGAAGGGAATCATGATGGACGGCTTTGATTTCTATGTACTGCTCCATCATAGGTGTAAGACGTTCTTGAGAGGAAGCAGATGGGGAGGCAGGCTGTGGAATTAAATTATTTTTATGATTGTTTTTTTTATCCATTTGTACGAGGCCTGTTTCCTTTAAGTGAAGTTTTTACTCTTTTTTGTTTACTTCAATATCTATTTATCTCTAAATTGCAACGCATCATCAGATTTGCTAAGGCAAGAATAGCGATTTCTAATATATGAATCAAATTTAATGACTATACGCATTATCAAGCAAAATTTACACTGTTTTTGGAGAAAATAAAGTGAGATGAAAAAGAGCGAGCAGGATCAGAAAATGTCTCAAACTGTTTACAGTGCGAGCGAAAGAGAAGCTCTAGATTTTCATAGTCGTGGTCGACCAGGAAAGCTTGAGATTATTGCAACAAAGTCTATGGCAACACAGCATGATTTAGCACTTGCTTATTCACCAGGTGTTGCAGTTCCAGTTAAGGCAATTGCTCAAAATCCAGCGCTAGCTTATGATTATACAGCAAAAGGTAATCTTGTTGCTGTTATTTCAAATGGAACCGCTATTTTAGGGTTAGGCAACTTAGGGGCACTTGCCTCTAAGCCGGTCATGGAAGGCAAAGCAGTGTTGTTTAAGCGTTTTGCGGATATTGATTCCATTGATTTAGAAATTGATATAAACGATACAGAAAGTTTTATCAATTTGGTGCGCCATTTAGAACCTTCTTTTGGTGGAATTAATCTTGAAGACATTAAGGCGCCAGAGTGCTTTATGATTGAAAGCCGCCTACGCGAGATGATGAATATACCTGTTTTTCACGATGATCAACACGGTACAGCGATTATTGTTGCTGCGGGTGTTCTCAATGCTTTGACTTTAACAGGGCGCGATATGCAAAATACGCGGTTAGTCTGTAATGGTGCTGGTTCTGCAGGGATTGCTTGTATTGAATTGATTAAAGCGATGGGCTTTCGTTCCGAAAATATCATATTATGTGACACAAAGGGTGTGGTCTATGAAGGACGCAAAGAGGGAATGAATCAGTGGAAATCTGCGCATGCTATTCAAACAGATAAACGTACGCTTATGGAAGCAATGGAAGGTGCAGATATATTTTTTGGGGTTTCTGCTAAAGGTGCTCTTACTCCTGAAATGGTAAGATCCATGGCACCCCAGCCGATCATTTTTGCTATGGCTAATCCCGATCCAGAAATTACGCCGGAAGAGGTTATGCAAGTGCGTCATGATGCCATTGTCGCAACAGGACGTTCCGATTATCCAAATCAGATTAATAATGTTCTTTGTTTTCCTTATATATTTCGTGGTGCGCTTGATGTGCGTGCAAGAGTTATTAATGAAGACATGAAGATTGCTGCGGCAAAGGCTCTTGCTAATTTAGCGCATGAAGAAGTGCCTGACAGCGTTGCAGAAGCTTATCATGGAAAGCGATTAAAGTTTGGTCCTAACTATATCATCCCTGTTCCTTTTGATCCGCGTTTATTTACGGTTGTTTCAATAGCGGTAGCAAAAGCAGCAATGGAAAGCGGTGTTGCGCAAAAGAACATAGATGATTTAGAGGCCTATGAGCGCGATTTGAATGCGAGACGTGATCCTACTTCCTCGATGATGCGTGGGGTTTATAACCATGTTCGTCAAGCGCCAAAACAAATTGTCTTTGCAGAAGGTGAAGAAGAGCAAGTTATGCGGGCAGCCGTTTCCTATGTTCATCAAAAATTGGGACAAGCGATTTTGGTTGGTCGTGAAGAGCAAGTAAGAGAAGCGGCTGTTATCGCTGGAATTGATCTGGAGCGTGAAGGTATTTCTATTATGAATGCTAAGCTTTCTTGCCGTACAGATGCTTATGCGAATTATCTTTATAAAAAAATGCAGCGTCAAGGTTGGCTGTTGCGTGATTGTCATCGTCGTATCAATAATGATCGCAATTATTTTGCTGCGTGTATGGTGGCACTAGGAGATGCTGATGCAATGGTTACAGGGGTGACACGCAATTATGAAACAGCGTTGATCGATATACGTCGTGCAATTGATGAAAAACCAAAAGAACGATTGATTGGTATTTCAATGGCTATTTGCCGTGGACGAATTGTGTTTATTACGGATACAGCCGTTTATGAAAATCCTAATGCTGAAGAACTTGCAGATATAGCGGAACAAGCAGCTTCATTTGTGCGAGGATTTGGATATCAACCACGGGTAGCATTTTTAGCATTTTCTACATTTGGTTATATGAAAGGGAAGACGACGCAGCAAATTCAGGATGCGATTAATATTTTGCATGAACGCAAAGTTGATTTTGAGTTTGATGGAGAAATGAGTGCTGATGTGGCACTCAATTCCAAATTGATGCAGCAATATCCATTTATGGGATTAACGGAGCCTGCTAACATTTTGGTTATGCCTGGATATCACGCATCTTCCATTGCAAGCAAAATGTTACAAGAACTCGGTGAAGCAACCATCATTGGTCCTATTTTAATTGGATTGGAAAAATCTGTCCAAATTGTACCGTTTAGTGGAAGCGATACAGATGTTGTCAATATTGCAATGCTTGCGGCTTATCATGCCGCAAAAGTCGTCTAAAGGAAAAAAGCCCCTAATATACCAATAATATATCAAGGGGCTTTTTGATAGCAAAAAAATAAATTTTTAAGAGGGCTGTATTTGATTGTCTTTTTGTTCTTCAGAAAGACGCTTTTGGAAGAGTGCTGCAAAATCAATAGGATCAATCCACAAAGGTGGAAAACCACCACTTTGAGTAGCATCAGATATAATTTGGCGAGCAAATGGAAATAAAAGACGGGGACATTCAATAAAGACCAGTGGCATAACATGTTCTTGTGGAATGTTTTTAAGGTGGAAAACACCACCGTAAATAAGTTCTACATGAAACAAGGTTTCAGTTTCATCATTGGCTTTGACGGAGAGAGACAAAACGACATCGTAATTGTCATCACCAATTGGGTTAGCATTGACGTTAATATTGATATCAATTTGTGGTGATTTTTCACGTGCACGCAATGAACGAGGAGCACCAGGGTTTTCGAATGATAAATCTTTTAAATATTGAGTTAATACAGCAAAAACCGGCTCTCCACCACTGTTATTCATTTCACCTTCGGCCATACGACAAACCTCTCTCATTATAATATGTATATTTATTTTAGATCTAAAGACCAGATTGGTTATCACGCCTTGCAAAAGGTTGCAAGAAATGCGCTCTTTATCTTGAATATTTTTTTAGTTTGTTACAGATTTTTTAGGCATTTCAATGGTTATCATCATTTTTGCGCCATGGAGATTCTGTCGTATCATGAATTGTGTAATCTTCTGCTTTAAGATCAATTATTTTTTCAGAGTTATTTTTTCTTCTAGTATTGGGATTCATTTTGTTTTTTAATGATGCAAAGAAATGCCAAGCAACAGAGCGAATTGGTTTAATAAGAAGTAATATTCCCAAGAGATCAGTGACAAAGCCGGGAAGAATAAGTAAAATTGCACTAAACATGATGAAAGCATCATTAATAATATTATTCTCTAATGTACGTCCTTGGATAAGTTCATTTTGTATATTTTTTAAAAGGCTAATCCCTTGAATTCGCAATAAAACAACCCCAGCTATGGTTGTGAGAATAACCAAACTCAAGGTTGCCAAAATACCAATTTCTTGACCAACAAAGATAAAACCAGCAATCTCGATTAAAAGAATGCAAAGAAAGATAACAACAAAAAAACGAGGATTTATAGAATAAAGTTTTATCACATGAAAGTTTCCTTCTGGATGAGTAGGGGGAGAAATTCTTAAGAGAACTCCGTTTAAATACAAAATCTATAAAAATATTTGAATGATAAGATTCCTTATTTTACATATTTATTGATAAATGGTATTGACTGCAATGTTTATTAGAGACTTAAGCTTTGGAGATTGACAGCGCCTATGGAATTTGACGTTATACTTGTCATAGCTCTTGTTGTTATGGTTGTTATTTTTGTGCAACTCCGTAATGTATTAGGGAAACGAATTGGGTTTGAAAAGCCACCCTTTGATCCTTATTCACGACGTTCTAAAAAACAAGTTGAAGCAGAAACGGCTGATAATATTGTTTCGTTCCCTCATCAGAAAAATTCACAAAAAGACGACTTTAGTGAAATTGATAAAATTTCACCGGAGGGGAGTGTTTTGAATAAAAATTTGCGGGAATTGCATAGAATTGATCCTCATTTTTCTCCTCAACTTTTTATAAAAGGTGCACAAATTGCGTATGAAATGATTGTAATAGCTTTTGCCAAAGGTGATCGCAATCAACTTAAAAGCTTGCTTTGTCAGGATGTTTTTGAGAGCTTTTGTACGGCTATTGAGCAACGAGAAAAAAATAAAGAAAGAATAGAATTCACTTTTGTTGGAATTAATAAGATCGAATTTGTTGCGGCGGCAATACAAGAAAAAGATGAACTTTTAACGATACGTATTGTCAGTGAGATGATTTCTGTTACTTATAATGAACAGGGCGAGCGTATAGACGGTGATCCTGATGCTATTGTAGAAATCAGGGATATTTGGACTTTTGTTCGCAATAGTTTATCGTCAGATCCCAACTGGAAGCTTTTTGCTACAGAAAATGAAAATTAAAATACTTTTTGTTTTTCTTCCATAAGCATTCAATGATTTATGAGAAATTAAAATGTCCTCAAGTAAATGGAGACAAAAAATAGATTTATTGGCTCCACAAGATCGTTTTTTATGGGAGATGGTTTGTCGTACGATAACACCGCTTCACGGTAAGATGCTCTCTTCTGCTTCAGAAACTATTGCAAATATTAATGATAAAAAACAGCCTGTAACTCAAATCTCCTCATTGTCTCAGGAAAATCAACAATCCTCGACAATTATTAAAAGAGAAAAGAGGTCAGTTACACAAGCACAAAAGATTCATTTCTTTGATCATGTTGCATATCGTAAAATTTCCCAAGGTCGTTGTCCTCTTGAGGCGCGTCTTGATCTCCATGGTTATATGCAGGAAGAAGCTTATTTTTTATTAAAAAAATTTCTACAGTCCTCTCAGCAGAGAGGATTGCGTTATGTCCTTGTGATTACAGGAAAAGGACGATCCGTTGGGAGCGATGGAGCTTTGTATAGATTTGTTCCGTATTGGTTATCAACACCAGCTTTTCGATATTATGTCCACGCGTTTGAGCAAGCAGCGCGTCAGCATGGCGGAGAAGGTGCGCTTTATGTTTGGTTGCGCCGTTTTGTGTCGGGAGAAGGAAAGTGATGTTATTGTGGTCGCTCTAGATTTTATATTTATTTATACTTATAATTTATTGTTTTTGTATATTTCGTAAGAGCCTTGAATACAATATTCCCTTCTTTATAATTTTTTATAAAAAATTATAAAGATATTATTTTACATTCTACGTATTGCTTCACGCTTTTGTTTTTCGCATTCTTTAACGGGGCACATCCCTCACGCAAAACAGAATGACATTGAATTGCATATATTCACAGGCTTGTTTTAAAGAAACATCTCTCAACGCTCCCAAGCCTATTTTGCGACGGCATTCGTGAAGAGTATAACGATAAATCCATGAAGCACTCACTATCTTTATACTTAATAAAAGAGCAAGCTGGCATCATCATACACTTTGCCATCTCCCAATGTTGCAACAACCCTTTAAGTCCTTGGCACTTGAAAGCATTTATAAGAGGCATGCTTTTCTTTAAGTGTTTTTAACTCTCCACAGTTCTCATCTCGCTCGTGACGCCCAAACGAAAGATTTTGATTGATTCAATATAATAGGACTTAAAATGAGAGAGATATAGATGGATCTCATTCAGGTTGCAAAGCAATAAATTATTTTTATAAACCACAGCATTACTCTATTAAATACACGAAGAATAAAAACATGAGAAATTGAGAAACGATCTTATTCAAAAGATGTTGCTATGGATAGTGTTAAAAGCAGTACAACTAAATTAAAGAAAATTATGAAAATAAACAGTAATATAACTTTACAACACACAGCTGCGCAATAGCACCAAAAGATACAGTTTCGTTGAATAGTTTCATGAAGAAATTTTTTCATTCATTAAAAGCTCCATCAAATTTCTTTCTCATAATAATTCGATAATAAAATTTAATAACGAAGCGCAGAAGGCGTAGAATATGAGATTCTACCGTGGGTATTATACTCTTATCCGACGTCTTTCAGATATTGGTTGAAATGCTAGCTTAGCATGAAAGGCACAATAGGGGCTATTTTCATCAGAATCTGCACCACAAAAATGAAAATCTGCTGATAATGGATCGCCAACCGGCCATCTACATGTATTTTCACTCAATTGTAGAAGATTAAGTTGACGTGATATAGGCACAACGACATTGGATTTTGTGGACATATCAACTTCTTTTACATCTTCCACTACAAATTCTGTCTTTAAAGCTGTTTCTTCAATACTTACAGATGATGTGTTTATTGGCGATACCGTGGATGTGTTGCGACGCACACGTGGAGATGATGGACTGCTGCTTCCCACGGGAGTTTTTTGCGCACGCGTGCTTCCTTGTGCTGTCTTACCACGTCCTGGTAACTTTAATCGATGTACTTTGCCGATGACTGCATTTCTACTGACCCCACCTAATTGAGCAGCAATTTGACTTGCACTTAACCCTTCACTCCAAAGCTTTTTAAGAAGCTCAACGCGTTCACATGTCCAACCCATACCAGCACTCCATTCCGATTACGTCACTAAGATGCTCTCCCCCGTTGCATCTTCAAATGTTTAAATAATGTTTCATTACGCTGAATGAAAGAACTTTACACTCTACGTGAGCATAAAAAAATCATCCAACCTGTGGATTTACAAATCAAAACACATCATCTTGCTTATTATATTGTAAATTACAATATGCACTCACTCTATGACAAGAGTCTTTACCTCTTGAAGAGTTTATTTAGAATGTTTTCCCCAACTTGCAAATCAATCATAGGTTAAACTTTCACTTTTGTTTAAGGCTTTTTCCCAAAATGCTTATTTGTAGAACCCTCATTGACTTTTTTTCAATTGGTGTAATGATCTATTCTATAGGTGTAATCACTAATCGTAATGAAATGTTGAAAGCACCGTAACGAAATATACCATGCTGTTTTATTTGTAGTGTTGCTTTGTATATATATTGAAAAGACTAAAATATAAAGGGAATTATGATGGATGTCGTCTCTATACAACCACTTTATGAATGCTTCGCACGACGAAATTTGCATTTTGAACAAGGGCATGGTGTATGGCTTATTTCCGATAAAGGAGAACATTATCTTGATTTCACATCTGGTATTGCTGTTAACGCATTAGGGTATTCACATCCAAAATTAGTTGATACGCTCAAAATACAAGCTGAAAAACTTTGGCATGTTTCTAATATTTTTCAATCTCCTGAACAAGCATCTTTTGCCACGCGGCTTTGTGCAAATAGTTTTGCGGATAAGGTTTTTTTCTGCAATTCAGGTACTGAAGCATTGGAGTGCGCATTCAAAACTGCACGCCATTATTACTATGCTGCTGGTCATTCAGAACGCATTGAAATAATTACTTTTGAAGGGGCATTTCATGGACGTACACTTGCTGCACTTGCTGCGACTGGGTATGAAAAATATCTTGAAGGCTTTGGACCTAAAGCTGGTGGATTTATTCAAGTACCTTTTTGTGATGAAGTCGCTTTGCGTAACACTATTAATAAAAATACCGCCGCTATTCTTATTGAACCTATTCAAGGAGAAGGAGGAATACGAACGGTTCCTCATGAATATTTAAGATTTTTGCGCAAAATATGCGATGATAATGGTCTGTTATTGATTTTAGATGAAGTCCAAACGGGTATAGGACGAACAGGAAAGCTTTTTGCTTATGAATGGAGTGATATCACGCCTGATATTCTTACCCTCGCAAAAGGATTAGGAGGGGGATTTCCATTAGGTGCTTGCCTTGCAACGGATAAAGTTGCAAAAAGCATGACACTTGGGACACATGGCTCAACCTTTGGAGGAAATCTTCTTGGAATGGCTGTAGGAAATAGTGTTCTTGATATTTTGTTAGAGCCAAGTTTTCTCAACCATGTTCAGCGTATGGGGGATAAACTAAAAAGTGGACTTTTGTACATTCTCAATATCTATCCTGATATTATCTGCGCAGTTCAGGGGATGGGGCTTATGTTGGGTATTCAGTGTATTGTACCTTCAAATCTTGTCATTAATGCTTTGGAAAATGAATATCTCTTAAGCGTTGCAGCCAACAACAACGTTGTGCGCTTATTGCCTCCTCTTATCATTAGGGAAGAAGAAATAGATGAAAGTTTACATCGTATTGAAAAAGCAATAGCTTATCTTTCGCAAGTAAACAAAGAAAGACAAATATCACACACATGACAAATGCTCTTCGTCATTTCACGGACTTATCCATTTTAACGCCAGCAATAGCACGTGCACTGATCGATTATGCAAAGATCCTTAAAGCATCTTTTAAAGCAGGAAAAGATTCAAAACCTTTTATAGGTAAAACACTTGCGATGATTTTTGAAAAACCATCCACACGAACCCGTATTTCATTCGATATCAGTATGCGCCAGCTTGGCGGAGATACAATCATGCTCACGGGTTCAGAGATGCAACTTGGTCATAGTGAAACCATAGCTGATACGGCGCGCGTTTTATCCCGTTTTGTGGATATAGTGATATTACGAACAACGAAACACCAACGTATGCTCGAATTGGCACAATATGCACAAATTCCTGTCATTAATGCTCTTACAGATGATACACATCCTTGCCAAATTCTAGCAGATATCTTAACCTATGAGGAGCATCGGGGGCCTATTTCTGGTAAAATATTTGCGTGGATGGGGGATGGTAATAATGTGCTCCATTCCTTAATTGAAGCCGCAGCTCTTTTTGTTTTTCATTTGCGTATTGCTACTCCAAAGGGCAGTGAACCACAGGAGAAATTTATACATTGGGCACGTGAACGAGGAGCGCATCTTACACTAACCCATGATCCCCAAAAAGCGGCTCAAGATGCTGATTGTATTATGACCGATACATGGGTCTCCATGGGACAAGAATTTCGTGCTCGCAGTCATTCTATTTTTCAGCCTTATCAAGTCAATGAATCTCTCATGAAATTAGCAAAATCTGATGCTCTTTTTATGCATTGTCTTCCTGCTCATCGTGGTGAAGAAGTGGTTGATTCTGTGATTGATGGACCGCACTCCGTTGTTTTCGATGAGGCTGAAAATCGTCTTCATGCTCAAAAAGCAATTCTTTCTTGGTGTTTACAAGATGCGTTTTTCTCTCCACAATAGCCTCCCTACAACAAATTATATAAAAAAGGCAAAGCTATGAGTGAACAAGCTAAAGATGAAGCCTCTCTCAACAACAACTTCTTGCATGAAGATGATGGTGTTATTCCCTTTCAAGTTGAAGAACTTGATATCCGTGGACGTACCGTACAACTTGGGGAAACTTTAAATTCTATTCTCACAAGACATCAATACCCTGAACCGGTTTCTTATCTTCTAGCAGAAGCTTTACTTTTAACGGTTCTGCTTGGAACTTCTCTAAAACTTACGGGAAAATTTATTTTACAAACTCATTCCGATGGACCAGTTAATATGTTGGTGTGCGATTTTTTGCCTCCTTCCAGTTTACGTGGATACGCTTGTTTTGATAAAGAACAGCTTAAACAAGCCATAGACAATGGTCAAACCTCTTCAGAAACACTTTTAGGAAAAGGCACTTTAGCTTTCACAATTGATCAAGGTCCCCATATGCAACCCTATCAAGGGATAGTTGCATTAGATGGATCAAATTTACAAGAAGCTTCTCGTATTTATTTTGATCAATCAGAACAAATTCCTACCGATATCCGTCTGGCTGTTGCTATATTAATTAATCGTGACCAACAAGGAAAACAGCAGAAAAGCTGGCGAGCTGGAGGTATTTTGATCCAACTTTTACCCCAAGAATCGTCTCATCATAAAATAGATGCCCCTCATCAAAAGCGAGAAGAAACGAAAACTCATACCCAATTGGATAACCAATGGCAGGAAGCTAAAATACTCATGGCAACGATTGAAAGTTCAGAATTAACAGATCCCCAAGTCGGTAGTAAACAGCTCTTGTTCCGTCTTTTTCATGAACAAGGTATTAGAGTTTTTAACCCTTTTTCTCTTGTCGATCAATGTTCTTGTTCACACGAAAAAATTAAAGGAATCCTAGAAGGCTTTTCTATTGATGAACGCAATAAAATGGTTAAAAATAAATATATTTCAGTCACATGTGAATTTTGCTCAAAAACATATTGTTTTACACCGCAAGAATTTTTAGAAGAAAAAACATAATCAAATATTTTTCATAAAAAATGATGATTGCAACAAAAGCCTATTTTATTTGCGTCATAAAAGTTTACGCATAATCTCATATGAACTTCTAGAATATTGCTTGTCTTAGAGTTTTTTTAATGTATACGAGTGATCGTTCTGTTGAGATCAGTAATTACGTCATAGAGTGCTTAAAAAAGAGTTCTCTGTAAAATATATTTTCTCCTCTCGAAAAAGCTTCTTTTGTACTTTTTACATCTCAAAAGTTTATTTCTTACAATGAATTCTTTTATAATGTTCATTGATAAATTGATTATGCACTCATAACTTATCTTCTCTGTTAAATGAGACTTTTTGATTGTAGTCATATTTTCTTACTCGAATTTATCTTATTAAGACTTAATAAAGCTTATTAGTTATAATCATAAGGGAAATTATCGAGAGAATAAGAATGTATAGATTCAATATAGACTTTATGGAGTCTATTACGAACAGATAAGTGTAATGGGAATAAATATAAAAATGACGCTGCAAAAGAGCAGATTTATTATTTTATAAAGATGAGAATAGTGGTGAAGTCCCCTCATAACAATGTGTATTTCAGATAAAAAAGCGGAGAAAAAATACTATATGATTTTGAAAACAATAGTTGGTTGCTGTCACTAAGCTAACGATGGTTCTATAGCAATATTGTTTTGTCCAAATAATCAAAAATAAAGCTCCCAAACAGATATTTAATCGCTAAAGAAAAATGAAAACTACTTAAAATTTTTGTCATATTTTGGAGGTTTGTTCTACAGATATTTCTTTACACATGTTTTTGAATCAACAATGATAATACTCTTGTCAAATCTTTCTAAGAAGAATAAGTGGCCGTATAAATAAAATAGCATACATAGCATGATAAAACGTTATGTTTTTACACACCTGCATTATTTTTCTTCTGTCATAATCGCTTGTTCAATTTTTGGTAGAATTTTTTTTTGATAAATTTGCCATGTTAAGGGACCAACATGTTTGGCAATAATGATGCTCTCTTTATTCAAGAGAAAGGTTTCTGGGGGGCCATATATTCCCCAATCAATGGCTGTATATCCTGAAATATCAAAGCCAATAAATTTAAAAGGATTACCAAAACTGTTTAAAAAGCGCAGGGCGTTTGTTTTATTATCTTTATAATTAATACCAATTAGATCAAAACGTTTATCTTGTGCAATTTGCATAAGAATAGGATGCTCTTCGCGACAGGGCAAACACCAAGAGCCCCAAAAATTGACCAATGTGACACGTCCTTTAAACTGTTTTGAATTGAGATAACTTTCTTTATCAAGAAGAGGAAGATGAATATTGGGAGCAGGTTTTTCAGCCAATGCGTTTGGGAGAAGAGAAGAATCTTGAAGGTGTTTTTTATCCATAAAGTTGAAAAAAAACATCATGAGAAGAAGAAAAAGCACAAATGGTCCCAAAAAAACAAGCAGAACAGGTAAAGATATATTTTTTTTAAGTTTTTGAGGGATGTTTTTCATTATACTTTATCTTTTTGTGACAGCTCTTTTTTGTTTAGATGTTGGAGAATTTTTTTTTGGTATAGGGCTTTGCAAAGAATATATCCAATAAGACATAAGAGGGATATTGCAGAAAGCACATAGCTTAAAACAACAATTTGCTCGTGTTTAAGGGTGCTCAGGAAAAAATCAATTTTCTGAGATAGATTTCCTAAAAGTCCGCCGTGGATGCCATTTAGGTCGAGCATGATGAAGCGTCCTGTTGTTGTACACGACGGGATTTTTTAATCTGAAGTATTCGGATATAATGACTATTGATTTCATTTCGCATAGCCATCAAATAAAGAGCAATAAACATAAAGATAAAACAAAAGAGCATTGTTATAAGGGGCCATAACATAGCATTGTCGATTGTTGATCCTCCAGCACGTAACAATGATGCTGGTTGATGCAATGTATTCCACCAATTAACGGAAAATTTAATAACAGGGATATTAACAAATCCAACAAGTGTAAGAATTGCAGTAGCGCGAGCGGCTTTTACTTGGTTGTCAAAAGCACGCCCAAGCAGGATAATGGAGAGATAGATAAAAAGCAGAATTAAAACTGATGTTAATCGTGCATCCCAAACCCACCATGTTCCCCATGTAGGTCGCCCCCAAAGCGCTCCTGTCATGAGAGCCAAGGCGGTAAAAATTGCCCCAATAGGCGCTCCACATTTAAGTGCTACATCAGCAAGATGATATTTCCAAATCAGATTTCCTAATGCCGCTGCACTCATCGTTACATAGCAGAATGTAGACAACCACGCAAAGGGTACATGAAGGTACATAATCTTAACAGTAATGCCTTGTTGATAGTCATCAGGGGAATGCATCACTAGAATAAGCCCTAAGATAAGGAAACACAATGTTATGCCGGCCAACCAAGGTAAGACGACTCTGCTTATTTTCATGAAAAGGGTGAAACTTGCAGGGAGTAACCTGATTTTATATGTACGAGATAGTTTATTCATAAAATTCATAATAGGCAGAGTTTTGCTATGCGGCAATCATCTTTTATTATTCTGATAAAAGTTTAAGCGTTATCGCAGCAACAAAAGAGCTAAAGAGACTCAAAAGAAGTGAAAAAGCGCTGAGAAGAGCTAGAGAAGTGAGAAAAGAGGTATTTGGGTTTATTGGGGCTGTAGCAGCGGAAACACCAAAAATCATAATTGGAATGATCCACGGCAAGATAATGATAAAAATAAGCAAAGTACTGTGCAACAATGAGGTTGCGAGTGCAGCGCCTATAGCACCAATAAAAATAATAGCTGGTGTTCCGCATAAAAGGGTAAGTATTGTTGTAAAAGTTATTGTTATATCTAAATGGAGCATGAGGGCTAAAATAGGTGTGGCAAAAATAAGAGGAAGCATTGTTCCTACCCAATGGGCAAGACATTTTGTAAAGACAATTAGTGTAAAACTTTGTCTTTTTCCTGAAAGGATAAATTGGTCGAGATTACCATCATCACGATCGATTTGGAAAAGTTTGTTCAGATTGAGGAGTCCTGCAAGAAGGGCTCCAAACCACAATATACCTGGTCCTATTTGTGCAAGAATTTTGGGATCTGGTCCAATGGTAAAGGGGGTTATGACAACAACAGCGATAAAAAACAATAATCCTGTTAGTGAAGTGGCTTGTAGCGCTAATAATAGTTTAAGATCACGCCAGAACAGTGCTTTCATTTTATTCTCTCCTAGAGAGGTAAAAATTTTTCCAGAGCGATGTTATGGTTTTCTGGAATGCCTATGGAATTATGAGTTGCAGCGATAATCATACCACCTTGATTGAGATGACGTTGGAAAATACGGGCAAGGAGTTTTTGGGCATGGTTATCAAGCCCAGATATTGGTTCATCTAAAATCCAAAGAGGACGATAGGAGAGCAAAAGGCGAGCAATAGCTACGCGTCTTTGTTGTCCAGTTGATAGAGCGTTAAAGGGTAAATGTTCAAGGTTAGAAAGACCAATATCGGCAAGAGCTTCATGCGCAAAACGTAAATGTTGACCGTAAAAATCTGCCCAAAATTGCAAATTATCAATGACAGATAAGAGAGGTTTCATAGCATTTTGAGGACCAAGATAATGACAAGCAGTTGCAACAGGGTATATTTGATCATGGTCTTTAAGTATTATATGACCTTCAGCAGCTTCAAGAAGACCGACAATGATTCGGAGTAATGTAGACTTTCCGATACCATTAGGACCGGTGATTGTCATAAGTTGCTGTGAAAATAAACAAAAAGAAAGACCTTTAAACAGAATTTCCTCGTTTCTGTAAGCGGCTAAATCTTTGCCTGATAACACCATGTGATTGCCTATTTTGTTTTTATTTTCATATTCTTTATTGCATTATAGAATAAAAAACACATTTTTTATGCAATTGTACCTAGAATAGTTCTAGAAATAGTTCTATAAGGGATACCTTACATCAATATCTGGTGTAAAATGGTTTCTGGCGCTGATTTCCGCATTATGCCTAGAGGGTGGAGGGGAAATGGATGGCGGAGGTAATTGCGTCTGCGCTCAAGCTGCGACCTTGACTCGTAGTTTGTGTTGTTCATTCCTGGAAATTGGGTGGTTATAGTATGAGGGTGGACAGTCATGACTCAAATTGATAGCTTTAATTGTCGTAGAGTATTAAATGTTGGTGGCAAAGAATATATTTATTATAGCTTGATTGAAGCGGAGAAGAACGGACTTGAAGGTGTTTCTCGTTTACCGTTTTCGATGAAAGTTATTCTCGAAAATTTATTGCGATTCGAAGATGGTCGCACAGTTAAAAAAGAGGATATCTTCAATGTTGCTAAGTGGTTAAACGACAAAGGGAGCGCTGGGGCAGAAATTGCTTACCGTCCTGCACGTGTTCTTATGCAGGATTTTACAGGTGTTCCAGCAGTTGTTGATCTTTCTGCAATGCGTGATGCTATGGTTAAACTTGGCGGTAACGCTGAAAAAATCAATCCTCTCATTCCCGTTGATCTCATCATTGATCACTCAGTTATTGTTGATGCTTTTGGCAATTCCATGGCTTTTAAGGAAAACGTTGAGCATGAATATGAACGCAATGGTGAACGTTATCGTTTCCTTAAATGGGGGCAACAAGCCTTTCAAAATTTTCGCGTTGTTCCTCCAGGAACAGGGATTTGTCATCAGGTTAACTTAGAATATTTAGCACAATGTGTATGGATGAAGAATGAAGAGGGCTGTGAGACGATTTATCCTGACACCTGTGTGGGAACTGATTCGCATACGACTATGGTAAATGGTTTAGGGGTTTTAGGTTGGGGTGTTGGTGGTATTGAAGCAGAAGCAGCAATGTTAGGCCAACCTGTTTCTATGTTGTTACCTGAAGTGATTGGTTTTCGTCTAACAGGTAAACTTAAGGAAGGTGTAACAGCCACCGATCTCGTATTAACAGTGACCCAAATGCTACGTCGGAAGGGTGTTGTCGGTAAATTTGTTGAGTTTTTTGGTCCTGGTTTGGAGCATATGACGCTTGCTGATCGGGCAACGATTGGAAATATGGCACCTGAATATGGAGCAACGTGTGGTTTTTTCCCAATTGATAAGGAGACAGTGCGTTATCTCAATATGACAGGGCGTGATGAAAGTCGGATTGCCTTAGTGGAGGCTTATACCAAAGCACAAGGGATGTGGCATGATGAAATGGTGGCTCATCCCATTTTTAGTGATACAATTGAATTAGATATGGGAACCGTTGTCCCTTCTATGGCTGGTCCTAAACGTCCTGAAGGACGTATTGCGTTGGAAAATGTTGGGCAGGGTTTTGAGAAGGCATTGGTCGAAGACTATAAGAAGACTTCTGGACAAGATAAGCGTTATCAGGTTGAGGGTGAAGAATATACGCTTGGTCACGGTGATGTGGTGATCGCTGCGATTACGTCGTGTACGAATACATCGAATCCAAGTGTTCTTATTGCAGCGGGTCTTTTGGCACGAAATGCTGTGGCAAAGGGTCTTAAGAGTAAACCATGGGTAAAAACTTCTCTTGCACCTGGTTCACAAGTCGTTGAAGCTTACCTTCAAAATTCGGGTCTGCAAAAAGATTTAGATGCATTAGGATTTAACTTAGTAGGATTTGGGTGCACAACATGTATTGGGAATTCTGGTCCTTTGCATCCAGCTATTTCCAAAACGATTAATGACAATGGTATAATTGCATCTGCGGTTCTTTCAGGAAATCGTAATTTTGAAGGGCGTGTTTCCCCTGATGTGCAAGCGAATTATTTAGCTTCACCACCGTTAGTTGTTGCACATGCGCTCATCGGGACGGTGTGTAAAGATTTAACCAAGGAGCCTCTAGGTGAAGATTCAAATGGCCACCCCATTTATTTGAGAGATATTTGGCCAACTTCTCAAGAAATACAGGAGTTTATCGAAAAAAATGTCACGCGGAAGGTTTTTGCCGAAAAGTATGCAGATGTTTTTAAGGGAGATGAAAATTGGCAAAAAGTTCAGATTCCTACGGGTTCTACCTATTCTTGGGATGAGCAATCCACCTATGTACGCAATCCACCTTATTTCGATGATATGCAGAAAACACCTGATATCTTACCAGATATTAAAGATGCACGGATTTTAGGTTTATTTGGTGATAAAATCACGACGGATCATATTTCTCCTGCTGGTTCTATTAAAGCAGCTTCTCCTGCCGGAAAATATTTAATGGATCATGGTGTTAAAGTGGCTGATTTTAATCAGTATGGAACGCGTCGTGGGAATCATGAAGTTATGGTGCGTGGGACCTTTGCCAATATTCGCATTCGTAATTTCATGTTAGGGGAAAATGGTCGAGAAGGAGGTTATACGGTTCATTATCCGTCAGCGGTAGAACAAACCATTTACGATGCAGCAATGGCGTATAAACAAGAAGGTATTCCACTCGTTGTTTTTGCAGGTATTGAATATGGTAATGGATCATCCCGCGATTGGGCTGCCAAGGGGACCAATCTTCTTGGTGTCAAAGCAGTGATTGTGCAGTCTTTTGAAAGGATTCATCGCTCTAATCTTGTTGGTATGGGCATTGTCCCTTTTGTCTTTGAAGAGGGACTAAGTTGGAAATCTTTAGGCTTAAAGGGAGATGAAAAGGTGACAATTGAAGGGATTCATAACTTGAAACCTCGTCAAAAGACTGTAGCGAAAATTACTTTTTCTGATGGTACGGTAAAAACCGTTCCATTATTATGCCGTGTTGATACTGAAGATGAGCTAGATTATTTGCATCATGGTGGAATTTTGCAATATGTCTTGCGTAAGTTAGCCGTTTAAATTCTTTTGTTTGTTAAGGAATATCTATTATTAAGCTATAAAGTTGCGGATCAAAGAGTTTGGCTTCGTTTTTTTATGGCTATCTTTGAAAATCTAATTGACGTTAGCTTTAGGATTGCGCTATAAACCACACAGTTATAGGCAGCTTTATAGTTTTGCTTGGGTTGGATTTATTTATATTGGTAGAGTTGTTATTGAGACTCATTTTACCAAGGTGTTGAAAGAGAGATTATATTTATGGCGAATACACCTTCTGCTCGAAAAGCGGTGCGCAAGGTTGCGGCGCGCACACAGGTTAATAAGGCCCGCCGTTCACGCGTTCGTACTTTTATACGTAAGTTTGATGATGCTTTAGCGGGTGGCGATAAGGCATCTGCAGAGATTGCATTTAAGAATTTTGAGCCTGAAATTATGCGTGCAGTTTCTAAAGGGGTTTTTCATAAAAATGCTGCTGCGAGGAAAGTATCGCGTTTAGCTAAACGTTTGAAGGCTCTCAGCGTTTAAGCTTTTCTCCTTTAATTGAGAACAAAGCCAGTATCCATGAGGATGCTGGCTTTTTGTTTATTATTTCAAAAAGTTTCTATTGAAAATAAGAATCGATAATGATTCTCCACTTGAAAAAGGAGAGAAAGTTTATAGGGGGAGGTATGGTTATCCACAAGCTTTGTGGATTTGTACAGAGTCTTTTTTGTCAAGTATTTTATTTTTTTTTTTTAAATCTGAAGAGATTCTTTAATTATTGGTAAATTTAGAGAAAAAAAATGAATTGAATCAATATTTTTTTCAGTCCTCATTAATATAAGCATTTTTTTCGGGTTTTTTGATTTTATTTTGACCTCTTGCATTTTACCTCTGCTGTTTTGTATGGTTCTTATGAAGACTAAGAAGCATGAAGGGGTCACATCAGCGCATTATTCTGTATTTTGTTGAATACAAGATGTTTTGATTTAGGCTTTTCGAAACTTTTGTGTTGGAGAGGTTTTCTGACGGTTTTTTAGTTTTCTTAATGGATATGTTTACCATTTTAGAAGGGTGGGTCATATCATGAGTGCAAGTAAATCTTATTGGTCATCTTTGTTAGTGGGGTTGTGATGAGGCTATCCTAGGGGAGGGTGAGTAATCTTATTTGGGGTAGGGCGTTTTGCCTTCGCTAGATTTATTTTAGTTGTTTGGCAGGACAAAATTTTATTTTTATCAGGATGGAAGATGGTGGATAAATTGAACTCTAAAGCTAGTTCCTTTAAAAGGGTTTCGGTAAATATCCTGTCGGCAGAGAACATAATAAAGAATAGGATGACGGAAAGTGATGAGAACGTTTGTAGAAATGCTTCTATAGGGCATTCTATTGTTTCAGAGGAGGAAAGTGCGGCGGCTTTTATACGTGTTATGGCGCAATTAAAGGTGCAGGTTGGTGTTGAGGCTTATACCAGTTGGTTTGGACGTGTGAAGCTTGCTGAATATAGTCATACTCTTGTAAAGCTTTCTGTTCCTACTGCTTTTTTACGTTCATGGATTAATAATCACTATGGTTCTCTTCTGACACATTTATGGAAACAAGAGAATTCAGCAATTCTTCGTGTTGAAGTTATTGTTCGTGGTATGGAACGCGTTTCAAGAGATGTCGTTTGTAAAAGAAGTGTTCCTCCTGTTGTGCTAGAGGAGCAGGCGACTTCATCTTTTGTTGAAAGTTGCGCAGAGCATTCAGTTAAGAATTCTCAAACGGGAGTTTTTGGATCTCCACTTGATTCTCGCTATACTTTTGAAAGTTTTGTTGAGGGGGCTTCTAATCGTGTTGCTTTAGCAGCAGCGCGTTCCATTGCAGAAGGGCATAAAAGTGCCTTACGTTTTAATCCTCTTTTTATTCACGCATCTGTTGGCTTAGGAAAAACACATTTGCTTCAAGCGATTGCTGCTTCTGCATTGAAGCGTTTAACGTCTGCGCGCGTTATTTATTTAACTGCTGAATATTTTATGTGGCGTTTTGCAACAGCTATTCGTGATAATGATGCTCTTTCTTTTAAAGAACAGCTTCGTGATATCGACCTTTTGATTATTGATGATATGCAGTTTTTGCAGGGTAAGTCGATACAACATGAGTTTTGCCATTTGCTTAATATGTTGCTTGATAGTGCAAAACAGGTTGTTGTCGCTGCAGATCGTCCACCAGCAGAATTAGAATCGCTTGATCTTCGCGTTCGCTCTCGTCTTCAGGGAGGGGTCGCTCTTGAAATTGAAGCACCAGATTATGAAATGCGTTTGCAAATGTTGCGCCAGCGGTTGAAGGTGGCACAACAAGATGATGGCATGGTATCAATTTCTGATGATATCTTGGAATATATTGCGAAAACGGTTTTAGGGTCTGGGCGTGATATTGAAGGTGCATTTAATCAGCTCTTGTTTCGTCAATCTTTTGAGTCTGATTTATCTTTAGAGCGGATTGATGAGTTATTAGGTCACTTGACACGTCCTGGTGAACCTAAGCGTATTCGGATTGAAGAAATTCAGCGTACGGTAGCACGCCATTATAATGTTTCTAAACAGGACTTGTTATCTAATCGTCGAACACGTACGGTTGTGAAGCCACGGCAAGTTGCAATGTATTTAGCAAAAGTATTAACTCCTCGCTCATTGCCAGAAATTGGGCGCCGTTTTGGTGGGCGTGATCATACAACAGTTTTACACGCTGTGCGTAAAATTGAAGATTTGGTTTGTGGTGATCAGACCTTGGCTAAGGAACTTGAGTTGCTTAAGCGGTTGATTGGAGAACAGGCTGTATAGTGTTTATCGTTTCTTTCTTTGGAGAGACTTTAAAGAATTTAATGAAAAGATTTATTTTTTCTTATGCAGGAGTGACTTGCCATTTTAAGAGAGGTTTAATAAACTCTAGCAGGCGATTCTCTAAAGGGATCTATTCTTTAATTCTAAGGAATTCTTATAGTTTTTAGTAAATCATACGGGGCTTTTATGCGTATTACAGTTGATCGCAGTCAATTTCTCAAGTCTCTTGGTCGGGTTCACCGTGTGGTAGAGCGCCGTAATACTGTTCCTATTTTATCGAATGTGTTGATTGATGCAGAAAATGTCCGTGTACAGTTAAAAGCAACAGACCTTGATTTAGAGGTTATGGAATCTTTTGCAGTTAATGTTAAACAAGCTGGAGCAACAACTGTTCCGGCACATTTGCTCTATGATATCATTCGAAAACTTCCTGATAGCAATGAAGTTGTATTATCCCTCGATGAGAATCAAGCAGGTACAATGTCCGTTGTTTCGGGTTGTGCACATTTTCAGCTTCAATGTCTTCCGAAGGCAGACTTTCCAGAGTCGCTTCCTGGGCAATTTGGTTATCGTTTTTCTCTATCGGCATCAGGCTTAAAACATTTACTTGATTGTACACAATTTGCTATTTCTACTGAAGAAACCCGTTATTATCTTAATGGTATTTATTTCCATATTATTAATGATGGTGTTTTGAAATTGCGTTTGGTTGCAACTGATGGTCATCGTTTGGCACAAGTTGAGATGGAAGCTCCTTCGGGAGTTGAGGGAATGCCTGGTGTTATTGTTCCCCGTAAAGCTGTAGGAGAATTGCAAAAACTTCTTTCAGAAGAAAATGATAGCGATGTATGTATAGAGCTTTCGGAGACAAAAATTCGTTTTTCTATAGGCTCTGTGATTTTTACATCAAAATTAATTGATGGAACATTTCCAGATTATCAACGTGTTATCCCTCTTGGAAATGATAAAGAATTAATTGTTAATAGGCAGGACTTTTCTTCTGCAGTTGATCGTGTTTCAACGATTTCAAGTGATCGGGGGCGTGCAGTTAAATTAACGATTGAGCATGGACAGTTAAGGCTTGTTGTTAATAGCCCAGATTCGGGCAGTGCAGAAGATCAATTATCAGTAACTTATGCATCTGAACCGCTTGAGATAGGATTTAATTCACGTTATCTTTTGGATATTGCTGGGCAGCTTTCAAGTGATGAGATGGTTTTTATGTTGGCTGAGGCTGGAGCACCAGCTCTGATTCGTGATAATGATGATGCGAATGTGCTCTATGTACTGATGCCTATTCGCGTTTAGGGGCAGTTGTTTTGCAATGCATGGCCAGTCATGTGCACAAAGTGGCAGTGAGGCAGCTGAAGCTTTTACGTTATCGCAATTATTCTTTTTTCAATATTCATTTTTCTGGTCAGCATGTGGTTTTTACTGGCCATAATGGTGCTGGTAAGACGAACCTTTTAGAGGCGTTATCTTTTCTTTCTCCTGGTCGTGGTTTGCGGCGTGCTGTTTATTCTGACGTTAGCTTTGTAGATGGTGGTGGTGGAGGATTTGTTGTATTTGCGCGTCTTGAATGCGCTCTTTATGGTGAAGTAAAGATTGGTACAGCTTTTGAGGTTAGCGATAACAGTCGAAAGGTCCATATTAATGGTGTGAATGAGTCGAGTGATTGCCTAACAGATTATTGTCATATTAGTGTCCTAACACCGTCTATGGATGGTCTTTTTACAGGTCCTTCACTTGAGCGCCGTAGTTTTTTGGACCGTATGGTTTTGGCGATTGATCCCTTGCATAGGCGCCGCATAGCCGATTATGATAGAGCTATGCGCGCACGTAATCGTTTGTTTTTAGATGGAAATGAAGATTGTGCTTGGTTTGATGCTTTAGAAAAGCAAATGGCAGAATTGGCGACAGCTATTTCTGCGGCGCGTGTTGATGTTATTCGTCTTTTAAATGACATGTTTACACAAATGCCCTCACAGATACCTTTTCCACGAGCTTTTTTGCAAATTGATGGTTTTTTAGAAACAGCTCTTAGTGAAATATCAGCAACTGAAGTTGAAGAACAATTTTGTGATCGATTGCGGCATAATCGCGCAATGGATCGTGCTGCTGGTCGGACGTTAGAAGGACCACATCGTGCAGATTTGCAGGTTTTTTATGCTGATAAAAATAGAGCAGCAACATCTTGTTCAACAGGTGAACAAAAAGCGCTGCTAACAGGTTTAGTTTTGTGTCATGCACGTCTAACAGGTATGATGTCGGAAAGATCTCCCATTCTTCTTCTTGATGAAATGGCTGCCCATCTTGATTCGCATCGACGTGCTGCTCTATTTGATATTCTTGATGATTTAGCTGTACAAACATTTATGACAGGAACAGATCGTCTTTTATTTGATGACTTAAAAGGACGCGCAGAATTCTTTGAGATTAAGGATGGCGCTTTATTGCCGTAAAAACATGCTAAATATTTTTTTAATAAGTGATAGATCTGAAAGAAAAGGCTTGCTATGTCAGAGATAATAACGATTTTAAATGGTCCTAATTTAAATTTTCTAGGTCAACGTGAGCCAGAAATTTATGGAACTGAAACTCTAGAAGATATTGAAAAAAGATGCAGAGAATGGGCAAAAAAAAATGATATCATAATAAATTTTTATCAAAGTAATTGTGAAGGGCAATTAGTAGCATGGATACAAGAAGCAATAGAGGCAAGTTCTGGATTGATCATTAACCCAGCGGCTTACAGTCATACATCTGTTGCACTTCTTGATGCCCTAAAAATGTTTTCAGGGCCGAAAGTAGAAGTTCATTTATCTCATATTTATCAGCGTGAAGCTTTTCGTCACCATTCTTATACATCTGCAGGTGTAGACGCTATCATAACTGGGTGTGGAGGTGATGGATATCGGTTTGCACTTGAGTATATTGCAAAACAATTAAGCAAAACAATTAAATTGTGATAGGTAAAGAGTAAGCGTTTAATAAGAGTAATATAGGCATTTAATTCTCTTGATAATTATTTTCAAATCTGTACAATGTGAGGTATATATTTATGACAGTTTTTAGTGCGTATGACGGGGGTAAATAGAGATGAAAAGCTTTGTTAGACAATTAGAAATGCTTGTGATTTTAGGGGGAGCACTGCTTTTGTCTGGTTGTAAAATTGATGTTATGCAGCCATCAGGTTATGTTGCACGTCAACAGCTCATTTTGATCGTTGTTTGTGTGGTGGTGATGCTTTGTATTGTTATCCCAGTTATGGTGAGTGTGGTATTTTTAGCTATAAAATATCGTGCATCGAATATGAAAGCGGACTATTCTCCTGATTGGGCACATTCAAATAAAATTGAAGCATTGATGTGGGGTATTCCAGTTGTAATTGTAATGGTTTTAGGTTCATTAACAGCTTATTATACCTATAAGCTTGAACCTACAAATCCTCTTCCAGTGGAAGTTGTAGGTGAAGGAAAGCCATTACAGATTGATGCTGTTGCTCTTGATTGGAAATGGCTTTTTATTTATCCTGAATACGGTGTTGCATCGATTAATGAGATTTATGCGCCTGAAGGACGTCAAGTTTTATTGCAATTGACGTCAGAGAATTCTGTCAATGCTTTTTGGGTTCCCAAATTGGGTACTGTTCTTTACGCTATGCCGCAGATGAATGCTAAGTTGCATTTGGTCGCTGAAGAGCAAGGAGTATTCAAAGGAGCCTCAGCAAATTATAGTGGTGATGGTTTTTCGGGTATGCGGTTTAAGTGGCATTCTGTGTCTTTGCAGGATTTTGAGGATTGGATTGTAAAAGCTCGGGCTAATGGTCGAGTACTTGATCGTTCATCTTATCGTCAACTTTCTATTGCGCCTCGTATGGGTGATATTGCTGCGAAGGAAAAAGATGCTGAAGTTCGTTATTTTGCACCTGTTGAGAAGCGGCTTTACTATCGTGTTGTTAATCGATGTGTCGATGAAAAGACGGTATGTAATGAAGATTTAATGAAACGTGCTGCTGTTCAGACGCTATGGGGTGCACTATGTTCAGTATTTGATCCTGATGTTATTTAACAGAGTCAATAAAGTAAAGAGCCCTTTTAACAAAGGTTTCTTTTAAACTTGAATTTCATTTGAAATGGGTTGAGAAATGTTTGGAAGACTTACAGATCCTACGGCAGGTGCTTTTCATGCGCTTGCACATGAACCGATCGTTTTGTATACATGTATTGCGATTGTTTTGGTTGGTTTAATTGCTGTTATTGCTCTAACAGTACTTGGGTGGTGGGGGATTCTATGGCGAAATTGGATTACAACGGTTGACCATAAACGCATAGGTATTATGTACATCGTTCTTGGAATTATTATGCTTGTTCGCGGTTTTGCGGACGCACTTATGATGCGAACGCATCAAGCTTTAGCTCTTGGGAGTGAAACAGCAGGTTATTTGCCCCCTGAGCATTTTGATCAAATTTTTTCGGCGCATGGTACGATCATGATTTTTTTCATGGCCACGCCTATTTTATTTGGTCTTTTTAATTATCTTATACCACTTCAAATTGGTGCGCGTGATGTTGCTTTTCCCTTTGCAAATAATCTAGGTTTTTGGATTACGGCTGCAGGGGCGATATTGATTAACATATCCCTAGGTGTTGGGAATTTTGGTCGTGGTGGTTGGTTGATGTATCCACCTTTTACAGAATTGCAAACGAGTCCAGATACAGGGGTAGATTATTATTTATGGTCACTTCAGCTTTCTGGTATTGCAACAACAATGGGATCAGTGAATTTCATTGCAACGATGATTAAAATGCGTGCTCCTGGAATGACAATGATGAGAATGCCTATTTTTTGTTGGAGTGCTTTTGTCAGCAATGTTCTTATTGTAGTCATTTATCCTGTTTTGGCTGTAGCATTTGCACTCTTGGCATGTGATCGTTATTTGAACATGAATTTCTTTACCAATGTTGGTGGCGGAAATCCGATGGTATGGATTAACTATGTTTGGGTTTTTGGTCATCCTGAGGTTTATGTTTTGGTTGTTCCTGCTTTTGGAATTGTTTCTGAAGTTGTATCAACTTTTTCTTCAAAACGCCTCTTTGGTTATACTTCAATGATATGGGCCATGTTGGTTATTTTGATTCTTTCGCTTCTTGTTTGGGGACATCATTTCTTCACAATGGGTGGGGGTGAAGCTGTAAATACCTTTTTTAGTATTGCTACGATGATTATTGCAGTTCCAACCGGTGTAAAAGTTTTTAATTGGCTGCTTACGATGTATAGAGGTCGGATTCGCTTTGAGCCTCCTATGCTTTGGTGCATGGGTATGATCTTTACATTTGTTGGTGGTGGATTAACAGGTGTTTTATTATCTATTGTTCCTGCTGATTGGCAGTTTCATAATTCGCTCTTTTTGATAGCACATTTCCATCATACAATTATTGGAGGTGTGGTTTTTGCGTACTTAGCGGGGATTGCATTTTGGTTTCCAAAAGTTTTTGGTTATAAACCAAATCGCATACTAGGTATTACATCTTTTTGGTGTTGGTTTATTGGTTTTTACCTTGCCTTTTTTCCCGTTTATGCGCTTGGTTTAATGGGGGCGACGCGTCGTCTTCAGCATTACATGGAACCTAGTTGGCAGCCGATGTTTATTATTGCTGCATTGGGTGCTTGTATTATCTTACTTGGTATCCTTTGTTTCGTGCTACAGGTTGTTTTGGCGATTTGGTACGGTATTAAGCATAAAGGGCACTTACCGGTAACATTAAATGATTCTTGGGGTGATGCACGTACACTTGAATGGTTTACCTCTTCACCGCCTCCTTCCTATAATTTTGCCCTCCTTCCAAAGATACAGTCTGATGATGCTTATTGGAATATGAAGAAAAGTGGTTATCAACGGCCGACAAGTGGATTTACAAAAATTCATATGCCTTCGAATACATCGGCTGGAATTATTGCTGGCTTCTTCTCATTAGTTGTTGGTTTTGCGCTTGTTTGGCATATTTGGTGGCTTGTTGCGGTTGGACTGGTTGGTTTTATCGCAACGCTTGTGTGTCATTCATTAACAGGTGATCATCATGGTTACTATATTCCAGCTGAAGAAGTGCAAAAAACTGAAGATGCCTTTACGGCTGTTCTTAAAGAACGAGGAGTAATAGTATGAGTGCTGTAACAATGAATAACGCGAGCACTATAGATGAACTTCACCACGATAGTAGCTCGGTAATGACGTTTGGTTTTTGGGTCTATATTCTTTCAGACTTAATCCTGTTTTCGACACTGTTTTCAAGTTTTGCTGTATTTTCTGCTTCTTATGGTGGTGGTAAAGCGGGCAGTGAGTTTATAGATTTAAAGTTTGTTTTGGTTGAGACTGCTTTCTTGTTGTTTTCATCCGTCACTTATGGCTTTGCAATGGTACAAGCACATAAAAATAACATCAGTGGTGTGCGTTTATGGATGGCTATTACCTTTGTATTGGGGTGTTGCTTCATTGGTATGGAACTTTACGAATTTCATGAACTTTTGAGTGAGGTTTTTTATTTCGATCCAAATGCTTATGCGGGTATTGATCCTGCAACAGGTTTACAGCTTTTTGGACGGGAAATTCTCTCTGCTTATTGGTCAGCATTTTTTGCTTTGGTTGGCACCCATGGACTTCACGTAAGTGTTGGCCTTCTTTGGATGGTTGTGATGTTTTTTCATCTTCGTCGTAATGGCTTGGATCAGAACAATAAGACACGTTTAGCATGCCTTTCCATTTTTTGGCATTTACTTGATATTGTATGGATTGGTGTTTTCACCATGGTTTATCTATTAGGAGCGTTGTGATGAGCGTGCAAAATGAAACACATGGTCCCAGTACTGGTTCCTATTTGGTTGGTTTTATTCTGGCTGTATTTTTCACTTTGGGTTCTTTTATTCCTGTGATGTATGGAATGATGGAAAGTTGGGCAGTTAGTACAAAGGTTGCGTATCTTATTGGGATGGCGATTATTCAGATTATAGTACAAATTGTTTTCTTTTTGCACTTGAATTCTGGTCCAGACGCCAAGTGGAATTTAAGCGCGTTGTGGTTTGCTGCTATTTGCGTTTTTGTTATTATTGGGGGAACTTGGTGGGCTATTTCTCATTTGAATTATAATATGATGGGTGGTTCAGGACGTGTTATTGAACCGGAAATATCAAGTAGAGATGATTCTTCAGTGTCTGAGCAGTTATCAACCAAAGATATATCCGTAAGAAAACAGCCAGAAAAGATACAGGGCTCAGAGGTTTCGATGGAGCAAGGTGCAAGTACGCAAACTCTTGTAGAACAGGCACCTAGTTCAGAAATGCCTATGGGGCAGGGTCTAGGTACGCAAACTCCTGTAGATCAAGCACCTGGTTCAGAAATGCCCATGGGGCAGGGTCTAGGTACGCAAACTCCTGTAGATCAGGCACCTGGTTCAGAAATGCCCATGGGGCAGGGTCTAGGTACGCAAATTCCTGTAGATCAAGCACCTGGTTCAGAAATGCCCATGGAGCAAGATCCAAATACGCAGTTTCCTGTGGAGTAGTTGTTAGAAATATCTACGGAGCTCTGATGCGGCATGTATCAGCTTCGTAGAAGAAATTCGTAGGATATAAAGCAGGAGATAAGTACAAGATATCAGTGGAATGAGTATCATTATTTTGAATATACTTTTAATTTAAAAGAGAAAGTCCGTGGGGTATTTAGTCAATCTTTAATTTTTGAGACAAATAGCTATTTGTAGAATATACAAAAAGTTATGTTTGTAAAATTTACTACAAAGAAAGAGAATGTGCGAAACAAGTTTTTATATTGTGTGAGATAAAAAAGCTACGAAGCAGTAATATTTTTAGATTTAAAGAATTTATATTAAAGATAGCATTAAAATTATTTGTAATAATAATATGTAATTGAAATCAAAAATTTAGAGAATAATCAGAAAATTTAATGAAAACCGTTGCAATGACAGTTATAGGTGCTGGTTCTTTTGGTACTGCATTAGCGATAGCTCTTGCCCGTAATGGTCATAATGTTTTACTTTGGGGATATAGTCCTCAACATATCAAAGAATTACAGGAACAACGTTGTAATCAAGTATATTTACCCGATATTCGATTTCCTGACAATTTATTACTTGAAGCTTCGCTTGAAACTGCTATAATAGCAAGTCACAATATATTAATCGCTGTTCCAAGCCATGTATTTCATCAAGTTTTGTATAATATTCAGCCTTATTTAGATCAGCATTCACGCGTTATTTGGGCGACAAAAGGTTTAGAACATGGTACCGGACGTTTCTTACAAGAGGTTGCTCGTGAGATTTTAGGTGAAAAAATTCCTTTAGCTGTTTTTTCTGGACCAACTTTTGCTCAAGAACTAGCTATTGGTTGGCCTACTGCAATGACGATAGCAGCTTCTGATGTTGAGTTTGGTAAAGAATTGCAGCAACTTTTTCATTGTGACAAAAGTTTTAGAGTTTATAAAAGTTCAGATATGATTGGTGTTCAATTAGGGGGAGCAGTCAAAAATGTTATTGCTATTGGTGCAGGAATATCAGATGGCATAGGTTTTGGGGCAAATGCACGAATAGCTCTTATCACACGAGGACTAGCTGAAATCAGTCGTTTAGGGGGGGCTATGGGTGCTGAGCTTTCCACATTTATGGGAATGACAGGCTTAGGTGATCTGGTTTTGACATGTACTGATAATCAGTCACGTAATCGTCGTTTTGGAATACTTCTTGGTAAAGGAATAGATATAAAAGAAGCGGAAAAACAAATTGGTCAGGTTGTGGAAGGATACTTGAATACCAAGGAAGTACATACGTTGGCGCAGCGTATTGGGGTAGAAATGCCCATTGTAGAACAAATTTATCAAATTCTCTATTGTGGTAAAAACATAACTGAAGCAGCAAACACATTATTAAGCCGCGCCCTCAAGGACGAAATACAATAATATCCTGTTTTTTAATAATTCAAATCATAAAAAATAGAAACATGCTATGATAGACATATAAAATAGATTGTATTGATGGTTGTATAAGGCAGTCATATTCCAGCAAATTATAGATTCATATCATTCGATTCTTTATGAAACATGGCTGAAATATAAAAGTTTTTGCTTTTGTCTAAGAGCTATCTCTTTGAAGATAAATTATCCGTTTCCACTTACACATGTTTGTGTAATGTAATGAACAAGATATTTTTATTGTCTCTTAAATTCATCTCACAATGATATTTGCAAACAGAATAATACAAGACTCATTAGGTAGAAGCATCTTATTTATATAACGTATAAGCTAAGAATATCGGGGCAGGGATATTGTGTATCTCTGTTTTTGTAATTCTTTAAAACAAGAAGACAATCTGTTTTGGGAAGAAGATGAAATTTTAAAGATGAAAACTAGTTCCCATTTCTACAATCATTTTTAAATTCAGTTTTACGCTATCTAAAGCAATATCTTTTAAATAATGGAGATTATCTCACACCTTTATTTTTCTCATTTTTTAATGAAAGCATTTCCCTGATGTGTCAGGTAAAATAGAACGCCCAAAAAAACACGATTGCTGTTATATATTCACGCGCTTGTTTTAAAGAGATCTCTCTTAAAACTCCCAAGTCTAATTCGCGACGGTGACCGTAAATAGTGTAACGATAAAGCCATTGTGCACATCCCCATTTTTACGTTTATGAAGGAGGAAGCCGATCATCATTACACCCCCCAATGTTGAGACAGCTCTAGGTACTTGAAGCTGTTCAGTAGAGATATTTAAGCCTTTTATTTTCTCACATATCAATTCTGTTTTTTATATGCAAGAAATGATTTTTGGAATTATAACTTTGAAAGTCTAAGATTGAAAAAAATGTTATTGTGCTTGTTTGTGGCTGTCATTTAAACTGAAAGAATAATCTGATTATAAAGATAATAAATTGGTTTATATGAATAATTTATTTTTGTATTGAATTAATTAAAAATATGCGTTTACTTGTCACAAGTAGATTAATATGTGGATAAAAATTATTAAAGATACTTCTAATGAATCATCTCAAGTGTTGTTTCAATATTAGAACATGGCAAGTAAAATGACGGTGTCGGTTTGTCATCTGTATAAACATTAAAATGGTGGTGAAAAAAGGATTTTATGTACTTCACAGGGATTTTTATACGTTTTACAGGTACCATTGTGAAATGGAATGGCGTGCATTGAGCGATATCTTTAAAAAAATGCATGAAAGAGCAACAGCTATAGTATTTTTGGGCGTTCTATTTTACCTGATACATTAGAAGAAATGCTTTCATTAAAGAATATAGTAAGATTAATGATTGATTTCTTTACGCCTTCATATTCATCCTAAATTAGATTGTATTTGCGTTTCAAGAATAAATCAAACGGTAGGAATATTTTTTTCAATTTGCTACACAAAAGCTGAAACTAAGGATTTTAATAATTCTCTAATCTCTTTTTCAAACTACGGTGGCATGAGGGCTGGGGATTGATTTATAAGCAACGACAAAAGCGTATGCTTTAGTAAGGTAAATAACGTCATAAAATACAAAATTTATCAACCATGGATTGAAGAAATATTCCGGATTTTTATAAAATATTTTGCGAAACAGGGCATCGTACATCTGGTTTTGTATTGACTTATTCTTACAAATATTTGCACATATTCCTTACGTCATATTATTATAAGTCAATACACTATTATATAGCTGAGAAAGTACTCAATACCCGATTAAAGCACTATGCACATGATTGATTTTATTTTTTAGTGCAATGAAATAAAATTTATCCTTCTTGGGAATCGTCACTTTTTTTCAGTTCTTCAAGTATTGGCATAGACATGATGTTATATCCTGAATCAACATAATGAATTTCACCTGTAACACCTGATGATAAGTCAGAGAGTAGATAAAGAGCAGATTTTCCAATTTCATGAATATTTACGGTACGCCGTAATGGGGCATTACGCCGTTGATGTGAAAATATTGCACGTGCAGCTGCAATACCATTACCTGCTAAAGTTCTAACAGGACCAGCGGAAATCGCATTGACACGGATATTTTGAGGACCAAAGTCCGCAGCTAAATAACGTACCATAGCTTCTAAAGCTGCTTTAGCAACACCCATGATGTTATAATTAGGCACAACTTGCTGTGAAGCACCATAGGTAAGAGTTAAAAGTGTTCCTCCATTGGGCATAAGCTTACCGGCGCGCTGAGCAATTTCAGTAAAGGAATAAGCTGAAATAACCATCGTGCGTTGAAAGTTTTCACGTGTTGTAACATCAACGTAACGCCCTTTTAGCTGAGTTTTATCTGAAAAACCAATGGCATGGACAATAAAATCAATTGTTTTCCATTCTTTTTCAAGTTGCTCAAAGACGTAATCAATATTTTCACTTTTTTCAACGTCACACTCTAGCACTAATTTGCAGCCAAGTTTATCTGCTAGGGGATGAACACGTTTTCCAAAAGCATTTCCTTGATAAGTCAACGCTAATTCCGCTCCTGCTTGTGCGAGCTGACAGGCAATGCCCCAAGCAATTGAATGGTCATTCGCAATTCCCATAATAAGGCCGCGTTTGCCCTCCATCAAACCTTTCATATTATTCTCCGTAAGACCGTACTTTTTTCAATTACTAAGAGCTTTTGTTTATACATAACGTTGGAAAACAAGCGTTGCATTGGTACCGCCAAAGCCAAAAGTATTCGACAATACGGTATTCAGTTGTTGATGATCACGTCGTTCACGAACGATTGGCATATCAGCAAAAGCTGGATCAAGTTCTTCAATGTGGGCACTTTCACAAATAAAATTATGATTCATCATTAACAATGTATAAATTGCTTCGTGAACACCTGCTGCTCCCAAGGAATGTCCTGTTAGAGACTTGGTAGCGGAAATGGGGGGGCATTGATCACCTGCTCCAAAGATACGACGGATAGCTTCTATCTCAGGAGGATCACCAACAGGAGTTGCTGTCGCATGGGGATTGATATAATCAATTTTATTATTGACTGTTGCAAGAGCCATGCGCATGCATCGTTCTGCTCCCTCTCCTGATGGGGCAACCATATCATGTCCATCGGATGTCGCACCGTATCCAACGATTTCTCCGTAGATTTTTGCACCACGTGCTTTAGCAAGTTCTAAATCTTCAAGGACTAAAACGCCAGCCCCTCCAGCAATGACAAAACCATCACGATTAACATCATAAGCACGTGAAGCTTTGTGAGGGGTGTCATTATATCTGCTGGACATAGCGCCCATGGCATCGAATAAAACAGATAGTGTCCAATCCAAATCTTCGCAGCCACCGGCAAAGATGCGCTTCTGTTTACCATATTGAATCATTTCGTAAGCATTACCAATACAATGATTGGAGGTAGCACAAGCTGAAGAGATTGAATAATTGATCCCCTTTATTTTAAAGAAAGTTGCTAATGTTGCAGATGCTGTAGAACTCATCGCTTTAGGGACAACAAAAGGTCCAACACGTTTTGGACCTTTTTGGCGTGTAATGTCAGCAGCTTCTACGATTGAATGTGTTGAAGCACCTCCAGAACCCATAATAATACCCGTGTGTTCGTTCGACACTTCATGCGGTTCTAGACCCGCATCAGCAATTGCTTGATCCATGGCGATGTGATTCCATGCTGTTCCACGCCCATGAAAACGTAGAGCACGTCGATCTACGAGTTCTTCTATATTAATATCGGGCTTGCCATAAACTCTGCTACGAAAGCCTAATTCAGCATATTGAGGTGCGTAAGAAATTCCGGATTTTGCTTCACGTAAACTGGTTGAAACAGCTCCAGGGTTATTTCCAATTGCGGAGACAATTCCCATTCCGGTTACAACAACTCGACGCATTCATACCTCCTCGTTCCATACAGAATAGTGAAAAGTTCTTTCTGACGGAAATAACGTTCAATCTTCTTTGAATAAAGCAACGCGTAAATCGTTCGCCTTATAAATAGTCTCTCCATCTGCTTTTAGCCACCCATCAGCTATTCCTAAGACTAAATTTCCACGTCGAATACGCTTAAAATCTATTTCATATTCAAGAATTTTGGTTTGTGGAGTTACCATCCCTGATAACTTTACTTCACCTGTTGATATTGCTCTTCCTTTGCCTGGTTCGCCTAGCCAACCAAGAAAAAAACCTGTTAATTGCCACATACCATCCAGTCCGAGACATCCTGGCATGACGGGATCGCCTATAAAGTGACAATTAAAGAACCACATGTCTGGTGTAATGTCAAATTCGGCGCGAACCATTCCTTTATCGTATTTACCATCAGTTTCACTAATTTGAGTGATTCGATGAATCATTAACATTGGCGGTGCTGGCAATTGCGCATTACCTCTACCAAACATTTCGCCGCGAGCGCAGCTTAGAAGCTCTTCATAAGTGTAGCGAGACTTTTGTTCAGCCATTGTTACTCCATTTATTTGCATATATCTTTATTTCTATTTCTGCGCTTTTCCCAACCTACTTTTAGAGCAAATTTTAAAGAGAGGGAAATGATTTTATATCATTTTTAATGACAAAAGCCTTTTTTTATGTATTCTACATAGGTAATTATTTAAAAATGGAATACAAGATTACACCATACTATTCCCATTTTTTTGTATTTTGATCTTATTTAGCAGGAATATATTTGGGTTTGTAATATGTCAGTGAGTGCAGACAATTTAGATATGAATGAAGAGCAGCAGTTCACAAAAGAGTGTGGAAAAATTGTGCAATATTATTCCATTTCTATGTTAGAAAAACGTTTGCGTCAAAATGGTCTGCGTCCAACACGTCAGCGGTTGGAACTTGCACATATGATTTTTTCTCAAGGAAATCGTCATATTACTGCTGAAGAGCTCTATGAGGAAGCGGTGAGGGCAGGTGTACCTGTATCTTTAGCAACGGTTTATAATACGCTTCATCAATTTACGGAAGCGGGATTATTACGGATTATTGCCGTAGAAGGCTCAAAAACTTGGTTTGATACCAATACCTCTGATCACTACCATTTTTATATAGAAGGCGAAAATCGTATTCTTGATATTCCTTATAATTTGGAAGAAGCTCCCATTATTAGAAATTTGCCTAAGCCACCAGAAGGTATGGAAATTTCACATGTTGATTTAATCGTGCGATTGAAACCAAAAAATCAATCTTGTGATAGGCAGTGAGGATATTCAATGAGGAATAAAAATTAAACTTGTTGAGTTTGAGTATTCACCAACCTTTTACTTTTTCATCAGGATAGATTCCCCATAACTGGGGTTGCTGAAGCCATCCACGTGTATTATTAATGTTTAGTTCGCACCATTGTCCATCACATTGGAGGATATTACCAATGACGTTAGGTTCTACTTCCGCCACAAGTTCTGCGTTGTCGGTGGGTTTTTTTCGTAGCATCAGCCTTTTTGTTTTATCTTTTTGCCATGGAATAGTTATAGCAGTTCGCTTTCCCGATAAAAGCGATTGATACACCCATCCCTCATCGCCTTCTGCATCACGAATTTTGCGCCATTGATCATATTCTTGAATGATTTCAATAGGTAAGCCCTTCTTTTTGTAGGTGAAAATGATAGAATAGTTGCTTCCTGGTCCGACGCGTACATTAACGCTGGTGGGTTTAATCGAAGCAAATCGCGGAAGTGGTAAACCACTGGGCCCTAAATTTTGATTAAATGTTTGTGCATGCAACAAATGAGGTGAACCCAATACAATGACTATTGCTATTAAGATACATGATATGAGTATTGAAATGCGAAACCAACGAGAATTTTGCACACCGAACTCCTTTATTTCGTCATATATTGGAAATTTAAAATCTGAAAGATAAGACTGGAAACTGATAAAAAGTATGACACATTGCTCGTTAAAGAGATCTAAACGATGAAAAAATTGCTACAAAAATATCAAAATAAGGAAAACAAAAGGTTTGTATTTCTTAGTGCTTATCTTGTTTATGAGGGAGTAGATATAAATAAACATGAGATTTTTATGTAGCTGTAGGCGTGATAAAACAGTAAAGTATACTGGAGCCTTAGCAGTTTTTGTACAGGAAATTAGGGCTAAAGTATTGCATCTCTTTTCTGAGTTTGTTTCTCAAAGTAAAAGTGCATGTATGCATATTATGAACAAAGAGCTGTTCAGTAAAGGGATTATTGTGTGGCTTGAAAAGAAGTTTTGAATGAACAAAATAATACGATAAATAAAACATTTAAGCGTAAAAATATGAGCAACATTTATAGAGTAGATTGATATATGAAGGCTAATTTTAACAGGATACTTTTTCGTGATAATTCATTTATAAAATTTGCTACACTCTAATCTTATGCCATGATAATGCTTATCCGTATGGTAGATAAGCTGGCTTCATCGTTCTATTTACCAGCTTTCAATGTTATGCTATTCCTATTATTTATGGTATTCATAAGAAGCCTTTTTGTTTTTTCTTAAATAGCTTTTATTCTATTTGCGTACGAATCCCGCTTATGATGTACAAGAAAATAATCTTCATTGATTCAATATGAGAAAGTGTTGAGAAACTTTAACTCGTTATTTAAATTTTAAAAACATTTCCATCAAAAATGGTAATAAAAGGCACATTCATCCATATTAAAACACAGTGTTTTCTCTGTTTATTGTCAATTTTTTTTCTCTAACTCAGTATAGAAGAAAGTTGAATGAAATAGAAAGGCTTATTCGATACACTGATGAGGGTAATTACATAAGTGATGAATAGAAGAAATTTATCAAGAAAAAAGAATCTATAGTGCAGTGGTTGAAATTCGTCATCCTTTAGAGAAACAGAATCAAGAGATATAAAAAGTTATGGAATTATATCGTTTCGTTACATAACTGAAGGGAAAGAGGATTATGAATTTGATATTATATTTTACACACAATCGCATATTGCGATAGTTATTTTTGTTTTGTAATCAGACCTAGGATGATCGAAAGATGTAGAATATTTAATGACAAAAAAGAAATTCATCATGAAATTTGTACATAAGAAGCAGTGATGTAATAGATATCCAGAAGGAGAAAATTATAGTGAAAAGTGATAATAAAACACCCCGCACTCAATTTACATAGGAAAAAGTCGCTTAAATATCTCAAGTGTAGTTTGTTATCTATTTTTTGAAATATAAGAGTGAAATAAAAACCACCTCTATGATAGAAATCTTATTATTTTCAAATAACTAACATATTAGATAACATTGTACACAAAAACCCACACACAAGCAATTTATTGCAATCGCCTATGAAGATAAAATTTTCTAGTAGCTTACTATCTATTGCTTATGCAATTATATAATATTATAAAGTATATTACTTTACCGCAACAGTCCGTCCGTTACTAACAAAACCCTCTCTTTGCGCACGCTTACGAGCAAGCTTACGTGTACGACGAATAGCTTCAGCTTTTTCACGAGCACGCTTCTCAGATGGCTTCTCATAATAAGTACGCATTTTCATTTCACGGAAGATACCTTCACGCTGCATCTTTTTTTTCAACGCACGGAGCGCTTGGTCAACATTATTATCACGAACGAGTACTTGCACTATCTATCCTGCTTTTTTCAGTGTCATAAATGATAGGAAAAAACCTACGTCCTTTTAAAGGCATATCCAAAAGGACAAACGCTTATATCATATAAATAAGACATTTGTCTATATCGCTTTTTAAAATTCTATTTTTTTTATAATAAAACGCTTTTTATAATGAATGATAGAATTTACGGTTATAAATTTATGAAAGTCCTTGTATTTGATCATTTTCGTCAAGATGAATTTTTTCAGCCGTGGGATAATGGGGTAGTCCCGGCATGGTCATAACATCTCCACAAATGACAACAATAAAGCCGGCTCCCGCACAGAGACGAACTTCTCGTATGGGAATTTCAAAATCAACAGGAGCGCCGTATTGCTTGGGATCAGAAGAAAAAGAATAAGGTGTTTTTGCCATACAAATAGGGTAGACGCCAAAACCTTCTTTTTCCCAAGTTTCAAGTTGTTTGAGAATAGGGGCTGGGATGATGGCGCCACGTCCACCGTATAGCTTTGTTATAATACAATTAATTTTTTGAACGAGTGGAATATCATCTTGATAGAGAACTTTAAAATCAGAATCGTGCTTTTCAATCAAGGTAACGAGTTCTTGTGCAAGTTCTATAGCGCCTTTTCCACCTTGTTCCCAATGCTTACAGATAATAGCTTTGTGTCCAGTTGTTGCAACTATTTTTTGTAATGTTTTTATTTCAGCATCGCTATCGCTGTCAAAATGATTGATAGCCACAACACAAGGAATACCGTAGTGCTTCATATTTTCTATGTGTCGTAAAAGATTGGCAGCTCCTTTTTCTAAAGCGGTAATATTTTCTTCTGTCAGGTTATTTTTATCCAGACCACCGTTCATTTTTAATGCACGAATAGTTGCGACGATCACTGTAGCATTTGGTACAATACCTGCTTGCCTACATTTGATATTGAAGAACTTTTCTGCTCCAAGATCTGCTCCAAACCCTGCTTCTGTGACAACATAATCAGCAAGTTTTAAAGCAGTTTTTGTTGCTATAACTGAATTGCAACCATGAGCAATGTTGGCAAAAGGTCCTCCATGAACGAGAACAGGATTATTTTCAATTGTCTGTACGAGATTGGGTTGTATAGCATCTTTGAGAAGAACTGCCATTGCACCTTCCGCATTGAGATCAGCAACGGTGATGGGCGTTTTATCATAACGATAAGCAACAATAATTTTCTTGAGTCTTTGTGTAAGGTTTTCTAAATTTTCAGAGAGACAAAGAAGCGCCATAATTTCTGATGCAACAGTAATATCAAAACCTGTTTGGCGTGGAAAACCATTTGTTATGCCCCCCAATGAAATGACAATATCGCGCAATGCACGATCATTCATATCAAGAACGCGTTTCCAAACAATGCGACGTGGATCAATGTTTAGAGTGTTTCCCCAATAAAGATGATTATCTATCATTGCGGCAAGAAGATTATGAGCAGCTGTAATAGCATGAAAATCACCGGTAAAATGTAAATTAAGATCATCCATTGGAATGACTTGCGCATAACCACCACCAGCAGCACCACCTTTTACACCAAAACAGGGACCTAAAGATGGTTCTCTCAAGGTAGCTATTGTTTTTTTACCAATAAGATTAAGAGCATCACTTAGTCCAACTGTTGTTGTTGTTTTGCCTTCTCCGGCAGGTGTGGGATTGATAGCTGTGAGAAGGATAAGTTTACCATCTGGATTTTTATTAAGCGATTTTATGTATTCAGAAGAAATTTTAGCTTTATCATGACCATAGGGAATGAGATTTTCATGTGAGATACCAATTTTTTGTGCAATTTCAATAATATGTTGCTTTTTAGCAGTGCGAGCAATTTCAATATCAGTTTTAGGCATGGAAAAATTCTTTAAACTTAGCTTTTATTAACGTTTGGGATCTGTACCCCATGGATTAATTAGAAAAATTCATAGAGAACAGAAAAATATTAAGATATCATAGAAATCGATGATATGCCATGCAAGAGATAATGCTAAAGAAGCACAAGAAGAGTTTTATTGTTTTTTAGGAAAAAGAATCTTTGGTTTGCAACAAATGCTGATGATATTAATGGATACCATAAGTGTTTCATAGTAGTACGTTTGAGAAGTAGTTTATTTATTCTTTCCAACAACACACTGAAAAAGTTTCACATGGTGGTAAACCGGAATTTATGGCGGCACATCTGAAGTCCCTCTTAAGATGGGACTGCTAGGAATAAAATATCCAGAAGCATCCAGTTATGGAATAATTAGAAATAAGCACGTAAAAAATTACCTAACTGAGTAGAGAGTATAATCCGGAAGAGACCAAAAACAAGCGCATAGATTGAAAAAAGAAAACAACAACACACGCTACTCATGCAATCGCTACGATTATAAGCTAATAAAAGCACCTTAGAGCTGAATTGAAGGACTCATAACATCTTATTTTAGCAAAATGGCTAAAGAAACGACTCACAACAAAATGAAATGACAAAATACAAAATAACAAATCACAAAATAAAGAATTTAAAAAGTCTGACTTTATAAGAAGATATTGTTGATGATGGCGCACCCGAAGAGATTCGAACTCCTGACCCCCAGATTCGTAGTCTGGTGCTCTATCCAGCTGAGCTACGGGTGCATACATTTCAATTTTTTACATTGTCTAAGACAAAGGGTTCCTAATCGTTTCATTAAAGAAATGCAAGTGAAACTTGGATAGTAATAAAAAAAATTTCTCTTTTTTATGAGATATTTTAAAAAAAGATATAATATATTATGGCTTCAGTTGGTTTTGATATGAACATTTTTTTATCATGACCATACAAAGCAATATGAACGATAGTTAACTTGACGTTTTAATCTATGAAAGATAGTCAAGCAGAGATGAGATGTGTTTTTTGCGGTGGGGGTAAGATATATACACCCGCTGTTGGGTTTTTGTGTAAAACGCCGATATTACTGTTGAAAACTATTTCAGATGAAGATGGCACAGCAAGGGCGGATGTATGGCGTTATTAAAAAAGAGCTTTCCATTGGTGTTTTTAATCGTTGTTTTAACGGTTACCTATTGGGCTGGAAAAAAGAGTGCGGACCAACCCATTTCTATGGTGGATAAAACAAGAGTATCGGATAAAGCTTCAAATGAAAAAATGGGAAGGCCACCGGTAAATGTTGTCGTTGATCTTGTAAAAGTTCAAGATCTTTATGAACAACTTAACGTTCTTGGGAGTGGAAAAGCTCTTGCAGAAGTCGAGCTTACCCCTTTATCCTCAGGTGTTATTGATAAGCTTTTTGTATCAGCGGGTACAAAAGTACAAGCCGATGATGTGATTGCAAAGCTTGATTCTAAAAAAGAAGAAATAGCGGCTGCAAAAGCAAAAGTGCAACGTGATAACAATGCGTTAACGCTTTCGCGCATTCTTAAATTACGCGCCAGCAATACAGCAACGGAAGTTCAAGAAATTATGGCACGCTTAGAATTGGATAACGCAAATTTAGTTTTGCGTAATGCTGAATTAGATCTCGATCGGCGAACAATTCGAGCACCGATTCCTGGAGTTGTTGGTATTTTGCCCGTTGATGCGGGGAATAACGTGGACCTTAATACTGTAATAGGCCGTATTGAGAATAGAGAACGTATTTTGGTCGATATATGGGCCCCTGAACGATATGTGTCGCGCATCCATAAAGGAGATGAGGTAACGGCAACGTTAATCGCGCAGCCAGATAGATCTTTTGTTGGTCATATTTATGCGATTGATAATATCGTTGATCCAGAAAGTCGCACACTTCATGTTCAGGTTGAAATCAATAATGAAAAAGATACGCTCATGTCTGGTATGTCCTTTTCTGTTTCCTTGCAGTTTCATGGTGGTTCTTTTCCTGTCGTTAATCCTCTTGCAGTTCAATGGAATAGTAAAGGATCATTCGTTTGGCGTGTGAGAGAAGGAAAAGTAGAGTCTATTCCCGTAACAATTATTCAGCATAAAGCGTATCAGGTTTTCGTGAAAGCTCCCCTAGAAAATGGTGATCAAGTTGTCATTCAAGGGGTGCAAATGCTTTATCCAGGAAGTAAAGTAACTATTGATGATCCAAAGTCTCTTCAACAGCAATTATCAGTAGGTTATGGAACGGATATACAATGAGCCAAGAATTGAGCACAAAACAGCCTACGTCAAAGGTGGAGCAAGGTGGTCTCATTACCTTATTTATTCGCAGACCGGTTTTTACTCTTGTTTTGAATGCTATGATCATCATTGCAGGATTTGCAGCATGGTTAAATGTTGATGTAAGAGAATTACCCGATGTTGATACTCCCGTAACAACGATTGTGACGATGTTTTCTGGTGCATCGGCGGAAACAATTGATCGTGAAGTTACAAAAATTATAGAAGATGCTGTTTCTCGTGTTTCAGGTGTTAAGGCGATTTCTTCAACGTCTTCTTTTGGACGCTCCCGTGTGAAGATTAACTTTAATGTCGGTGTTGATTTGAATGTTGCTGCATCTGATATTCGTGATGCTCTCTCTCGTGTTACCTATTCTTTACCGAAAGATGCGGATTTGCCTTTGATTATTAAAGCAGATTCGAATGCTGCTGCCATGATGTATTTGGTTGTAACGTCACCAACAATGAGTGTTGATGATTTAACCACGATTGTAAACGATCAGATTGTTGATGCTATTTCTGCTGTTGATGGTGTTGGTGATGTACAGGTCGATAGTGCTCGCACAAAGATTTTTCAGATTGATATAGATCAAGCAAAACTTGCAAGTTATGGATTAACTGTAGCAGATATTTCACGTGTTCTTGCTGATATGACAACAGATGTGCCAGTAGGGTCATTACGCAATTCTAAGCAAACTTTAGTTGTACGTGCTACTGCACGTTTAACAACACCAGAATCTTTTGAACAAGTTGTTTTAAAGCCTCATGTGCATCTTGGTGATGTTGCGCATGTTACTTTATCGCCGGATATAGAAACAGTTATTCTTCGTATCAATGGAAAGACAGGTATTGGATTAGGTATCGTGCGTAAAGCACAATCCAACACTCTTAATATTTCTGAAGGTGTGAGAGCCGTTGTTGATAATCTCAAAAGTATTGTTCCTTCTTCTGTAAATATAGACGTTATTAATGACGATGCAATTTTTATTAAAAGCGCTCTTCATGAGGTTGAAGTTGCTTTGGTCATTGCTATTTTGAGCGTTATCTTGGTCATTTTTCTTTTTCTCAGAGACATTCGTGTAACGCTGATACCTGCTTTATCTCTTCCTGTCGCTTTGATTGGTACCATTGCAGCTATTTATCTTGTAGGGTTTTCATTGAATATTCTCACATTTTTAGGACTTGTTTTAGCAACAGGGCTTGTTGTGGATGATGCCATTGTTGTTCTTGAGAATATTGTTCGGTGGCGCAACATGGGATTAGGTTCCAGAGCAGCAGCGGTGATAGGAACACGTGAAGTATTTTTTGCTGTTTTAGCAACAACATTGACATTAGTGGCTGTGTTTGTTCCTATTTCCTTTCTTCCTGGGCAAGTTGGAGGACTTTTTAGAGAATTCGGTTTTGTTTTGGCAATTTCTATTTTGCTTTCTTCAATTGTTGCTTTAACGCTTTGTCCCATGTTGGCTTCACGTTTTCTCAAAGAACATATTGAGGAGAAAGAGGAAAAGTCCCATCATTATTTTACTTTTTTATATAAATTAGGTACTTTTTTTCATAAGGCATATACGTACAGTTTGCATAAGTGTTTAGAAAAACCTTGGGCTGTTGTTTTTGCTTCACTTATTTTTGGGGGGCTTTGTATTGGGGGCTATATGAAACTGCAACAGGAATTAACGCCAGCAGAAGATAGAGCTCTTATCTTTTTGGTCATTAATGGACCACAAGGTATTTCGACACAATATTTGAACGAGCAGGTAGAGCAAATTGAAGCAAGTCTACAGCCATTACGTGATGCAGGGGAGATTGCTAACAGTTACTCTATCGCGGGTATTGGAGGTTCACCCAATACTGCTTTTTTGATTTTATTGCTTTCATCTTGGAATAAACGTTTACGTAGTCAGCAAGAAATCGTGAAAGATGTTAATGCAAAGGTTAAACAGTTTCCCGCAGTTTTTGTGTTTGCTGCGCAGGGAAATTCTCTAGGTGTGAGTGGAACTGGGCAAGGGTTGCAATTTGCAATTCTTGGCAATGATTATGCAACATTACAACCCATTGCTGATAAGCTGGTTAGTGCTTTACAAGATGATCCGCGTTTTATTCGCCCACGCCTTACTGTTGATGCAACACAACCGCAATTTTTTATTGAAATCAATCGAAAAAAAGCCTCCGATTTAGGGATTGATATCACGAATTTGGGCGATACATTACAAGCAATGTTGGATGGTAAAAAGATTGGTTCCATTAACGTGGATGATCATTCTTACGATGTTAAATTGATATCGCGTACAAATTCTATGAAGAGTCCTAGCGATTTAGAAAATATTTTTTTAAAAACCAAAGACAATCGATATGTTCCTTTATCGGTTATTGCGCGTTTACATGAAAAAGCTATTGCTCCCCAACTAAAACGGGAAAAACGCATGAGTGCTGTTATTTTAAGCGCAAATCTTGCTCCAGATATTGCTTTAGGGGAAGCTTACCAAACTGTACAGAAAATTGCTTCTCCTTTGTTATCGAAAGGAACCTACTTGGTTCCTTTAGGGGAAGCCGAAACGCTTAATGAAACATCTTCCAATTTTATGATTGTTTTTGGCATTGCCTTTTTGATTATTTTATTGATTTTGGCTGCTCAGTTTGAAAGCTTTATTTCAGGATTCATTATCATGGCCACTGTCCCATTAGGGATTGGTTGTGCTGTAATTGCTATGCTATTAAGTGGTGTAAGTCTTAATATTTACAGCCAAATTGGATTAATTTTGTTAATTGGTGTTATGGCAAAAAATGGTATTCTCATTGTTGAATTTGCAGATCAATTACGCGATCAGGGAAGAAGCGTGCGTGAAGCCGTAGAAGAAGCAGCAAACATTCGCCTTCGTCCAGTTTGTATGACAATGATTTGTGCCATTTTAGGAGGTATTCCTTTGGTTTTGGCCAAAGGTGCTGGCGCAGAAGCTCGTATAGCTTTAGGTTGGGTTATCGTTGGTGGCTTAGGTTTAGCAACTATTTTTACGCTTTATGTTACACCGGTTGTTTATCTTTTTTTAGGGCGTTTTATAAGACCAAAAGCAGAAGAAAATTTACGCTTAATAAAAGAACTCAATCAAGTTAAATGATGTATATGATAGAAAAGATTTGAAAGTTTATTCTTGTAAAAATATCATTTTCGGATCTTATACTTTATATTTTGTATATTCCTTCATTTTTATGTGAGCAGTGAAAATAGCGATCAATAAAGGAGATGCTTTCTGCTTTGTTATTGTTTGGGCATAGATTTCATTATCAATAACCGTATAGGATAAGCTTATGGGAGATAGCTTTTCGATTCGAAATGAAATGGCTTTTGAAGCCACATTAAAAGCTTTAAGAAACCATGCCGCAAAGGATGGGGTCTATGATATTCGTCGGCATTTTGTAGAAGATGAACAGCGTTTTTTCCATTTTTCCCTCAGACTTGATGATCTTCTTTTCGATTTTTCAAAATGTGGTGTGACATTTAAAACATTGCAACTTCTAGATGATTTAGCTGTCGCAGCAGATGTGTTAGGCCGGCGTGACGCAATGTTTTCTGGTAAGGCTATTAATACAACTGAAAAACGCTCAGTTCTTCATATTGCGTTACGTTTACCTGCTGATGAAATTTTCATGTTGGATGGTCATAATCTTATTCGCGATATTCAAGACGTCCTTGAAGATATGGAAAGATTTTCTGAAAAGGTGCGTGATGGCAGCTATAAGGGAAACAGTGGCGAGAGAATAAGTGATATTGTCAATATTGGTATTGGTGGTTCTGATCTTGGTCCTGCAATGGTCACATATGCTTTAAAACCTTATCATGATGGTCCACAGTGTCATTTTGTTTCTAATGCTGACAGTGCCCATATTTCTGATACTCTCTCTATTTTGAATCCAGCAACAACGCTGTTTGTCATTGCTTCTAAAACTTTTACAACGGCTGAAACAATGGTCAATGCTCAAGTTGCACGTCAGTGGATTTGTTCACATTTAGGAGAAGAAGCCATTGGTACGCATTTTGTTGCTGTTTCAAGTGCGCTTGATAAAGTAGCAGAATTTGGCATAGATTCCACAAGAGTTTTTAAATTTTGGAATTGGGTGGGAGGACGTTATTCAATTTGGTCAGCCATTGGACTTGTTGTTATGTTTGCAATAGGTGGTGGAAATTTCCGCCAATTTCTCAATGGTGCATTGCAAATGGACCAACATTTTAAAACAATGCCTTTGCATAAAAATATTCCTATTCGTTTTGCTCTTTTAGGATTCTGGCATCGTGTTATTTGTGGTTATTCATCACGTTCTATCATTCCTTATGCACAGCGTTTAATACATTTTCCAGCTTATTTACAACAGCTTGATATGGAATCAAATGGTAAGCAAGTCTCGCTGGATGGAAAACCATTAAGTTTTTCAAGTGGTCCAATTGTTTGGGGGGATTCAGGAACAAATAGTCAACATGCTTTTTTTCAGCTTCTGCATCAAGGAACAGATGTTATTCCTGTAGAATTTATTTTATTTATAAAAGGGCATGAGAAAAATTTACATTCTATGTATGAGATGTTGCTAGCAAACTGTTTAGCACAGTCAAAAGCCTTGATGAAGGGGCGTAGTATTGAAGATGCTCAGCATATCTTGATAAAAAATGGAGTTGATGAACGTGAAGCAGGTTATTTAGCTATTCATAGAAGTTTTAAAGGAAACCGTCCCAGCATTACGCTGGTTCAGGATTTATTAACACCTTTTGCACTCGGTCGTCTTATTGCGCTTTATGAACATCGTACTTTTGTTGAAGGGATTTTAATGAATATTAATTCATTTGATCAATGGGGTGTTGAGCTTGGTAAAGAATTAGCAAACGAGTTACTACCAATTCTTCGTGGAGAAAGTAAAGCGGATAATCGTGATAGTTCAACATTAGGGTTGCTAGCACATATTCAAGCAAGACGTGCAAAATAATATAATTTTACAGTAGGTTTTGTACTAACTAAGCAAAAGTAGAAGGAGGAGAAATATGAGATAATTCTTTAATTTTACTATGCCTTCTCTTATTATCTGGATTAGATTTATGTAACAGAAAATCAAAAAAGTGCAAAAATTGTAAAAATGAGAATTTATTCGCAAAAACGATAAAGACCTTTGAGAGGTCTTTGAAGACCCTTTGAGCCCCCCCTTAAAATCCTTCGAAAAAAATAAATTGGTACAAAACCTGCTGACAAGCTACAACCGGAAAGCTACGATTAAAGACAGTTTTAATAATATCGCTTTATAAACTGTGGCGGAGAGAGAGGGATTTGAACCCCCGATAGAGTTGCCCCTATGCCGCATTTCGAGTGCGGTGCTTTCAACCACTCAGCCATCTCTCCATAATAAAGTGAAACAAAAATCGGCACTATTTGAGTGTATAAGGGGTAGATAACCTTCAATTGTTTTTGGTACAACCTTTTTTTCTTTTTTATGGGACTTTATTGACAGAGAATAGAAATTCCTTCATATATACAAAATATAAGCGTGGGGAAATCTGCGCATATTTGTGTTGAAGAAGGTTTTATCCTTCTTTGGGATCTATTACGACTGATAAAAAGCAGCCTATTTTCCCTTATTTCAAGGCAGAAATTAAATAAGAGCTGGAGTGAACGGAAGGATAAAAAATGTTCGCAGTCATTAAAACTGGTGGTAAGCAATACCGCATTGTTGCTAATCAAGTGGTAAAAGTTGAAAAAGTTAGTGGAAATGCGGGTGATGTTGTTGAATTCAATGACATATTAATGGTTGGGCAAGAAGGTAATGCGGTTATTGGTACCCCTGTCGTTGCTGATGCATTGGTGACAGCTGAGATTTTAGAACAGGCACGTGGGCGCAAGGTTATCGCATTTAAGAAGCGCCGTCGCCAAAATTCTAAACGCACGCGTGGCCATCGTCAAGAATTTACGAGGCTTCGTGTTTTAGAAATTTTAATGGGTGGTTCAAAACCTAAAAAAGTTGCTGCGAAACCTATAAAAGAAGAAGAAACTACACCACAAGAAACAAAAGCTGCTGCTTCTGTTGAGAAGACGGCTAAAAAAACGGTTGAAAAAAAGACTGCGCCGCAGAAGAAAGCGTCTGTAGCATCAAAGAGTAAGAAAGATTAAAGGAGAGCGTCTATGGCACATAAAAAAGCTGGTGGTTCCTCGCGTAATGGTCGTGATTCAGAATCGAAACGTCTAGGCGTTAAAAAATTTGGTGGTGAAACCGTTATTGCCGGAAATATTATTATTCGCCAGCGTGGTACACGTTGGCATCCTGGTAACAATGTTGGTATTGGAAAAGATCATACGCTTTTTGCATTATCAAATGGAAAGGTTTCTTTTCAACGCAAAGCGGGTAATCGTTCCTATGTTTCAGTCATTCCTATGCTGGAGGCAGCAGAGTAATCTGTAACACTCTCTAGCCATCAACGGGATTTCATTGAATTGTAGTTGTGGTTTTATAAGTATTCAAAGGGAAAGATGAATCTCATCTTTCCCTTTTTGCGTTGGTACTATAATAAATGTAGAAGATAAAAAGGTAGAATTGGGGAAATGGCTTTTCTCAATGAGGGAAAAAGTTTGTGCGCTGTTATGTTAGTATTTAAATACTGAACATATTGATATTATGATAGAGTTTATTGATAAGTTTCTGTATAATAATCAGTGAGGAGAGACTTTCTTTTTATGTATGAAGAAGCGTTGAGTAATTTCTTATAAGAGAAGCAGTTTGTTTTCAGAAAATTATGAGAAATTTAATGAGAGCATTATTGATGTAATCATTTTGATAAAGATGGGTCTTTTTATCGGCATTGTGGTATTGATGAGTTGTCATACTGTTTTTAGGTGGTAGTGTGGATAGGTGGGGATATTCATTTAAAAAGACATAGGGATAAAAATCCATAAGAAGGTAGTCAAAACTACTTTGAAAGTGACGTGCATTAAGGAATTTTCGGTAAATCGAGAGTGAAATTATATTTTTAAGGATTACGGTGTTTAAAGATATAAAAATAACCAACGTGCAATCAGCGCCCTTCAAGAATATTTTTTCTGATTTCACTATTATTGTGTATTGTTGAAAATAAACAAGCATAAGAGCTAGGGTTAAGGCAATAATTGCTTTTCATTTTTTACTTTATTTATCTTATTTGTAGAGTTTTTCTTGATTTTAGTAGTTGGTGATGGTGCTTGGGGGGGGATGTCGTACTTTGCAAATGTGCGACAGAGGGCATTGTGTATTTGCGATATTGATTGAAGTAAAGGTGTAGCTTAAAATATATAAATATTATATATCGAGAGTTTGATATCATAAGAGATGGGTAGCACGGAATAAAGATGATAAGTTGCATGGAGCAATTTGTAATTATGTAATGAATTTATAAAGAGGGATAATAGGTTAAATAAACTTTGAGGAATCAATTAAAATATTAGCTGAAGTTACGGATGATTAGGAAGGATGCTTTCTTGTAGGGAGAATAATGAAAAGTTATGTTGGATAACTTAGGATAATGAGAGCATTTTGAAAGCATAGTTTTTCAGGTGATTGGTGCTGTAAAAAATGGGGTTTTGTCTTTGTAAAGTAAAAGAGTAAGAGGCAGACTTGTTTATGATGGTTTTAAGCACTTAGGTGGATAATAATATCTAATTGTTTTATCGGTTATATTGAGGTATTTAAGCACCTCACTTAGCTATATTCTGTAGAATATAAAGAGAGCTGTGGTGGTATTTATAGCTTGTATTTTGGGAAATGCAGCTTTGAAAAGGAATGTATCAGAGATATTGGTGTTCAAATGTGAGGCAATTTGAATTCATGATGAGATATGAGAAAGCAGAAACAATGAATGTAGATTTTACTGATGGTGAAATCTTGTCTATAAGATCTGTACAACTTGCAGCTGCTTTTGATCATAAAAATGATGCAATTTATGCTGCTGCTGAATTGCTTGTGCAGGTTGGTGCAGTTGATAAGTGTTATCTGGCAAGTATGCTTGCACGTGAAGAAACAACCAATACTTGGCTTGGAAATGGTATAGCCATTCCTCATGGTATGGCTGAAAATCGTGATTTAATTATCAAGGATGCTGTTGCTGTTATACAGGTGCCTGCTGGTGTTGAGTGGCAGGATGGCAAGAAAGCATATTTGGTTATTGCCATTGCAGCGTGTCCAGATCGCTATAGAGAAATTTGTAAAAAATTGACGTCTCTTTTATTTGATAAAAAACAGCTTGAAGTACTTGCAACAACTATGGACAAACAGCAAATTGTTACAACTTTGTTTGACCAAGAGATGAAGATAGAAAAAACTTTTATTGGTGACCTTTCGGTGTGTCAGGAATGGACTTTAGATTATCCAAGTGGTCTTCATGCACGACCAGCTTCTCTATGGGTTGATTTTGCGAAAAAGGCTCAAAACTCTATCAGAGTTCGCCATGGTCAATATACCGTTGAAATGAAAAATTTGGTTGGTTTATTGCAATTAGGAGCAAAAAATGGTGATGTTCTGATTTTTTCTACAGATGCTGCAGAAGGAGCACAACTTCTCAATGATGCCATTGCTATTGCAAAAAAAGTGAGTATTAGTGAAAAATGTCTGATGAGAGCAATGGAATCTCAAACAAAGGCTTTTCATGGTTGGTATCCACGCTCTATGCAAAAAGGCATTTCTGGTGTTGGAGCGAGTTCAGGATTAGCATTTGGTAAGATTTTTGTTTTAAGGCAAAATGATATTTCCATAATAGATCAGCCAATTGATTTTGCAGCTGGTGCAGCATGTCTTGAAAATGCTCTTACAAAAACAAAACATAAAATGGCATCTGTGATTTCTGATATTACAGTGCGTATGGGAGCAGATTCTGCTGCGATTTTTTCTGCGCAAATGGTTTTGCTTGAAGATGAAAATTTAATAGCTCAAGCTTGTCGTTTTATAGCGGAAGGTCATGGTGTCGCTTGGTCTTGGGATAGAGCGGTTCGTCAATTTTCAGATATGTTTTTTAAGGTAGATAATCCTTTGTTAGCAGCACGTGCTGTTAATTTAGTTGATGTTGGTCGACGTGTTTTAGGTGAAATCAATCCATCCTATAGATCGTTCTTTTTAAATGATATTCCACATGGTGTAATTCTGGTTACAAATGACCTTTCTCCTTCTGATGTAGCACAACTTGATTGTACAAGGGTAAAAGGATTAGCAACAGCATGGGGAGGTCCATTATCTCATACAGCTATTTTGGCGCGTACTCTTGGTATTCCAATGGTTGTTGCTACAGGTGATGATATTTTAGCAATTCAGTCTGATATTCAGGCTATTATTGATGGCGATAACGGGTTTATTTATCTTGATCCTACGCTTGAAGACGTTGAAGATGCTCAAAGGCATATTGATACTGTTGCGCAAAAACGTGTCAGTGAAATAAATGCATGTAGATTACCAGCGCAAACGACAGATGGTCAAAGAATTCGTATCATGGCTAATGTCAACTACGCAAATCAGGTTCCTGTTGCGCTTGATTTAGGGGCTGAAGGTGTTGGACTCATGCGCACGGAATTTTTGTTTTTAGAGAATCCATATATTCCGGATGAAGAGCTACAATTTAATATATATCGGGCGATGATTACAGCTGTAGGAGATAAGCCATTAATTATTCGTGCACTTGATATTGGTGGAGATAAACAGGTTACGCATTTACATTTATCTAAAGAGGACAATCCTTTTTTAGGTGTTCGAGGAACGCGGCTTTTGTTACGTCGACGTGATCTTTTTGTGCCTCAATTACGTGCTTTATATCGAGCGGCAAAAGAGGGTGGAGATCTATGGATTGTGTTTCCGATGGTCATGTCTGTTTCAGAGATTGTCGCTATAAAAAAGATTGCAGAAGAAATCCGCAACGATATTAATGCACCAAAATTAAAACTTGGTATTATGATCGAAGTTCCAGCAGCGGCCATTATGGCAGATGTATTGAGCGCCCATGTTGATTTTTTTTCAATTGGAACCAATGACCTAACACAGTATACAATGGCTGTTGATCGGCAAAATCCGTACCTTGTGTCTGAAGCTGATAGCCTTGATCCAGCAGTTTTGCGTATGATTTATCAGACTATTCAGGGAGCTGCACAACATAAGTGTTGGGTTAGTGTATGTGGTGGTATGGCTGGAGATCCTTTTGGTGCAATGATTTTGACTGGATTGGGAATTAATGAGCTTTCTATGATATCTTGCGATATTTCTCCAGTAAAGGCGTGTTTACAGACTCATAGTTTTGAAGATATGAAAATTTTAGCACAAAAAGCATTACAATGTGAAACTGCACGAGCTGTACGTGCTCTAAGCAAGGATATAAGGTGATAAAGAACATTAAGGGGAAAGAACGAGCTCATTTTGCAGACTAATCAGATCTTTAGTGCTGTAAAACATTAATACAGTATATTAATTTATAATGGTAATTTATCGTTTTACATAATGAGAACCCTGAATATTGTAGGGTTTTTTCGTTTTAAAGTTCTCTATATTTAATTAATAAAAATTACTCTTTTATACATTACAAGGAGGAGTAATGTATGGATAAAAACACTCTAAGAAAGAATAAATTCCTTTTATGCATTCTCTCAAATAGCAATAGATATTTTAACATTAGGCGACAAATAGCTTGATAGTACTTGGCTTTTACTTTTTATTTAAGGAAAGATGATGCTATCCAATAGATTTTATACCATTCATAGATACCGTATGAGGTAGATGTGGCAAGCTTTAAGAGATGTTTTTTTACAAACGTGTGGATGAGAAAGAAAATAGTATTTTTAGAGTATTCTGTTTTGTGATGAGACCATATCACGCTTAAAGAATGCGATAATCAAAAGTATGAAGTAATACGTAATTTCTTTTAAATAATTGAGATTACTTTAGATATTTTGAAAACTGTAAAGCTGAATTTAAAAGTATATGGTAAAAATGAAAACAGGTTTGCATTTTTATTATTTTGTATTTGATCAAAATGAGACTATTTTTTCATTTCAGAAAATAAAATATATTCATACATATTAAATTAAAAATGCAAAGTTTTTTTCTGAATTTTATTTTCTTTAGTATCAACTAAATATAGAAGTGTGAAATTGAATAGAGGATTTAGAGTAGGGCTTATTATATAATCCTATGAAAGAGAAAACTGACACCATCACACTATTTTACAGCTCTCAATGTTGCAAAAATTCGTGCTATTTAAGAAAATGCATAAGAGCCACTTATCCTCTCTTAAAATGTTCTTTCCCCACATACCATCCCTTCCTATGACGTATAAGTAAGTGATTTTAATTATTTGGTTGTGTAAAACTATGGACTGTATGCCAATTTTAAGAGAAGTATTTTTTTGTGAAGCAGAAAGTGCGTAAATGAGCATGAAAGTTTATAACTGGTGACAATCTTTTTATTCTCATTATTGTATTCTACAAACCTATCCACGAAAAAAGTTTTTTCTTAAAAAGAAGGGATGTGCTTGTTATTCAACAGATAAAAGCTCTTACTTTAATAAATGAATTTGTTTTTTGGGTTTTGAATGTATAGTTTAGACTTGCACGTTATTTCTTTCTGGGTATAGTGCAAACTTCTGGAGAGGTGGCCGAGTGGTTGAAGGCGCACGCCTGGAACGCGTGTATATGGGAAACCATATCGAGGGTTCGAATCCCTCTCTCTCCGCCATTAATTTAAAACGAACTTTCATATGCTTGATATGACATAGTTTAAAAAGCTCAGCATTTGCAGGATTTTTTATTGTTTGAATTTGACCAGTTCGCGTCGATCTATGCCTATCATTATGTACACCTAGAAATTGCTGTTGAATTTCCATGAATTTTATACTTTTTAAGCTCCTCTCCTCTCGATCTTTAGATAACCTGATCTAGCATAAACGATCTCTTCAAATATCATTAAAGGATTTTTGCCATTATCACTAACTTCTGGTAGAGCTTTTAGAATTAATGGTGATCATAGTGCTATTTGCAATTTCGTTGCTTAACGGGCTAAATGCGTTTTATCCACATGAGAGGTAACGAACACCTCAGCTTTTCTCACGCAATGTGCTTATTTAAAATTAATGTCATGAATATTTGTACAAAATTTTTATCTATACGATAATCAAAAAAAGGCTGACGTAATAATTGAATATCATTCATGTGGCGCTTTCTTTTATCTTTAAGCTTTGTATGTAAATAGATAGTCCGTGCAAAATAAATAAAGGGGCGCAAAAGCCTATAAATACACATAGGATGTATAATATAGAAAATGAAAAAAAATTTCCTGCATATAAAAGCACAATAGAAAATAAAGCTGTTATGATGCGTACACTGGCATCGCCTGCCAAAATCACCTCGGCTAAATTTTCACTAGGTGTTATAGCTTGTCCAATTGTTATTCCCGATATCCTAAAATAAAATTGCCCAATACCTAATAAAAAACCCATAATATAAAGGGAATATTGAGTAAAATTTAAATATAAAACAAAAGAGATTGCGATCACGGCAAAAGCCGGTGCCCCCCATACAAAAAAACGAATTAAAGATGGAAATTTCCGTAAATAATAAGATGAGATAAGACCATTGATCACAAAACCCAGTGCTAACAAAGCAAAAATAGAATTTTGAATAGCTGTAAATTTTATATTATCTGATGTTATAGAAGCAAGAACAAGTGGCAATAAAACAATAGGCCCCGTATAGAGAGAATTATTCAAAATACGATTAATCGTTAAAAAACGCAACGCAGAAATCCGCCAAAGGCACCTGAACCCAACTCCATAAGCTTTTTGAGATGGCTTTTTTAATAGCTCTTTTGCTCTGTTTAGTTGTTGTATAGACTTTATACGAAACCATAAGCAGGCATTCAAAAGATAGATAAATACAATAAAGGCTATGGCTATTTTGTGCCCCAAATGCGCAATTATAAAATATATAAGCAATGGGGATATAATAACAAAAAACTGACAGCAACTAGTGTAAAATGCAAAAATTCCAGCTTTTTGTTTGGGAGCTGGAACCAGCTGATTCAAGGCACTATTGTTATTTGGGTTATCAGCCCCCATCAAGAGAGCAAGTAAAAAAAATACAAATAAAATAAGTACCGGATTGTTCATAAATAATAAGAAAGACAATAAACAAGCGCAAATAATTTGACTATAAAACCCAATTATAAAGCCTTGATAGTACGCCAACACATTTCCCAAACATAAGCCAGCAATTCCAATTGCGATTAAATTAACGACATTTAAAGTAGCAGACGCTTCTCCCGTTGTATCTTGGAATTGTAACAAAGAAAGGCCAATAGATAATACACCACTAGCACAAAAACTCGTCAAACAACCAATCACAATCATAAGAAAAACAGAATTACGCAATAGCCTCCCCCCTCTTAAACAGAGACTCAAGCCATTTTATGATTTTCTCCATTGTCGAATATGGTTCGGTACTAAATTCCAGTTTTTCATAAAAGTTTAGTCTAAATGCGTTATAGACACTTATTTTTCGCAAGTCATCTGTCAGCATGAATTCTATACTTGGCAACGTTGTACCCATAGATTGAGACAAATAATAGGAAATTACTTTCCAATACATATAGGTACGCTCTCTTGCCAAATAATTTTCCAAGGCATATTTCAAGTGACAACCACTTAAAATATATTTCGGACAATGGTGCAACGGATAATAAATACAAATAGCACCGGCTTCATGTCCCGGACAAGAAGAAATATTAATATTTTTATCATTTCATAATATTATAAAAACGCTCAGTGAGCAGATCTTCCAAATTTAGTCTAGTCACAACAAGATTGGTTGCTAATTTTTGAGAAACATGAGACCAAGCCTAAAGTTCCAATAACCTTTAAGTCAGATTCTGGATAAGCTTTTTTTAAATTTTCCACCCATATGTCTCTGTGACATATAATAATTGGCTCATCTCGTCTGAATGAACAAGATGTAATTCTAAACCAATATTATCACAAAGTTTTGAGCTCTTGAATTCTCCGTATCCTAATCTGGTATTCTTAAATCATCATAGGAACTAAGAATTTTTAAGTATTCCAACTTTTATTAAACTTTGTAACAATCTATTAGAATCTCCCCTTCACTGACTTCGACAATTATTTTCTCACCACTACAAGAACAAAAAATTATCTTTGAATTTTCTTACTTTTAGAAAGAAAAATGAGCAATACTTTTCCTTAACTAAAAGAAACACGCTCTATACCTTTTTCTTTATGATTATCAAAAAACTATCCCGTTACAATTAACCATCAATTATTAGGATAAATATTCTGCGTTTAGCTTAATAAGCTGTTATAATCAATGTTTCTCTCTGTTTTAAAAATCAGAGTTTTTTCTCCTAGAGATACTCATAATTTCTTTACAATTTTTCCAAAAAAAAGCCCCCTTTAACATTGCTATTAATACGATCATCCTGAGAAGTTTTATACATACACACTTCATTATACGGAATTCTATGTATTTTTTTAACTTACTCAACTAACAAACATCTTTTAATGGACAAAATAAATCACGAAATTTGTGTGCTGTCACAATTCGAAAAACAATCATATATCTCCCTCCAATGATAGACGATGTCATTAGAAGAAAGCTTTAATGATATTGGTAGAATAAATTAACCAGAAAAAATTGCAGCGCTGATGGAATAAATTCTATTTTATACCTTGTAATTCTATCTAAATTTTAATCATTTTTGTTAAAGGTTCTTATGCAATTTTTTCTACATTCAGCATCATTTTACCACTTGTTGGCAACAAAAGATTAATAGCTAAATTCACCTATGTCATAATAGTTCTTTTTTGGGTAAAATAGGACATCTTCAATTTCGATATATAAATATTTTAATTCTTTAATATATTCTCTTCACATGCTTAGATTAACAACACAACAAAACCCAAAATAAAAATATTTATTTTACTTAAGTTATTGAATATTATTTAAAAAGTATGGAAATAAAGTGATGCAAGAGTTAAAAATTATTTAAAAATTCAAATCCATCTACATTTTAGAGCCATCACGCATGGTAATAGCAGTTTTCATTAGGTATACTAAATATGCTTGATAACTTTTCTGCTTCATGCTTGTAGGGAGTTTCAGATAGAGATAATACCAGAATCCATTCGTGAATGCTCGACAATAAAGCTTTAAACAAAATTATTTCCTTTTTGTTTAATCCGTTAAGCTTGATTCATTTTTTTCCTAAAGAATAACGTTCTATTTTGTGCTGTAAAATGCCGTTTCTGAAAAGCTTCTACGTTGATTTGGGTAGAGGACGTAAACTTCATAGCCTTATTTTCCGCAGAATCTATGGGCGCATTATGGGAAGCAGGAGTAAAAGAATAAAATCCTGTATGAGAAAGAATCCATTAAAGAGCGTGCGGTTACCCATCTCTAATATCTCCAATAGTGAGATTTTCTGTAGCAATTGCATATATGCATCCTACATCTGCCGCAATTGATTTGTGCCTTGTATTGGCAGGTAGATGTATAATATCTCCTGGTGTACAGGTTATATGTTTTTCGCTATAGAAAAAATCTAACTCTCCCTCTATAATTAAGAGAGTTTCATCGCCCTGGTGAATATGCCAATCGTGTATTTTTTTTGGAAAATCTCTTTGTATCTCTATTGATCCTTGCTCTGGAAGCATCATTTTGAATATATCATAGATATTTTTATTTAATTTAATTTTAGAAAATTTAGTCATTATCGTGCTCCATTATATGATATGGGCAAGGTGGGGATTCAATATTATTATCTTGCAGGAAGTATTGCGTCCATTCTCTATTTTGGGGTTTGCCATATTTTCCTAAAAAAGGAGATTTTGTTATAATATCAAAAGGTTCAAGTCTTTTTGTTACAGCGGAGAATGCATTTTTTGCTTTTTGTTCTGTATCGAGCAGATCAGAAAAAACCCACCTAGGCTGGAAAGTTAACATAAATGTAGAACTTCTCCTACTTATTCTGTTTATATGGGATGGGGTATTGCAAACTATAAACATAGGCTCGCCATGAAAGCAGAACTCCCATAAAGGATTGTCCATATTTTTTGGTATATGCTTAGGCCATTCTTGGTCATCAAGAGTTCGCAAATCTTTAAGTATAGACCAGAATTTTTCTCTATAAACTTCGATACTTTGTACGGGGGCAGGCTTCTCGAATGCAACAAAAGATGTGTTCTTTCCAAAACTTTTATAATTATCGCAATAAGTTATCAGGTCTTCCATCATATTTTTTGCGGTCAACTTATTGTAGAACCCAAATCTAAGCATATTTTTTGAGTATCCATTTACACCGAATAGACAGGGAAAAGGTCTAATTGTGTTATTCATGGTTGCATTGAATTCTTTAAAAACGACCTGCTTCCATTTTTCATATTTGTCTATATTTTCAATTATTTGCGCTGCTGAATCCATGTTTTCCTCCCAATTGTTGTATTTTATAAGAAATTGCTACGAATGACCCTCTCCAAAGCTGATAATTCATCATCACTGTGTCCCCAAATTGCTATAATGGCAGGGCAGGTATTTAAATCGATGGTTAGGGGGAGGGGCTCGTTTTCTTTAAAAAAGAGCGTAAAATGAACCACATTTTCCCAAGAATGAAGCTTTTGCCGCCATACGTTAACATCTTTTATAATATGACCGTCGATCTCGTTGATAAGGAAGATAATACGCCCTTTTTTCTTAAAGCGACTTGGGGTTTGCGAAAACACGCCTGCAATAAGGTTAACGGAGCTTTCAAGTAAACCATCTTCATAGCAATGCGCGAACAAGGTGGGTGCAATTCCTCCGTGGAGGCGGGCTCCTACTTCGATCATTACTGGACCACGAGCTGTTTGCATGATTTCCATATGCGCAGGTCCATATTCAATCCCCAGTGCGCGAATGCATTGTTTTGCATAAGAGATAAGAGGGGCATAAGAGGGATCTTGAGCATCAAGCACATCAAGCGATTCATAAACAAAAGCACTTCCATTATGAATACCTTTTTTATATCGCGATAAAGCACATATCTTTATAGCCTCTCCATTTACAACGGCGTCGACGATGTATTCTTCTCCCTCCAATCTTTCTTGGAGCAAATAAGCATCGTTAGGTGCGCCAAAAATATTTTTTTGTGTCCAGTCGATTCTAGAGGACCATGCCGCCACTTTCTCACGGCTGGAGAAAAACAAAACACCATCGCTTCCACCAGAATCATTCGGCTTTACCACATAGCCGCTGTGGCTTTCAAAATCATCGAGAGTACAATCATTTTTTGTAAGAATCTTTGATCGGATGTAAGATAAATCATTTTCACAAAGGCGTTTTTGCATCGCTGCTTTTTTCCGTCGCCAATCGGTAGTCAAGGGGTTATTCCCAAGACAACCATAATAAGCCGCCAATTGATCTGCACAATAAATACCCCCTTCGGCGCCTGCGACCACGGCCTCTATCGCGCCGATAGGAAAGCGTTTCTTTATCTCATCTACACTATGAAGCTTCGCTTCTGCCATGCCCTCTCCCTGATAAGAAAGCATATAGTGTGAAAAAGGAGCTTGTTGAGAGACAACACCATAGCAAGCATAGCCTAATTTTTGCAAAGCAGGGGCATAGAGGGCACCCGTGGAGAAAGGGTCGACAATAAGAATAGGTTTTCTCATACTTTGTTCCGCTGCAATAAAAGGAAAAGAATATAAATAAAGATTATTAGCCCTATAAGGGGGAGAAGATAAACAGCTGCTTGAGGACCCATAAGGGCAGAGCTTGTAAGAAGACCAAGGATAACATAACCTGCCGATTGGGAGAGAGTATAAAGCATACCGCTATAGCTTCCCACCAGCTCTGCTTGAGCCTCTGTTTTGGTCGCTTCAATCGTATGTTTGCGTGCATTAATTCGCATGGTATTCATTGAAAAGCCAATAAAAAAGCAAAAGACCACAGCCAAATAGGGCGATTGTGTGGTGCTAAAAATAAGATCAGCCACGCTCAACATAAGGGCTGGGAGAATAAATTCAAAGCGAGGGATTTTGATAAAAGCAGCCAAAAAAGCGCCCATGCCCGCAACCGCACTGCAAAGTCCATAATATTCAGAGCCAAAATTTTTCACACTCTGAAAAAGAATGGTTGCCAGCGTATTATAAGCGCAAATATGAAAGCCAATAAGCCCTATACAGACGCATAAAAGTTTAAGCTCACGGGAGAGTCCATCCGCTTGCGGTATAGGTGCTGTCTTCTTATCGGTTGCAGGTGCTGTGGTATCTGTAGCGTTGTATTCATCGCAAAAGATAATATATCCGGCTATAAGGCTTATAATGATGTCAAACAAACAAAGTGTCACAATCAAACCATTATAGCCAATTTCAGCCGCTGCCCCTCGAGGGCTGGTCGCTTCTAAGAGATAACCACTCAGTGCTGCTCCCAAAAATGCGCCAATTTGCACCACTGTTTGCATAATGCGGGAAGCCTTTTGGGCGCTAATATAACCACTAAGTGCTAGTTTAGTATTATAAGTCTCGAGTGTGCTTAAGGTAATCAAAGAGAGATAGCCGATAGAGATAGAGACAGCGATAAAACCAAAGGGGGAATCAGCGTAATGGAAAAGTGCAATCAATAAAAGAAGGCTATAGATAATGATTCGCCTTTTGTATAAATCGACCAACCGCAATGAGGCTTTAATGCGCACAAGACCGCTTTTTTTCAAAAGATAGGGCATAAGGGTGCCCAAAGCCATGGTTACGCCCAGGAAAACCGATGAGGATGTTATGCGATAAGCATTCCAAAGATTACTTAAGAATAGAACCATATCAGAAAGATACAGCAGGACAACAAGCCCATAAAACCGAAACATCAGTTGTTTATGCACATTATCCCCCCATGTTAAATACACATGCTGTACATTATACATTTTTACAAAAAGCTAATATATGTGTTGTTAGGCATGTCAAGTTTTTTCGATAGAAGCATGATACAGATTTGAACGATAACGTTTATCATAGTGATAGCTAATTTGGGAGAAACTAAGAGCGGAGGCGGTTGGTGTTTTTGCTGTATCTCTTGTGAGATGCTTTGCCAATGAGGAGTTTCTTCGCTAAATGATCAGTATAGCTATGTTTTTGGGAGGGCTGTGTTTGCACTCTTAAGATTTCCTCCATTTATACTCAAGGTTTAGGTTTTTCTATTGACCGTTGTTAGATGTTTTTGTGACAATAAACTTCGTTATCTATCAGAAACATTTATGGCATTAGCGCTAAGGTATTGTATTAAAACCTTTACATAGTAGTCTTTTTATAGAGAGAAGGTATTATTGGTTCAGTTTTAGGAGGCTTTATTACGGCTGATTTGGGCGTCGTCGTTGTTTGAGGGCTTATTATAATATTCTTAGTTTCAGTTTATGAATATACCGAAAAATATAGTGAAACATTTGATTCAAACGCTTTTGCTAGGCATATTTCAATATCTCAGCGATGTTTTCCAAGAATTGCTCTGCTACTTTTTGACGGAATCGGATATCAAATGCTTATAGCGAGGGCAGTGGTTTGAGAAAAGATAGAGTTGATTTCATTAGATTCCTATGTAGCGGAATCCAGTACCAGCTCTTAGGAACAATAAATACTGAGATCGAACTCATTTCGCTACACTTACACGACGCTATAGGAGTAATCCTCAAAATCTCGCTAGAATTCGTTAAAAAAATGGCTGGGTATGGAGTGTGATCAAAAAATATATTTTTTACAAATACTTAATCTCATTTTAAGTTGTCTAAAATATAACCTTATCTTAAAACTAAGTCTATATACCGCCATTTATCATAAAGTTAATAAGTTATATAAAATGCGGGAGTATTGTGTTTTTTTATTTAGAGACGAGTAAAAAAACACCTTATTAAACATTAAAAGATTTTAGACAAAAAAATTTAACTTATGGAGAGTATATAGACAAAATGTATCTTGATAAAAAAGTTTATAACTCGATGTGGTCTTCAAAGAAATTTTCTGGTTCTTTTATTGTCTTATGCGGGTTTGATGGGAGTGGAAAGACAACACAAACAAAAGAAATTGCTCGCCATTACTCAACAGAAAACATATAATACAAACTTTTAACACAGTTCTTAGTATAGAAATAATCCATAAATTAGAGATATGTAGATAATGGAAAAGCAATTGATCCGTTGCTTTTAGCACTCTTATCAGCGACAAATAGACGCGAATATACGCTTGAAATTATTGAACCTTCCTTAACGTCATCGCAAAATTTATTAATTAGCGATCGATATGTTTATTCTAGTCTTGCTTATTTTTATGCTCGAGAGCTTTCTGTTGAAAGTGTCGTTAAATTAAATCAATCTATTCTAAGACCTCATATTACATTTTATCTTCATTTACCGCCCATTACTATACTGGAACGGTTGCAGAAAAGGGATGATTTAAACTTAAAATACGAAGAAAAACTCTCTTTTATTGAAAAAGTTTACAAAGTATACAAAGTGTTATCGGAAATAGATGAGCAGTTTATAACAATTGATGGAACTGCTCCTATTTCTTTAATTCATCATCAAATACGACATCATATAAATAAGGTTTGTTTTGATTATGAATAAAATCATTTATTAATCAAGTTATCCACGATAAATCCTCCTTTATGTATCTGTACTCTAAATCTGAAACTTTAGAGATATGATTGCAATAATTTAACTGCTCAGGAAGATATTACGTTATATATTTTAATTGGAAAACTAACTGTAATTGGCTTATTTTAAAAGATTTAGAGAAGGGGAGTAGAAAAGTTAGCAGTATTTATCGTGAAGATAATAGTATGTTTATTCTTTTAGAGCCAAAGTGTGGTGATAGAAGAACGACATGGAAGGATATACTCGAACATATTTTAGTGCACGGAATAATAAGGACAATAATGTGAGTGAAGCTTCCATACCGTAAAATTGTTTCACATATGTATAAAGGTGTAGCTTCTGAATAAAACGCACATAAAATATTAAATTTGTTTTTGTCCATAAATGTTCCATTTTCATAGAAGAATTAATCATAAAACAGCACAAAGATTGTAAAAGCCTCAAAAAAGAAATTTTGCTTTCTTAAATTTAATGATCTAAAATGAAAATTGTAAGAATGCCTGTTTTTAAACAGGATGTATTATGCATATCGACTGGTATTCATTTTAGAGGATAATTTATGTTCACTTCAAATTTGAAGGAACGCATTGCTTTATTTGAAAATAGAACTTTTCTCTATTTTACTTTGAGCGGCTTATTTGCTACATTTGGAAGTGGACTAAATTATATTACATTGTCATGGATCGCTTACAATCAGACGGGCTCAATCCGTGGTGTAGCGTTGATGATGCTTTTTCTTTGGACGCCTGGCATTATTTTTGCGCCTATTTTTGGCATATTGGCAGATAAATATAACCGTAAAACGCAGATTATTATTTCAAATCTTGTGAGAGGTTTGGTAATCGTGGGCTGGGTAATGCTTTGGCATTTTGGTATAGAAATTGAATTGATGGTCTTATCTGCTCTTTTGGGTATTTTTATTCCTTTTTATATGCCATCAGCTATTTCTTTAATTCAAAGTATTGTGCTGAAGGAACAGCTCATCAATGCAAATGCGACCATCGATATGGTTTATGAACTTGGCACTATCGTAGGTATGGGCTTAAGTGGATTTATACTATCCTATGCAGGAACAAAAGGAACTCTTCTAATAGGTGGTATATTCTTTATCATTGCTGGTTTATTTAATTTTGCAATGAAGGTACCTAAAAACCGAAGATCTAAAAAACAAAACCAGCAAAATTGGTGGGAAAATTATACAGAATGCCTTCATTATTTTAAACAGAATCCGGCTCTTTTTGTACCTTATATAAGTCAGATGATTATTATGACTCTTTTGATGACCATTCCTGTTATTCTCGTTCCTTATATACAAGAGGTTTTACATGCGGATAGCAGGATCTTTGCAATATTGGAGGTGCTTTATTCTATGGGCGTATTGACAGGTGCGTTTTTTTCACCACTTCTTTGTAAAGTTTTGTCCATAAGGAAAACATTAGCCATTTTATTAGCTTTTATGGCTATTGGCCTCGCTATTTTATCTGTTAATACATACAATTTTGTTGTTTTTCCTGTTTACTTTATGATTGGATTTGGACTTTCGAGTTGGGCTCTTTCGATTTCTTTATCACAACTCTCTTGTGATCCTGAATACCAAGGAAGATTGCAGGCAAGTTTTAATGGTATCTCTGGATGCTTGATCCTCGGAGTCTATCTCATCATGGCAAGCGATAACAGTAACATATCACCTCAATCGATATATTTTTTTCAAAGCATTGTTGCGTTTGTTGGAATACTCATAGTGCTGTTTTATAAACATGAAAAACAATAAATTACGTTTAAGAGTGGTCAATATACGCTATTTTTAAACATTTACGCTGCAGCACATTTCATATTTTGCTTTTAAAGGAGAGTTGAGAAAATGTAAAAGTTGGTGCTTAATGAACAAAGCATAAATTGATGTATGCTAGAGAATACTCTCTATTTTTTGATAATGATCTAAAAGAATTGATGCGTTTCTTTAATTCATCTCACTGTTGTTAAGAAGACGAAAACGTAACACTTTAAATCTTCTTGAAAGTTTTTTGTTTAAGCGTAGTAGAAAGTAAAGCAATGAGGTAATATCGTATCATATGGGGAGAGTATTGTATTATTTTTGTTTTTCAAAATCCATATGAAAAATTGTATCAATTTCATCTTCACTGGAATGAGTATTTCTACGACGATGCAAGGTTTGCACAATCTCTTTTTTTAAAACAGCATCTGTTTCACTTAAACGGTGAATACTGAGTTCCAATTCAAGAGATAACGCCAAATCCACGCACAATTTAAGCTCTTCTCCAATGTCGAAACCGCGTTGATAGTCGTCATAAAGACCAACCAGTGTATCAGATAATTCTTTATCGCATAAAGAGGTCATGCTTAATTCCTCAACGTTGCGGGTTTCCATGCAGCTTTTTTAAGTATCACTCCACTATCATCACTTAAAATTGCCATGTATACGAACCTCATGGTTTTGTCAATTTTCTGTAAAATACGCGCTTTTAAATCAAAGCCTATTAAAGATTTTATTACTCCAAGATTTTGAAGCGCCCAATTGTAAATATGGATGGCAATGTGTTTACTATAGAATTTATAGCATTTAAAATACATTGCCAAAAGGCTTTTAATATGCGTAGAGGAAGAGTATTCTGACGATAAACCAAACACCCTGAAATCTCTATTGCCAGTTACAGCTAAATCAGTGCCATTAATATATAAAATAAGCAAACAGGGTTTGTAAACGTCTAACTTTTTAATAACGAGTGATAATCTCGTTTTTTGTAGAATACCAATTATTTTGCCTATTTTATATTGATTTTTAGACATTGATAAACTTTTTACCTTATAAAAACCTATGGGAAATGCATTTGCATATTTTTGTAATAAGATTTCAGTGGTATATTGCACAGCATGAAATGAAGAGAATCGTATTAGGCTTTTTGCTTTTGAAAGAATATGACTGCAACTTTTGAGAAAGCAGTTGGCAAGAATTGGCTTGGCATGCAAACTGATAGAGTTGGCAGTGGCGCATTTAGTTTTTTCATTGGCCTGTGTCCAAATGTTTTTGACTCTGGAAAATAGCCTCTGATAGGCTTGAGTTTTTCCAAGGTTATATTACAGGGGCGCAGCTCAGAAAAGTACCACGGCGATTGCATTTTTTTGTAATTGTCATAATTTTCGCTCCTGCTTAAATGGATGCTGTAACATCCGTTTTTGTGGGGTTATGTATGTGATAACTGCTCTTCTTAAGGGGCAGTAATAATAGATATAAATCAATATAATTATTTAGTCAGCAATTATATTGATTCTGGAGTGTTTTTTTGGCTCGTCCGGAAGCAAAACCTAAAACTGAGTTGGCAAAACGTTTTCGTGAAGTGCGTCACGCTCTTGGTTTTACAGAGCGTAAGCAGTTTGCTGAACATCTTGGTATCACTGCTGGCTCTATAGGAACTTATGAAACTGGTATAAGTGAGCCTACAGCCTCTGCGCTCTCCAAATATCAAGAAATTTGTGGTGTTTCATTAGATTGGCTAGTAACGGGAAATGGCGAGATGTTTTCAGATGTGGCAAAGGCGAAAGCAGCTGGTTTTAAACCGCAGGCGATTCCTGCTGGGCTGATGAAAAAGCTGGGACATTTAGTTTATACGACCTATCATGATGCAAAAATAACACTTTCTCCTGAAGATGTTGCGGAATTAGCAGCAGAGCTTTATGGAAGATTGCAAGAGCTTATTCAAAACCTCAATGATATAGAAGAAGTCGAAGCCACTTTGCCACTTTTAAAATTACATTTAAAGCGTAAAATCGAAACTGAAAAGCACATCTAGAAATTTCATAAGATACGAATGAACAGCCTTTTAAAAAAATAAAACTTTTTTGATTTTCTGCTGTATAACCAAGTCTGGAATGTGAAAATCTCACGATTTTCGAGTCTCTTATTCGATCTGAAAAACGAGAAACTATCATTATAAATCAATATATTTCTCTGATTAAAGATAAAACGGTTCATAAAAAGAACGACGGGTAGCAATACAAACAAAATTGATTCAAAAAAAAGCTAGTATAGTGCCATTCCTGAAATATTTGTTGGTTGAGGGAAAAGATACTGACAACAGTGAAAATACAATGACGATATTTTGTTCCTATAGAAGGGTAACAGATATATAAGAGAGAAGAACGAAAGACTATTTATAGATGCACTTTTGTCTTTTTATGAAGATGATAAGATGAGTACGTTAAAACTTTTTACAGAGCGTGCATCATTATATTTAAGACAGATTTCTTTCAAAGGGATGTATAATATATTGAAACAGTTTACCTCGCAACAAAAAGTGAGATTATCATGATAATCGTCATTATTACATTGTGCGATAAGTTAAAAAAATCATAAATTTGTGCTTATAAGAACAGCTAATTTATTGAGAAGTATTTTTACAAATTTATAAAAAATTATTTTTACACTCTTGCCATTCTTCTGATGCGCTTTATTTGAAAAGTAGAATTGCTCTTTAGTGAAACTATTTTTGTTAAGAGATAAATCGCAGTGTTTTTGAATGGAGATTACGGTATATTTTCAAAGTCTTGTGTTTTTATTTATTTTTTAGCTTGAATCCCTCTAGCTAAAAGGGTTGGGGACTTTTCTAGATTCGATGTTGTTGCAGAGATTTTAGGTCGATGCCCGATAAGTATCGGTATCGTAGGGGGGAGTTTTGTCTTGATTTATTGGTTTTTGAAGTGCGCAAACTAAGGGTTTTGCCATGTGTGTTTTCGCGCGTTGTGATGATGTTGAACTCTGTAGGAGGAGATTCTTATGAAAAAAAAATATTCCACACCAAATTTAATTAAAGTTGTCTCTCTTAGTACGGTAATGGCCACACTCTTATCGAGTGTTTCTCCTGTTTTTGCTGCGAATCTTGCGATAGTAGGAGGGGCGAGTCAAAGTACAACTGGTACTGGTGTTGTATATGCACACGGTAGTCATGGGAGTGTTGTTTTTGCTGGTGATGATGATTTCTGTGGTGTAGACAACGTTATTGGTCGTGGCGGCAAACAACAACAAGGAATTGCTGATAATCAACGAATAACCGCACAAGAACAATATGAGCGATTTATTGGTGAGAAAGTTTTTGGAGGTCGTAGTCCTTACGGCACGACCACTGAAAAGGTTACTTGGCAAGGCGCTGGGATTCTAACCAACAATGCTACTTATATGGGAACAAACACTAGTGGTATCATTAATGCTATGCCTGAGGCTTATGGTGTTTATTCTTTTGCAACGGGTTGTGGATCTGCAGCGACGGGTAATTATTCAACCGTATTTGGTGCAGGTGCGACAGCAAAGGCAGGGGGTGCACAAGCTTTTGGTGTTTCCGCACTTGCAAGTGGTATAGCAAGTGTTGCTATGGGTGTAGGCTCAGAAGCATCGGGCAAATCTTCAGTTTCTATTGGAGGGCTTGCAACTGCATTAGGTACAAATAGCATTGCTTTAGGTACAAAGGTAAAGGCAGAAAAGAGTTATACGATTGCTATAGGTACAGATGCTGAAGCTAAAGCTTCAGGTGCTATTGCAATAGGGGGCAGGCGCTCTGACAGAACCGAAGAAAATGATCCTAACAGAAAAGTAATCGCGAATGCTGAAAATGCGATTGCTATAGGTACGCAAGCTTATGCTGAAAAAGAAGATTCGGTTGCCATTGGTGTAAATTCGCAAGTGCTTGTTAGAGATGGTGTTGCTGTAGGTGGTGGGGCTATCTCTGATAGAAACAAGAATGTTGCTGGTTATGATCCTGCAACAGGTAAAGGGACAACAAAAACCAGTATAGCATGGAAGAGCACCACAGGCGCTTTTAGCGTTGGTGAAGTTGGTGGTCGTGGTAATGGTACGCTAACACGACAAATTACAGGGGTTGCAGCTGGAAGTGAAGATACTGATGCGGTAAACGTGGCGCAACTAAAAGCTATGAGAGATATCATAGCAGGGGGAGGGGGGTGGAAACTTTCTGCTAACGATACCGATCCTACAGATGTGAATTCAGGCAATACCGTAGATTTTTCAGTGAAAAATAGTGAAGTAGGGCAAGATAACTTAACGATTGAAAAAAACAATGAAAACAAGAAGCAGAAAATGCACTTTGCTTTAAGTGATAATCTTAAATTGATAAGTGTCACTACAGGAACAAGCTCTATGAGCGGTGATGGCTTTATTATTAATGAGGGGCCACGCATGACTATTGATGGTATTGATGCTGGAGAGCAAGTGATCACGGGAGTGGCAAAAGGAGAAGATGATACCGATGCAGTGAATGTTGCGCAACTGAAAGAATTCACAGCAGGAATGAAAACGGGCTGGCAACTTTCTGTTGATGGTAACAATTCTACAGATGTTAAAGCTGGGAGTACAGTAGATCTTGTTGCTGGTGCGAGTGATGATGGAAGCAAAAATATCAAAATTGTAAAAGACAATAACAAAGTCACATTTTCTTTGAATGATACTCTTAAGCTCACGAGTGTCACGACAGGCAACAGCATTATAAGCAACGATGGCTTTAAGTTTATTGATGGTAATGGACCAAGCATAACTTTGAATGGTATTAATGCTGGTGATAAAAAAATTACAGGAGTAGCTAAGGGAGAAGAAGAAACCGATGCTGTAAATTATAAGCAGTTGACAGAGGTAAGAACACTTGCAGAAAATGGCTGGAAGCTTTCTGTTGATGGTAACAATTCTACAGATGTTAAAGCTGGGAGTACAGTAGATCTTGTTGCTGGTGCGAGTGATGATGGAAGCAAAAATATCAAAATTGTAAAAGACAATAACAAAGTCACATTTTCTTTGAATGATACTCTTAAGCTCACGAGTGTTACGACAGGCAACAGCATTATGAGCAACGATGGCTTTAAGTTTGTTGATGGTGGTCCAAGCATAACAGCCAATGGTATTGATGCTGGTAGTAAAAAGATTACAAAAGTGAAAGCTGGTACTGATGATACTGATGCAGTAAATTATAAACAGTTACAAGATTTTACAGCAGGAATTAAAACAGGCTGGAAGCTTTCTGTTGATGGTGATAATGCTACAGATGTTAAAGCTGATAGTACGGTGAATTTTGTTGCAGTTAAGCAGAAAGACGATGATAATAATGAGAGTGAGAACACAAATATAAAAATTACCAGAGGTGATAACAATGAAGTAAAGTTTGATTTAAGCGAATATATTAAAGTTGGTCGTGTAGAAACAGGGGATAGCAGAATGAGTAATGCCGGTTTCATGATCAAAGATGGACCAAGAATGACCAAGGGTGGTATTCATGCCGCCAATACAAAAATTACAGGAGTCGCAGATGGTAGCAATGAGCATGATGCTGTTAATCTTTCACAATTATATAAAATGAAGTTTGAGATAGAAGACAATAGTCTTGTTAAATGGAGTAAAAGTAAAAAAAATATTACCATTGGTGCTGAAAAAGAAGGTATCGAAATCAATATTGCCAACTCTGAAGGCAAGGATCGAATTATTTCTGGCGTTGCAGTTGGAAAAGTCAGTTCTGATTCAACAGAAGCAATAAATGGTCATCAGCTTTTCAATTATGCTGATAATATATCAAAATATTTTGGTGGTAGTACAGATGTGATTGATGGTTTCAAGCCAACTTTTACTGTTCAGGGTAACGAACACCATAATGTAACGGATGCTTTTAAAGATGTCGATAATTCTATAACAGATATTTATACACAGATTAACAATGTAACAGCAAATAGTCTTGTTAAATGGGATGAAGGGCAAAAGCTCATTACAATTGGTGCGCAAAAAGATGGTACCAAAATCAATGTTGCCAATTCTAATAGTGAAAATCGAGTTATCTCTGGTATTGCGGATGGTAATATCGGAAAGTCCTCGAAAGAAGCTATAAATGGTAGCCAGATTAATACAATTTCTGGAGATATTGCAAAATTCTTTGGTGGGGATGCAGCATTTCAGGATGGTGCTTTTGTAGGTCCACAATATAACGTATCTACAGTTTCTACAGATGGTGAAGTAGCTCAGTATATAGCTGAAAATGTTGGTGATGCTTTAACAAAGCTTGATGCGAATGTCAAAAATGTGAATAGTCGTATAAAATATGTAGATAATAAATTTGATAAGTTCTCTCAAGATGCCTTATTATGGGATGATGGTAAACAAGCATTTGCTGCACGTCATGAAAAAGATGGACGTAAAACAGATAGTAAGATTACCCACCTTTTAAATGGTGATATTTCAGAAGAGTCAACAGACGCGATAAATGGTAGCCAGATTAATAAAATATCCAAGGATATTGCAGAATTTTTCGGTGGTGGTACAGAATTTAATAACGGAGTTTTTTCAGGTCCACAATATAACTTATCTAGAGTTTCTACAGATGGTAAAGTAGAACAGAAGACCTTTTACAACGTTGGCGAAGCTTTGACAGGGCTCGATGCAAATGTTAAAAATGTAAATAAAAATATACAGCATGTAACCAATGAGTTTGATAAATTGTCTCAAAATGCTTTACTGTGGAGTGAAAAGGATCAAGCATTTGTTGCACGTCATGGAACAGATGGACAGAAAACAAATAGCAAGCTGAAGTATCTTTTAGATGGTGATGTTTCAGAAGATTCAACAGATGCAATAAATGGTTCCCAACTTTATACGATGGGTGATCAGATTGCGAATTATTTTGGTGGTGGTGCGAGCTATGAGAATGGAGAGTGGATAGATCCTACGTTCAAAATTTCTCAGCGTGAAGCGAATGGTACCATTACTCAGAAAAAACACCATAATGTCGCTGATGCTTTTGAAGGTGTCGATAATTCTATCACAGATATTTATAATCAGATTAATAATGTGACAAAAAATAGTCTTGTGAAGCAAGAAAATGGGTCAGGTCTTATCACTATCGGTAAGGCAACAGGTGGTACTGAAATCAGCATTGTAAATAAAAGTGGTATGGATCGTACACTTTCCGGTGTAGAAGATGGAGAACTTTCTCAAACATCAACGGAAGCGGTAAATGGTTCACAGTTGTTTGCTACGAATAAGAATGTTACTGCTGTGACTGATAATTTATCAAAAGTTGCTCAAAATACATCAAAATATTTTGGTGGTAGTACAGATGTATTGAACGGTATAGAACCAGCTTTCCTTATTCAGGGGGAGACCTATCATAATGTTACGGAAGCGTTTACAGGTGTTAATACTTCTATCACAAATATTGATAATAAGATTTCCGAAGTGGTAAAAAATAGTCTTGTTAAGCAAGAAAAAAATACAGATGTTATTACCATAGGTAAGGATACAGCTGGTACTGAGATCAATATTGCGGGATATGCTGGTGTAGCGCGTTCCATTTCTGGTGTTAAGGCAGCAGAGAAGGGGGATGAAGCTGTTAACAAAGACCAACTTGATAAAAGCATAAAGGATATTACGAAAGATATTGAGACAGTAACTGCTGCTGCGGTTCTCTATGATAAGAATGACGATAATAGTGTTAATTATGGTAGTGTAACTTTGGGCGGCGATAAGAACAACGGACCAGTTGCTCTTCGTAACGTGAAAGATGGTAGCATTTCTGAAAATTCCAACGATGCAATCAATGGTAGTCAGATTAATAAAATATCAGCAGATATTGCAAAGTTTTTTGGCGGTGGTGCAAAGTTCATTAACGGTGCTTTTGAAGGGCTGAAATATACTTTATCCGCTATTGTAGGTGGTGAAGTAGGGAAGGCTAATTTTTACAATGTTGGTGATGCTTTAACAGGTCTTGATAATAATGTTCAAGATGTGAATCAACGCTTAACGAATGTATCCAATGAGTTTAATCAGAAAATTGAAAATTTCTCTAAAGATGCTTTACTGTGGGATGATGATGAAGAAGCATTTGTTGCACGTCATGAAAAAGATGGCAAGAAAACAAACAGCAAATTGAAGTATCTTTTGGATGGTGAGATTGCGGATGGTTCAACAGATGCTATTACGGGTAACCAGCTTTATTTCATGAGCAACCAGCTTGCTAATTATTTCGGTGGCGGTGCCAAATATGAGAATGGCAAATGGACAGATCCTACTTTTAAGATTGTTCAAGTCAATGCTGATGGTACAACTGTTGAGAAAGAGCACCATAATGTTGCTGAGGCGATTGGTGGTGTTAATGGCGGTATGGTAAACATAAATAACCGTATTAATGATGTTATCAACAAGGTCGATTCAGATGTTTTAAAGTGGAATGATAAAGAAAAAGCCTATGATGCCGGTCGCGATGGAAAGCCGAATAAAATTATCAATGTAGCTGATGGTAAAGTTGAAAAAGGTTCGAAAGATGCGGTTAATGGTGGACAACTTTGGGAAACCAATGAACGTATCACTGGTGTTGAAAAAGATGTTAAGCATCTTACCAACAGAGTTGATACCATTTCCAATACGATTGCTGATATTGGTGATACAGTTATCAATATTGATGCCAAAGTTGATAACATCAATAATAGAGTTGACGGCATTGAAGAGGATGCTGTTCGTTATGATAGAGATGAAAACGGCAAAAAAACCAATAAAATCACATTAGCGGGGGGGGATGCCAGTGAACCTGTTCTGATTGATAATGTCGCTGATGGTAAAATTGAAAAAGGTTCGAAAGAGGCTGTAAATGGTGGTCAACTTCATGATTATACTAAAGAACAGATGAAGATTATTCTTGATGAATCCAAGCAGTATACAGATCAACGGGTTAATAATATTGTGATTGATGCGATTGATGATGCTGTTGATCGGGCTAAGCAATATACAGATATGAAGTTTGATGTTTTAAACTATAGTATTGAGAGTGTGAAAAAAGAGGCAAGACAAGCAGCGGCTATTGGTCTTGCGGTGTCTAACTTACGCTACAATGATACACCTGGAAAATTAAGCGTTGGATTTGGTACTGGTTTATGGCGTAGTCAGTCTGCATTTGCCTTTGGTGCAGGTTACACCTCAGAAAATGGAAAATACCGCTCTAACATATCCGCAACAACTTCTGGAGGTCACTGGGGTGTAGGTGCGGGATTCAATATGACATTGAATTGATAATAAACAAAATACATAAAAAATTCCTTTTCACCCCTGTCTCATGAGGCAGGGGTGAATTGTTGTTACGTATGTAAAAATATATATATATATATAAATTGATAAGCGCTATAACGATAAATACAGGTTTAAAAAACAGAAAAACCGGACGATTTCAACAAAATGAACTTCTTATTTCAAAATAAGATAATGAGTTTTTTCATAAATTATAAGTCCATTATTTTCTGCTTTAACTTTTAAATCTAAAAAATCTTCCACTCTCTAAAAATCTATTAAAAAACTTTCTAGTAATACAAAGGTATATATTTAAATGTATTTCAATTTTACTGGAGGAAGTTATAAAAACAATATACTAAACCAATTCTACCCCTTGCAAAAAACAACCAACAGGTTTAAAGATTAAAAAAACCAACCACCACAAGAAAACTTACCTTTTTAGGAAAGGTAAGAGAACAAAGCACGTTAACTACAAAACATCAACTTCTCTATCTTTTCAATCAGTCCTTAATCTTTTGAATATATTTAGAAAAACCAATTTCAGAGAACTTTGTAGCGTTTAAATGTGTTTTTTTGTGGTTATAGTTATTTTTTCATTGGGGAGTTCATTATGAAAAAATTATATACAAAATTAGTAGGGAGCGATTTAAAATTTTCTCGTTTTTCTTTTGTTAAAGTTCTTTCATTGGCTACAGCGGCTACATTTTTATCGAATGTTACACCTGTTTTTTCAGCAAATCCTGATTTTAAAAACACATTTCTTGAAGGTATAAAAAGTGCCGGTGTGTCTTATCCACAAAGCCTTCTCTCTGTTGCTGGTTTGAATGCTTCTTCTGTTTCAAAAGACAATTATTTAACAGCACTCAATCAAGCGGGATTAGAAAAGATTAATGCTGTCGATGACTATGCAAATTTTTTAACTAAAACCCTCTCTGGTGTAAGTGATTATAGTCCTGTCGTGAATGTTTTGATGGCGGATAGCAAAAATGTATTGGCAAGAACCCTAGATGCAGGAGGGCAATATAAAAAGTCTCTCGTCAGTCCACGGTCATTTGTGGTTGATAGCTCTTTAAACCAACAGCTTGTACAGGATGATGAAAATACAGATATTATTAATGTGTCTAATATCTTACGGAGTGGTTCAACAGAGGGAATGCAACGTGATGTATCGGGAAGTAATGTCATCTTTGGTGAAAATGTTGATGCGAAAACCGTGGACAGTGTTGTTATTGGTTATAAAGCGAAGGCGGTATTAGCTGAAGGAGATAAAAAGCTAGCGGCATCTGTTATCATAGGTTCTAAATCTGAGATCCATAGAGGTGGATCCGTTGCTGTTGGTGCAGATATAGTGGCACTAAAGAATGACGCGGTTGCTGTTGGTCGTTTTGTACGGGTGGAGGTGGACAGCGGTACAGCTTTAGGCTTTAAATCGCAAGTGAAGGTAGTAGGGGGTGTTGCTATAGGAAGCAATTCTGTAGCCAATAGGGCTGCTGGTGTTCCGGGTTATACTTCTGTGCTGCAGGGACCTGCAAAAAATGAGGTATCTTATTGGAAATCTACATTAGGTGCTGTTAGTGTTGGTGATGTTGATGGTGGCAAAACACGACAAATTACAGGTGTAGCGGCTGGTAGTGAAGATGCAGACGCAGTGAATCTAAGACAATTGCAAGACTTAGAAGATGTCGTAAGAAAAAATGGTTGGAAACTGTCTGTTGACGGTAAAAATGCTAAAACAGTCATTATGGATAGTGGAGTAGATTTTTCCACTGGAAGTAAAAATCTTAACATTACAAAAGGCGATAAGGATAATAAGGTAAAATTTGATTTAGCTCAAGATGTTACATTAACGAGCTTAAAGGCAGGCACAACTGCCCTAGATGCAACAGGTCTGGTAATTACTGATGGACCGAAAATA
>NZ_JBHIPC010000086.1:0-45829 GCF_042195765.1 Bartonella sp. AP3QHHD
AGCCGATAAAGCAGCATCTGATGTGATAGAAAAAGCCACTGACGCTGTTGATAAGGCAACTGATGCAGTGAAGAAAGCACCTGAAGCAGCTGATAAAGCAGCATCTAGCGCGGTGGAAAAAGCCACTGACGCTGTTAATAAGGCTGTTGATGCAGTGAAGAAAGCGCCTGAAGCAGCTGATAAAGCAGCATCTAGCGCGGCGGAAAAAGCCACTGACGCTGTTGATAAGGCTGTTGATGCTGTTAAAGAAGCGCCTGAAGCAGCCGATAAAGCAGCATCTGATGTGATAGAAAAAGCCACTGACGCTGTTGATAAGGCAACTGATGCAGTGAAGAAAGCACCTGAAGCAGCTGATAAAGCAGCATCTAGCGCGGTGGAAAAAGCCACTGACGCTGTTAATAAGGCTGTTGATGCAGTGAAGAAAGCGCCTGAAGCAGCTGATAAAGCAGCATCTAGCGCGGCGGAAAAAGCCACTGACGCTGTTGATAAGGCTGTTGATGCTGTTAAAGAAGCGCCTGAAGCAGCCGATAAAGCAGCATCTGATGCGGCGGAAAAAGCCACTGACGCTGTTGATAAGGCTGTTGATGCTGTTAAAGAAGCGCCTGAAGCAGCCGATAAAGCAGCATCTGATGCGGTGAAAAAAGCCACTGACGCCGTTAATAAGGCTGTTGATGCAGTGAAGAAAGCACCTGAAGCAGCTGATAAAGCAGCATCTGATGTGGTGGAAAAAGCTACTAGTGTTGCAGAGCACCAAGGGATTATTTTAGAGAATCAACAGGCTTTATTTAAAGATTATGATTTAGATAAGCTTTTGCATAAGATACGAATGGTGCTTGAGCATAACAGTTTAAAAAATGTTAACAAGCAGTTTCACGAGCTTTTTGATACAGAAGTCTCTTCTGTTTATTCTTGTTCTTTTGAAAAGTCTGCTGTAGATGAAAAATCTCAGACTGTAAAGGAAGAGATGGAGCAGGACCATAGTACAGGTGACCAGACAAAGGTTGCTGCTGTGGAAGCTAAGGTGGAGAGCCATGACCATGAAAACAGTCAACCTTTTAACAAAGCGCATGAAGTAAGTGCTCCAATTGAAGCACATCAGAGTGACAATCTTTCTTCTTCTAAAGCTTTGTATAAGGAAGGGTATGATTTTATTCGTTCTGCTAACTATGTTGATGCTGAAAAAAGCTTTTGCGCTTTTCAAAATCGTTACAAAAAAGATTCTTTGAGTGATGATGCTTTATTTTGGTTGGCCGAATCTTTGTTGGGGCAAAAACGCTATCATGAAGCAGCACAAGTTTATCTTACCGCATGGTATGCAGATAAAAAGAAGCTCTATACCTCCGAGATTTTACTGAAATTAGCAAGAAGTATGGTCGCTCTTGAGCCAAATAAAGACGATTGTGCTCATTTTGTGAAAAAATCAAAACGTCAACAAACATTAGCATCTGTTTTTTGTAAACCTGCAAAATAAACAGCGAGGTCGTTTTCGGTGTGCGTTAGACTGGCAAGAAATCTCTTTAAAACATCGGATTTTATTCAATGTCAGAAGTTGATTCTTGCCGTCTCAGGGGGAAGTGATTCTTTGGCTTTGATGTTTTTGGTCAAAGAGCATTTGGAAACACTCGTATTTCCTCCAGAAATGATTGTTGTCACGGTTGATCATCAATTGCGTAAAGAATCGATGCGTGAAGCAGAAACTGTTGCGAAAATTTGTCGTGTCCATGATATTCAACATATCACTGTGCGATGGGAAGGCGAAAAGCCAAAGACGCATATTGCTTCCAGCGCGCGTGTTGCACGCTATGATCTCTTGGTTAAAGAAGCACAAAAACAAGGCGCATCACTTATTATGACGGGGCATACACTCAATGATCAGGTTGAGACCTATCATATGCGGTATCAACGTCTCCAAAAGAATAGAGGTGCTTTATATAGTGAAGCTGTTGCCATGTGCGATGAGGTTTATGCCAGTGGTTTTGCTGGTGCTTTGCGCGGTGAAGCCGAGGGTATACGTGATGAGGATCATACCAGAAAAACAAAAAAAAATATTGCCGAAAAAAACTATGGTCCCCTTTATGAGCGCGGTTTATCCTGTATTCCGCGTGAGGCGTTGTTGCATAGAAAAGTGCGTTTGATTCGGCCACTCCTTGGTGTAAAACGCCAAACATTACGGAATTATTTACGCTTACAAGGACAAACATGGATTGATGATCCAACCAATGAAGATCGCAATTTTGAACGTGTGCGCGTGCGTCAATCTCTTTCTCCACAAAAATTGGCTTATATTGCTCAAAAAATAAATGAAGCCGCATTGCAGCGTCGTCAACAAGCCAAAAATATTGCTGATTTGATCTTAGCGCTGGATATTACTGTCCAACATGGGCGTTGTTTCATAGCAAAGCCTGCGCTGTTTTTACAGAAACATTCCAGTTTTCCTTTCGTGGTGGGGCTCTTTGCTGTGCTGATGGGAGGGGGATTTTATTTGCTCCCCAATCAGAAATTAAGCATGCTTGTTCAAAAACTCTGTCTCGATTCTTCAGAAAAGCGGCGTTTTACTTATGCGGGCTCTGTTATTGAATATAACAAGCAGGGAATTTCTTTGTGGCGTGAAGGGCGAAATATGAAAGAGGCTATTGTTGAGCCAGATAAAACTTTTATATGGGATGGGCGCTATCATATCACAAATCATGGATATGAGGCTATAAAGGTTGGAGCCGCAAATTTAGAACAGCTGAAATTTTTATTAAAAAATAGCGATTTTGAGCTTGAAAAGCCTCATTTTCCCTCTTTACAATCGCTGCTGATGATCTCAAATCATAAAGGGTATGATATTCCAGAGTTGATTTCTCAAGCAGTTGTTCATAAACATGTTATCGTCAAGCGGATTATGGCACCTTTCGATTGGCTTTCCTCACGAGAAGATGCTGCCTTGGTGAATGTTGTGGAACCTTTTTTTAATATTGAGGTGAAAAGATAAAGGAAAATTACTCTAAAAGAAAATAAACAGCTTCTCATCCCTTGGCAAGGGGCTGACAAGGTTATATGTTAAGGGGAACTGTTTGAAATCTATATTTGATTAAGTGGGCTGAATATGAATTCCAATTACCGCTCTCTCCTTATTTGGGGAGTTATTGCCTTGATTTTGATTGTGTCGTTTTCTCTCTTTAATGGAGATAGCCAACGTTCTGGTGGTGGAGAAGTCTCCTATTCTGAATTTTTGCAAAAAGTTGAGAATAATGAGTTGAAATCTGTGACCATTCAAGGTCAAAAATTAACAGGAAAAACCATTGAACATAGAGCTATTTCAACCTATGCTCCTCGCGATCCAGGTTTGATACAAAAATTGGAAAGCAAAAACGTTAATGTTAAAGCTATTCCTGAAAGCTCTGGAAATAGCATTTTCCTCAATCTCCTCTTTTCCTTATTGCCTGTTATTATTATCGTGGGGGCGTGGGTCTTTTTTATGCGGCAAATGCAAAATGGGTCACGTGGTGCAATGGGATTTGGGAAATCGAAAGCAAGATTGCTTAATGAAGCGCAAGGGCGTATTACCTTTAAAGATGTTGCTGGCGTTGAAGAAGCAAAGCAAGATCTTCAAGAAATTGTTGAATTTTTACGCGAACCACAAAAATTTCAACGCTTAGGGGGGCGTATCCCACGCGGTGTTTTGCTTGTTGGTCCTCCAGGAACCGGTAAAACTTTGCTAGCACGCTCTGTGGCCGGTGAAGCCAATGTGCCATTCTTTACCATTTCAGGGTCTGATTTTGTTGAAATGTTTGTTGGTGTTGGGGCAAGCCGTGTGCGCGATATGTTCGAACAGGCTAAAAAAAATGCACCTTGTATTATCTTTATTGATGAAATCGATGCTGTTGGGCGCCATCGGGGGGCTGGTCTTGGCGGTGGAAACGATGAACGTGAACAGACCTTAAACCAGTTGCTTGTCGAAATGGATGGGTTTGAGCCCAATGAAAGTATTATTCTTATTGCCGCAACAAACCGTCCCGATGTGCTTGATCCTGCTTTATTGAGACCAGGGCGTTTTGATCGGCAAGTTGTTGTGCCAAACCCTGATGTTTCTGGGCGTGAACAAATCTTGAAAGTGCATGTGCGCAACGTGCCTTTAGCGCCTAACGTTGATTTGAAAATTTTGGCAAGGGGAACACCAGGATTTTCAGGTGCGGACCTGATGAATCTAGTCAATGAAGCTGCTCTTATGGCTGCAAGCCGTAATAAAAGAGTTGTCACGATGCAAGAATTCGAAGATGCCAAAGATAAGGTGATGATGGGGGCTGAACGTCGTTCAACCGCTATGACACAAGAGGAAAAAGAACTCACTGCTTATCATGAAGCAGGACATGCTATTGTGGCTCTTAATGTGCCGGTTGCTGATCCTGTCCACAAAGCAACAATCGTTCCAAGGGGAAGAGCATTGGGAATGGTGATGCAATTGCCTGAAGGCGATCGCTATTCTATGAGTTATCGCTGGATGATTTCTCGTCTGGCCATTATGATGGGTGGACGTGTGGCTGAAGAATTAAAGTTTGGAAAGGAAAATATCACCTCCGGTGCTTCTTCTGATATTGAGCAAGCGACGAAATTAGCACGCGCGATGATCACACGGTGGGGATTTTCTGATCTGCTTGGAAATGTAGCTTATGGCGATAACCAAGATGAAGTCTTTTTGGGTCATTCTGTTGCGCGAACACAAAATGTTTCTGAAGAAACAGCGCGCATGATTGATATGGAAGTGCGTAAGCTTATTGATGATGCCTATAAAAATGCGACAAACATTTTGAAAACAAAAAGAAAAGAATGGTTTGCTTTGGCACAAGGTTTGTTGGAATATGAGACTTTAACGGGAGCTGAAATTAACGAAGTTATTGCAGGAAAGCTTCCTTCACGCACACAGAAAGATGAGGGTGCTGCGCCCCGGGGGTCTTCTGTTCCAAAAACTGGAACGGTCAGAGCAGAGATAACAGTGGTAGATGAAAAAGATGCTGAAGCAGCCCCTAAAACAGTGCCTCATAAAGAAGAGACCGATAAAGGCAAGGCAGGTAAAGCAGAGGTAGCTGTTGGGAAAAAAACAGCAAAATCCGGTAATGTTGAGCCTAAGGAGGCTCAGTCTAAAGAAGTGCAATCGGATGAGACTGAGAAAAAAGCGCAAAGCACAAAAGGTACCACAAAATCAGTCAACCGCTCTAAAAGTAATGCTGAAAAGAAGTCCAATACTGCGGGACATGATAAAGAAAAATAAGAACTGTTTAATATCGCTTGAGTGACGATGTTTTAGGAAAACTTCTAAATTCTTTGAGAAAGGCGCAAGTTTTGTTTGCGCTTTTCTTGTAATATTTGCAAAAATATGGAAGCAAAAAATTAAGCAAAGCCGTTGTATGATGACGGCTTTAGCATGCTACAAGGCGAGGTGGACTGTTGCTTTTCTAATGTGGTAGGGGTTGTAAGGTTAGGCGATAGATTTCCTTGCTGATTTGGTAGGGTATGAGGTTTGGTGCTGGGTTTCTTTACGGATTTAGCAAGTGTGTGAGATTATCCGTTGGTTGTGTTAAAGGGATGTATAGAGCATTTTGAGGAGATAATATTGCTTTTATGTGTAAGGGTGTAAACATAATTGCTTGAGAGTGTTTTAGATGTGTAGATGGTGAATAGGGGGCTTGATTTTCTAAATGCATGAAGGTTTAAGATCAATGATCTGATTTTATACGGGGAGAGGAGGACTATTGTACCAAGGGGGCTTGTTAGGGTTTTAAGGAAAAGCCAAGGGAAGAATTATATATTAAAGGAAAGAGGCATGGTGCAAAAATATTTTGGTACAGATGGAATTCGGGGGAAAGCCAATTCATTTCCTATGACACCCGATTTTGCCATGAAGGTGGGGATGGCGGTAGGGGTTTTATTTCGCTCACAACATCAATCTCATCGTGTGGTGATTGGCAAGGATACACGATTATCTGGCTATATGTTGGAAAACGCTTTGGTTTCAGGATTGACTGCTGCGGGGATGGAAGCTTTTTTATTGGGTCCAGTGCCAACACCTGCTGTTGCAATGCTTTGCCGCTCTTTGCGCGCAGATCTTGGGGTGATGATTTCTGCTTCTCATAACCCGTTCTATGATAATGGAATTAAACTTTTTGGTCCTGATGGTTTTAAACTTTCAGATGATATGGAAGCGAAAATTGAACAATTGATCGATACAGATCTTTCAAAGTCTTTAGCAAGTTCTGCCGAAATTGGTTATGCAAAACGGGTTGAGGGAGATATTTATCGTTATATTGAATATGCCAAACGAACTTTGCCGCGTGATGTTCGCTTAGATACTGTGCGTATTGTTGTGGATTGTGCCAATGGGGCTGCTTATAAAGCGGCTCCCCGTGCTTTATGGGAATTGGGGGCTGAGGTTTTTGCTATTCATGATGAGCCCAATGGGACCAATATTAATCAAAAATGTGGATCAACCGATTTAAGCTCTTTAAAACGAAAAGTGCATGAAGTGCGTGCTGATGTGGGGATTGCTCTTGATGGAGATGGAGATCGTGTTCTCATTGTTGATGAAAAAGCACAAACGGTTGATGGAGATCAGTTGATTGCTGTAATTGCTGAAAATTGGCATAAAATGGGACGATTACGGTGCAATGGTGTTGTCACAACGATTATGTCAAATCTTGGACTAGAGCGTTTCTTGAATAGCAAAGGATTGCACCTTGTAAGGACAAAAGTTGGAGATCGTTATGTTGTCGATGCCATGCGCCAAAAGGGATATAATGTTGGTGGTGAGTCTTCTGGGCATATTGTGCTTAGTGATTTTGGTACAACGGGTGATGGCTTGGTGGCTGCATTGCAGGTTTTAGCCTGTATGAAGGAAAGCCAAAGTCCTATGAGCCAATTGTGTAAACGGTTTGAACCTGTACCGCAAATTTTAAAAAATGTAACGATTAAAAATAAAAATGTCCTGAAAAAAAATCCCGTCAAAACGGCTATTAATCAAGCAGAGAAGCGGTTGGGAAAAGAGGCACGGCTGGTGATCCGCGCTTCTGGAACGGAACCGGTTATCCGCCTTATGGCTGAAGGCGATGCACGAGAAGTATTGGACACTGTTGTGACAGAGTTGATGGATGTTATTATTCATCATGATGTACGCATGGGTACTGCACTTGAGGAATCTTGAATTTTTTGAGAAAATTATCAGATCATCTTTTGATAAAGATATTATTATAATGTGGGATTTTGGCAATTACAAAAGGTATGATTATTAACTCAGTGATGTAATAACGGTAATGGATACTCTATCTACGAACAAATTAAATAAAAAAGGGAAAAGTCCAATTCTAATAAATACAATGCGTATAGATTTCTCTATATTTCGTAAGATATGAAAAATATGCCTTTTTTTGATTTTCCTTTTTCTTTTACTTATTCGTAAACCGGTTATTAGTTTAACAGAGTTTGTAGGGGGGAGAGTTTATTAGTATTATTCATTCTTTTTACTGGATATCCAGCGGGTGCAGCGCCCCATGAACATCAAACAGCAATGGTCATTGTGGTTATATCATCTTGATGTTTCTAAGTGCCGCTGCCAATTGGAGATATGATACGCTCCTATTACGTTTAGCTCCTCCTAATTATGAACTTATACTTTTCCAATAATTAGTAGAATAATGAGAAAGAGATGGGAATGATCAATTTTTTTCACGATAGTTCTAATGTTTATAAAGTAAAAAAAGCTATGTGATGTAAAAATAATGAACATTTTTTGTATCTTGGAGAGGTACACTCTATATTCATTTATCATTTTAAGATTTAAACATAAAAGGATTGAAGCCTTCTATAATACTGGTACGACTGAAGGGATTAGAACCGCCCATGCTCAAAAATTAAAGCGTATTCTAAGTGCTCTTGAAGTAGATGTATCGCCAAAAGATTTTGAGTTATCCATCCTTTTGATTACATCTGCTAAAGGGTGATTTCAAGGATTATTGGTCAATTACTGTAAATGGAAATTGTCGCGTAATATTTCGCTTTGATAGCATAGATGTCGAAATGGTTGATTATCTAGATTATCATCAAAAAGGAGATCTAAACAATGATGAAGAATCCTTCACATCCCGGTGAATTATTGCGTGAAGATGTGATCAAAGAGCTTGGTTTATCCTTTAATGAAGCAGCAGAGTGGCTTGGTATATCTCGTGTAGCACTTTCTAGAGTTTTAAATGAAAAAGCCGCGCTATGAGAGCTAATCTTGCTATTAGGCTTGAAATGTTTGGTGTAAGCACAGCACGTGCTTGGCTTGTTATGCAAACAAATTATGATCTATCAAAAAAATTCCTTAACAACAGTCTCATGATCAAGATTGCATAAAAGAGCTTCAAATGGCAGTTAAGTTTTTGCAACAGAGACGTATACAAGAGCTAAATCATGCGTATGAGCGTACAAGGTCAAAAGATGTAATTGCGGGTAAGACAAGGAATAAAATCTTGTTTCTATAGTCTGTTTGGCTATAATAAATGTAAGCAAATGAGGGTTTTATATGTTGAGTGAAGAGGAAATTAAGCTGCGTCGCATTTATGCTGAAAATGCATTGGCAAGCCAACGTTTAGAGGGATTAGAGCCAGATCCAAAAGTCGTTGAGCAAATGGAACGTGTTATTATTGGAGAGCTCGAAACAAGTGATATCATCAAAGATTATATGGAGCGTGTAAGACGTGGAGAAGTATAAGGGGAGCGGCGATTCTTATACTGATCCTGAAACTGGTGTGATGTATAATCGGCTTGGTATTAAAGACAAAGCCACACTGCAGCGTGTAGAATCTACTATTACTTATGTAAAATCTTTCGAATTTGTACATACTCCTATTGGTGGTAAGTTTGATCTGGATTACATGAAAGAGATCCATAGAAGACTGTTTGGCGACATATATGAATGGGCGGGACAAATTCGTTTAGTGGATATTGCCAAAGGTAATAGTATATTTGCTAGTTATAATCAGATTGAAAGTTATGCACCGAAGATTACACAAAAGCTTGCAAAAGAACAGTATCTGCGTGGTCTTGGCGCTTATGACTTTAGCCAAAGGGCTGGATATTACATGGGCGAGTTGAATGCGTTGCATCCGTTTCGAGAGGGGAATGGGCGTACTCAGCGTGAATTTATGGTGCAACTGGCTCGTGAAGCTGGTTATCATATCAACTGGAAGGGTATTGAGCGACAAGAAATGACACGTGCGTCAATTGAAGCACATTTTGGTAATTCAGAATATCTGTCTGCACTCATCTATAAGAACCTTACCAAGTTTACAGAAAATAAAAGGGATGATGTTTCTCAAGGTATTGGCAAAAATATTGCTTTTGGCGTTGATCTTAATAAAGAGTGCTTGGAACAACAAAAAGAGAAGATTGAAACTCCTTGGGATAGAGAAAAGACAAGTTTTGCTAAACGTCAAAAAGAAGAACTTGAACAATTACAAAATGATTTGAATGTTGTTGCAAAAGCAACAGAACGAGAGCCATACCTTGCGGCTTATATAGATAATTCTAATTTAGAACAGAAAGCGCTTAGCGCTCTTAGGAATGAAAAATCTTATGTTAATATGTTTAAGGAGTTAAACAGTCATTTAGCATCTATTTATAAAGATCCGCAAGCTGCCGCACTCAAGATTGAGCAGACGATTTTAGCAGGTAAAGGCGATAAATTGCCTGATATTTTGGAAAGGGAACCTGATAGAGCGGGTGAACTGCGTGGGTCAGATCGTTTAATCGATAAACTCAAATCTACAGGAAAAGAACGAAAAGAAGCGCTTTCTCATGTTCCTCGTGCACTTTCTTCTATTAAAAAGCTTCAAGCCTTTTATAAGAATTCTTATGAGACACATGTAAATAGGGTTGTACGGGAGCGTGAGCGATTGAAAGTTGAAGTACCTTCGCTTTCACAAGAAGCAGTGACTTTTATGAAAAATGTTGAAGCTGGTCGTGATAGTTATTCAAAGATACCAGAGCAGGTTAATCAAGAGTTTTTAAAGCTACAAAGTGCTTTAGATAAACGTTTTGGACAGGATGGCATTCATAAATATGGTTTTGATTTATCAAAAGCAATCCCCAAAGAACAGTCTTATAATAAAGAACACATAAAAGAGTTTCAAATGGCAGTTAAGTTTTTGCAACAGAGACAACAGGAGAAAATCAACGCAATAGCGCGTGCAAGATCAATAGATATGATACGGTAAGGGCAAGAATAAAACCTTATGCTGTATAAGCCCTATTAAGCCATATGGTAAAAGAGAGGTAATCAAAAGAGGTTTAATATGAGTGTGACAAAAGACGTTGTACGAGCCCGCATAGATAGGACATTAAAAAAGAAGCTGGTGAAATATTAGCAAGTTTAGGACTTACGGTGTCTGATTTATCCGGATTGCTTTGACAAAAGTTGTTGATGAAAGAGGATTGCCGTTTGATATGTCTATTTCTAATGCGGAAACGCTTAAAACTTTTGAAAAGAGTGCAAAAGGATAAGATGTATATTTCGCGAAAGATATGAATGATTTATTTAAGTGATTTCGACAGTTTTTAAAAAGCATCACGGCGTTTGAAAGGGTCGTAATAGATTTCTGTTACACGAAATTTTCCTTCGAGGCGTTTGCATTGGATGATGACATCTATCATCGAGATTAATAAGCCGCGGATATCATCGCGTGCTAAATTACCACCACCGTCACTTTCTTTGACTAAAAGGGTCATTTGCTCAAAGGCTGCAAGTGCTGTTGAGGCGTGGACGGTGGTAATGGAGCCGGGGTGACCAGAATTGACATTACGGATGTAGTAAAAGGCTGTACCATCACGCAGCTCTTGTAGAAGGATTCTGTCGGGGCGCATGCGTAAGCCAGATTCAAGCAGTTCTTTTGCGCCTGCTTTTGCTAAGCCTTGGTTATCTTTTGAATAAAAGAGCTGCACTTTGTTGGCGTGCGGAACGACAAGTTCTGGCGTGTCTTCAATGGTGAGAATTCGTTCATAGTCAGGGATTTTTGCAATCAAAGCTTTGGAGAGGGTTGTTTTCCCGGAACCGGTTTTGCCCGATATTAAGATATTTTGTTGTGTAATAACGGCTCTTTCTAAAAAGGTGCAAAAATCTTTGGCGATAAAGAGATCTGTTAGCTCTTTGTCTGTATCAGAGAGTTCGGATAACCGTTCTGTCATTTGTTGCGTAGGTGTGAAACTGGTGTTTTGGGCGACAGAAAACAGATTGTTTTCATGTAAACTTTCAAGAGAAAAAGTGCGTGATGAAGGTTTACGAATGGTCATGCTAATGGTATTGGCAGCAACTGCTGGAGGCATAACAATTTGTATGCGTTCGTTGTTTGGCAGTGTTGCGGAGAGAACGGGGTTTTCTACACTGATTTTTTGTGTTGTGTAGGCAGCAACAACTTTTGCAATCCCTTCTAGTTCGCTGTAGGTTAGTTCTTTTAAGATGTGGGTTTGCCAACCATTGGGACCCTCAACGATTACTTCGCCAGGGCGATTGATAACAATTTCAAATAAATTGTCATTATTGAGGAAGTCATCTAAGATCTTTAATTTTGTTAAAACGATGGAGGCGCGTTCTGCATTTTTTGCTGATGGCATAATGTGACTTTATTGGCTTAATGAAAAAAGGAATAGCTGGGAGTAGAGCGGTTTCTTTTGCTCTTTACGACTAGTTTATAGACAGAGGAAAAATCGAGATCTTTTGCTACGAAAATGTTGACGAGTTCGCCTTGAAATTTTTCTAAGGTAGGAGGGATGTTGATTTGATTTTCAAGAGCAATACTGGCGGACTCTTTTCCAGTGTTGTTTGCGCCTTCAAAACCGCCACCTCCAGAGTTGTTTGAACCTTCTTTATTGGAATTGCCTACTATTTTATTTGTTAAAACTGTTGTGGCACCATCAATAACGGTGAGTAAAAGGGAAGAGCCAAAGCGTTCCCACCAATGGGTGTTGATGTTGCCATCAAAACCGGCTCTGCCTAAACTGTCGGTTGCGGGTGAGGCAAGGTCGATGATGACACCGGTTGGGGTTTTTGCTCTTGTCCAGAGCACAAAGAGGCGAGATTGACCTTGTTTTATCCCTCCGCGGTATTCGCCAATCACTTGGGTTCCTTTATCAAGCAAAACAACGCGCCCATTGTCAGAGAGGATATCACGGTTGATGATGCAGCTTGCAAAGCCTGGTTGCTCACTGTTTAATGCGGTTTCTAAGATACAGGGAATAGAGGTTCCCATGGCGATGATAAAGTTTCTATTGCCGATGAGTTTTGCTTTTGTTTCTTCTGTTTTGGTAGGCTTTAATAGGGTTGCAAAATTTTGTGTGTCTTGAAGGGCAGGAGAATTTTGCGCATTCGCGAGATTTTCGAGGGCATGGAATTTTTCAAGGGGGTTGAGAGTCGTGTTGACGATGTCTTTTAATTGAGATTTAGAACCTTTGGCAAAAGCTAAAACAGGGGCGCGTCTTGCGGCATCAAGTAGTGGGTCATCTTTTTTGGGTTCTTGTGCGAGTGGTTGTGGGGGTGGTAAGGTTATTGGTGCTATGTTTGCACGCGGGTCAGAGGGCGCGATCTCTAAAGGGGCGAGGGAATTGTGAAAGTTTTGTGCTTGTTTTTTATGAGCTTTTGCGGTGTCTTTTTGTTCTGTGGGGGTGGATAAGATATTCCAGAGCACATAGCCGCAGATTCCTATACAGGCGATTGCGACAACTATTTTTTTGCCAGCGGTTTTGGCGCTATTGTTTTTGCCATCCCCAATAGATCCTCGATCTTCGATGATTGGTTTATCACTCATGTGTTGTCCCCTTCAATTCCCGCTTATTTAAAGATCTGATGCAATTTTACGTTCAACAGATGGTGAGGTTGTTCCGGTATTTGGATTTGTGCCTTTTGGTTGATAGGCTTCGTTAAAGACGCATAGGACGTTTTTTCCCTGTCTTAGGGTGAAGCGTGCGCTAATGGCATGGACAATCACCATGTTGCCTCTTGTGGTTTTGGGAACCAGCGCTTCTGTACCGTCATTGCTGACAATGTAAATGGCAGGGATTTCTTGGTTGTCGGGAAATGTAAATGTTGTTGTTTTGCCATTGTCATAAACAGATGAGGGTTCAAGAGTGATAGAGCCTTGAGCGGTGTAAGCCCAATTGCGTGGTCCGTAGGTTTCAGAAGCGTTGAAGACATTATCAATGCGCTGGGCTTGTTGTTTTTCTTGTCGCATAAGGGCTGCGAGTCTTCTTTGTTCTGCTTCTTCTTGTGGGTAGCGAAATTTCACAAGGAAATATGTTTCTTGTCCAGATGAAATTTCTCCATCTTTGACCATGAGTTCAAATTGATAGGAGCGCTTTGAGCCATCAAGCTTTGTGGTGACGACTTGGAGATTGGTAATGGGTTGGACTTCCCGCGCTTTTAGGAAAAGAATATTGCCAGCAGGGGCGACTTCCCATGCAACGCTGTTGCCAATCGCTACATGGGCAATTTCTTCATTGGGAGAAAATTCTATTTGTACCGATGAGCGTATGGAGCCAATAATTTTTGTGACATTATAGGCATCATAGTTGATAAAGCGAATGCGGCTATCGCTTGGCGCACGAGTGGGAAAAATACTGGCATGGCTAGGCGTTAAAGAAAGGGTAATAGCGATGTTAAGAATGAGAAAAAGAATTTTTTTTGTCATGATCAGTTGACCACTTCCGGATCGGTTCTATATTCACTAACAATAAACCCTAGAGGATTTATCAAACGGTTTTGGACAGAGATAGGGGCATTGATGTATTCAAAGGTAAGTGTTGCAACCCAGTGGGTGATGAATTCTTTGTTGTTGTCGTTGTCATGAATGGTTCTGTAGTAACGCACTTGGGCAACATCGTCATTGATAAAGGAGATTGATTTTATTGTTATTGTAACAGCGGCGTGTTTATAGAGAATTTGAGGACTTTGGGGATTTCTTGCTCCATACCAGCTGGCAAATCTTTCCTGTTCTTCAGAAGAAGAGAGGAGGGAGACGGTTTGGAAGTTGTGTTGTGTTTCTTCTGTGGTGAAGCCTTCACGGGAGCGGACATATTTTGCAGCAAAGTAGCGTGTGATTGCTTCGTCGACATTGGTGGGACCTTCTTTTAAGGCTTCCACAACTTCAGTGATGCCGGTTGAATTGTCGACGCGGATGACAAAAGGTTCCACGGTTTTAAGGGGTGTGAGGGTGATGACCGCGAGAGAAGACAGTATTGCAACAGCAACCGCGATGCCGGCAATGGCAAGCGAGACGCGGGTGGTGCGGCGTGAGGCGAGCATGCGATCTTGATCAAACGAGCGTGCTTCAGCAATATATTGTTCTATATCTTTTTCTTTCATGCTTTTTGCCCGCAATTTTTGTAAGATTTGATTTCTTCATCCGTTAATTTTTGTGCCAGAAGCATTTCCAGCTTGCCTTCTTTTAGGGGTGAAGGGGTGTTGTTACTGATGATAATGGGCGTGGGCGTGGGTTTTTTCCCTTCCCAATTCCACATTGATCTGTTGAGTGGACGTTTAGAATATCCATCACATTTTGGGAGTGACTTCAGTGTGTTTGGTGAAGACACACAGCCACTGAGAAAGAGAAATGGTAAGATAATCCCAATTTTTTTAAATTCCCGCATTTGAACTTAGACCTTTGCTAATGATGCTATTAGTGATCCTATTTTTTTTGCACCGTTCGTTATCGTTTTAGCTCCGCCTGAGCCTGTAAGGGATGCACCTCCAGAGGCTAAAGCGGAAGCCATGCCAGGTAAATTGAAGAAAAGAAAAATACCACCAACGCCAACCACGAAGAATTCGCCGTAGGCTAACACGAAATCTTTAATGTTTTTTGTAAAGACACTCATTGCAAGTTCGATATACATACTACCAAGCAAGATGACTAATACCTGTAAAATGATGAAGTTTGCAACTTGTCCTAACCATGCCTCTGTAAAACGCCTTGTTGATGAAAACATATAGAGGCTTATGAAGAGCGGTCCTACTGATATGACAAGAAACAAACCAAGTTTAGCAAACAGTGTGACGATAAAACCAATTAGGCAAAAAATAATAGCAATTGTGTAACAGAGCGAAGCATAAATCCATGAAACAAGATACGCCCCCAGTGCAAGCCATGATGAAGATTTTGTTGAATCTAAAATATGTGAAATAGCTTTATTTATCAGATCATCCCATATATTTTTATCTGAGTGTATTGTACCTTGTGTGGCATGTGCAATGGCATTCGGCAGAGCCTCAAAAAATATATTACCGACCCACTCATTATAAAGAGCAGCATTAGTGGCGAGTGAAACAATGATGCCAAGTTTGAAAGCTGTCGTTATAAATTCCCATAAGGGCATAGAAGAACGCCCTGAGATGATATTGTACCCTATAAATATAATGTAGATTGTACAAGATGCTTTAAGCGGAGTACTTAAACCTGTTGAGAGATGTTCAACGGAATCATTCATTATTTTCATTATAGGTTTCGTTAACATATTTTCTACCATGGTAAAGTAAGCTACTTCTTCGAATGTCATTGCACGTCCATTCTATCTAATTTTTGCAAATATGATTATTTCTGATTCAATTATTATCTTGGTTTTGTTTAGCGCGCTCTTCTGCTTCTCTTTCGGCTTGTTCTTTTGCTTTTTCTTCAGCCTTTCTTTTTTCCATTTCAGCTTTTAGTTTTTTTATTTCAGCTTGCCTTGCTTGATGTTGAGCTTCCATTGCGGCGTCAAATCTTTCCATCGCTTTACGGTTTTCTTCTTCGCGTTCACGCGCTCTTTCTTCAGCTTTTGCTTCATATTCCTTTTCAAGTTCAAGTTGTGCTAATCTTAAGTTTTCACAATTTTTTGCAGTTCCTGCGAATCCACATTTAGCATTCCACTCTTCCATCAATTTTTTATCTTTTTTAAATTCTGCGACGCTATAGGTTTTTTCACATCCAGCAGTGATGAGCCCTGTGCAAAGTAGCAATGTTGTTATGAGAACTTTATTCATCAATATTTCCCCTTTTTCCTTTCAGTTTTACAAGGTTTGAGCACAATTTTTAAATTATGCTTGTGTTATCGGTTTTTTATAACCAGTGATGATAAATCTAGGGCACAGACATAATGTTGCCATAAATATATTGTATAGTCTGTAAGGTTCTTTAAGTTGAGCAGCTAAAGCGCAATAGCGATGTGTAATGGTGCTATCCATTGTCTCTGTGAGGGGCTCCATCAACATATTGTCGATATAAGAAAATATGCCTTTGCTTTCTACTGCCATTGAGATGCTCCGCTCTTCATTATGTCTTAATTATTATTCTGTTGTTCTTCTGCCGCGCGCTCTTTTGCTTCTTGTTCTTCCTCAGCACGTCGTTTTGCTTCTTGTTCAGCTAGTATTTTCTTAGTATTAGCTCTCATTTTTTCAAGTCTGGCTTTTTGTTCAGCTTCAAATTCTTCATATCTTTTGCGATTTTCTTCTGCAATTTTACGACTTCTTTCTGCTTCTTTTGCTTCATATTCTTTCTGAAGTTCTAAAAATGCTAACCGCATGTTTTCACAATTCTTTGAAGTTCCTGCGAATCCACATCTAGCATCCCACTCTTCCATCAATTTTTTATCTTTTTTAAATTCAGCGACGCTATAGGTTTTTTCACATCCAGCGGTGATGAGCCCTGTGCAAAGCAGTAATGTTGTTATGAGAATTTTATTCATGATTAATGACTGTCCTGTTGTTGTTTTGCTTTAGCGCGCTCTTCTGCTTCTCGTTCGGCTTGTTCTCTTGCTTTTTTTTCAGCTTCCCATTCTTCTTCAGCCTTTTTCCTGCGTTCTGCCGCAAGTTCGTGATCGGCTACTCTTACATTTTCACAATTTTTTGAAGTTCCTGACCATCCACATCTCACAGCCCATTCTTCAAATAATTTTTTATCTTTTTTAAATTCTGCGACGCTGTAGGTTTTTTCACATCCAGCGGTGATGAGCCCTGTGCAAAGTAGCAATGTTGTTATGATGATCTTGTTCATGTTCAAGCCCCTCTTTTTTTTCGTTTATTGACCACGCAGTTTTTTGGCATAATCTGCATATCGCGCTGCAAATTCTTCGTAAGCTCGTTGTTCGGCAGCTTTGTACTCCGCTTGTTGAATCATTGCGGCGGCTTGCATTTGGAGAACTTGTGTTTGGAGTTTTGCTTGTATCGCTGATAATTGTGCTTGAATGCCTTGAATTTTACCCGCATCTTTAGTACTTCCAAGTTCATCAAGGAGCTTGTTAATGGTTTTTTGTGTTTCACTGGCTTCTTCGTAGACATCTTGGCCTTTTGCCGCTTGTCCTATCGTGTTCTGTTGCGCTTTTTTCACTTCTTGTGCGTAAAAAGCATCTGCTGCCTCTTTTGATCCAGCGCCCCCTGAGGGCTCTTTGTATAAGAGTTCTTCTTGCCATTTTTGCGTGTTTTTGCTGCCACCACCGCCGCCACCGCCGCCACCGCCGCTGCCCATCGATTGTTGAAAGTGGTTAAAGTCTGAAGGAAGGGCGCCACTGCTCCCTTGCTTGTTAAACATCTCTTTCAATCCCGAAATGTCAGGCTTGACATTTAAGGAGTTATATAATTGTTTCGCTTGATCGAGTTGGCTCTTTAATTGGTCAAGCTGTTGTTTGCCTTGTTGAACTTGTTCTTGCAATTTGTTAAGTTGTTGCATGCTGTTCCGAATTTGTTCTCCCATGTTAGCAGCAGCTGTGGGATCAAATACCACGATGGCAAAGGCATTTGTTTGAAAGCCAAATGAAGCTGCATAGACGGCTGTTGCCAATAAAAGTTTTTTCATTGCTTTGACCTTTCTTGAAAAATAGGAAGCCATTTTTCTGGAGATTGTCCAACTTCATCCATAATGGTCTCTAGGAGTTCAATATTCTTGGTGGTGCCACTTAAAATGGCTATTTCATCATCAAAGCCGCGTAAATTTAGTTCTGCTACAACTGAACTTTGTCCTTGTTTGATGAGAAAACGCCGTGACTCACGGCTTAATTCTGATTGTATCAGGTTAAATTCTCTGTCCGATAATTTAAAACCTTCTACATAATCCCCATGATTGCCCTTTTGATTAGGAAAATAAATTTGTGTGGGGCATTGCTCTATAATGGTGTGAGCAATGGTCGAATTGATCGCATCTTTGGGAGATTGCGTTGCAAACAACATCAAACCATTTTGTTTACGAATAGTTTTCAGCCTGTCTTGCGCAAAGGCTTTAAAGGAATCATCCTCTAAGGCTTTCCAAAATTCATCAATGACAATGATAATACGACGCCCATCAATCAGAGATAAAATTCTATGAAAAAGATACATCATCAATGGTGGACGAATTTCATTATTGTCTAAAAAATCCGTCATGTCATAACCAATAAATTTTGCATCAATGCCAATGTCGTCATCAGGATTGTCAAAAACCCACCCTAAGGCATTGCCTTTACACCATCTTTCTAAACGACCCGATATCCCCTCCCTATGCGTGGTGTCAAAAAACATTTGTAAGGCAGAGATCGTCCGTTGTTCTTTGGGTAATAAGGCAAGTTGGTCAACAGCAGCAGAAATATCTTGTCTTTCTGATTCACTGATCTTTTGATCTTCAGACGAAACAAGCTTGATAATCCATTGGCGTAAAAAAACTCTATCTGCTGGATTGTTATAGTCTAAGCCTTTTAGCGGTGCTATGCCTGTCGGTCTACCATTCTTCAAGGGCATATAAGTGCCGCCACCCGCTCTGACAAAAAGTTCTGCACCCCGATCTTTGTCAAAAAAGACCATATTGGGATCATGCTTTTGAAGTTGCGCTAAAAGAAAATTGACAATAACCGTTTTCCCAGAACCAGAGGGACCACAAACAAACGTATTGCCTAAATCACCAAAGTGAAAGTTAAAATAAAACGGTGAACCAGCAGAGGTTTTCATCAAAGCTATCGCTGGTCCCCACACATTGCCATCTATTTTTCCAACCGGAAAAGAATGAAATGGAGAAAGCGCTGCATAATTGCGGCTTGTTATTGCACCAGAGCGGGTGCGATAAGCATAATTGCCAGGCAATTGTGCCCACCAAGCCGCCGCTAACCCTAAATCTTCCCGCGCAATCACAGCCCCACCATCTGTAAGACGAGAACGCGCTTTTGCAAGATTATCCGCTAATTCTTGCGGCGTATCAGCAAAAACTGCCAATGATAAATGATGTTCCCCTAAAACAAAACGATTGGATTCAAGATCATCAAGCGCATCATCCAGTTCCATAATTTGTGAACCTGCTCGATCTCCTGCATTGACCATTTGGTTTTGTTTGCGCCCCATAATTTGCTTGGCAATGTTTTTGCTCTTGAAAACAAAAGATTGGGTGAAAATAAACTCAAAGGGAAGGGTGAGCAAACCATCCGCCATGCCTACCCTGGTTTTTGCTGGATATTCTTTCCAACCAAACATGCCCGCAAACCGCTGTGCCGCCTCGGTGCGTATTTCTATGATCTCTTTCCCAAAAATGAGACGGTCTGAGTAAACAGTCGAAGCTATCGTCCCCCATGTGAGAGGGATCCGTTCACGACGACCTCCCACCAATTGGTGGATAAACTCACTTTGCTGCGAATAAATATTACCTTCATGTTCATAAAGGCTCAGTCTTTTTGCACCATAACGCTCTAAATTTTGAATAAGATCTGTGGTAATATCTTCAAGCTTGCGAATGGACTCTGCATCAACTTCTGTCTTTTCTTGCTTGGCTTTGCCTAAACGTTTGAAAAATTCCACTAATTTATCCGTTTGATCAACGTGTGGATTCCACAAAATCGAAAGATAAAGATCATTGCGATAAAGCTCCTGTGAAACCATCCGCTCGCGATATTTATCATCTAATTGCTTGGCAAATGCCGATCTGAAAGTCCCATCCGGATAAATCGTTTCACGCTTTCTGATAATATGGCTATAAAGCGCTATCCGTTCATCCGCTATGTTTTTAAAAAGATTATTGAGTTGTTCGTGAAGCACATTCAGATCAATAATATCTGCTGTCTCAAAGTTAATGCCTTCAAGTTTAATAACGCTCATGAGAGCGCGTGAATCCAGCGCAATGATGTGTTTGTTGACATGGCGCACGTAAGGGATAATCGCCTCTGGCTGCTTTTCACGTTTGCGCTCTGTTCTATTCATTATAATTCCTCATAATTACGAATTAATCGTAATGGAGAAATACTTCCCCCACCCCATAGACTCGAATTTCTGGCAAAAATAGATGTCTTTTGCCATGTCAGAAGAATACGAAATTTGTTATGGTCATGCTTTAGGATTTCCTTGAATATGAAATGCAGCATCACACCAAAGGTTAGAAGAAAAATATTGCCCGCCATAATGAACAATATCATCGTTCCTATCCCATTTAATCCCATAGCTTCCACCGTCACGCCCGCAATCATTGCAGGGCGCGTGCAAGCAAGAAATAACGTATCTTCTGTTAGCTTATCGTGCTCTTTCATGGCTTTGAAAGGCAAAGTTTAATTAGGAAAGCATTGATACGATTTGCGATGCACCCATAACAATGCCGATGCCAACACAAACAAAAAAAGCTTTACGCATTTCAACATAACCAGCAATCCATGCAAGCCCAATACCAGCAACCGCAATCGTCGCAATCGATTTTGCAATGTTTCCTGTTAAAGCTTCAATTATTTTTTTAAGCGCATCGTCAACTTTACCAAAGTCACCTGCGGCAAATGCTGGCTCACTCAGTGCGATGAAGGCAATAAACAGCATCAATGCTGTTGTTAACCATTTCTTTTGGGTGTTGGATAGAATAGTTTTTTGTAAGGTATGTTCACAACTGAACAAATTATTCATGTTTTTCATGAAAAATTCCCCGCTTTATGTTTAAGTTGATAGAAAAATTAATATTCAAAATATTATTTAGGAATCATATAAATGAAAAAAATAAATTTTTCTATCGATAAATTAATAATATTTAATCTTTTATTATTTAATAAACAAAAAATATAGTAATATTCAAAATGATAATTTTAAAATATCTTCGAGCAGCGCCTAAATATATTGTCTTAATTTTTATTATTATTTTAGGATACTTTTATTTAATTAAAAATAATGAACAACTTACTCAAAATTCTTTTTTAAAAGGAACAGAAAAGACAATAGAAAACCCCGTTCAAAATCCGAAGTCACAATTGATAGATTATGCAAACCAACAAGACGCAAGCCAACAAAATGTGGTATTGCATCCAGAACCAATCGCATCACAATTTTATGAAGAAAATGTGCCGGTCTATTCCGGTGCTATACAGGTCACAAGTGGTGTGACCTTTAAAATGATTACGCTCGTGGATGATGGATGGAGAAAAAAGATTATCCGTGATATCCGCTTATATGGTGTGGAAAGCTGTGAAACACGACAATTTGCCTCACGCAACGGAGTTAAGTGGCCATGTGGTGCTTTTGTTACTGCTTGGCTTGTCTCAAAAACAATCGATAAAAATGTTACTTGTCGGCAAGCACGTGTCATTCAACAGGTTCATTATGCACAATGTTTTGTAGATGGGGTTGATCTGGCACGTTTGGGGCTGGCAGAAGGGTTGATGGTGTTGACAAAAGATCAGCATCATTTTCCATCCCCAGCAGACTATAAAATTCTACAATCTGCTGCTCAAAAAGCACAAAACGGTTTATGGTCGAGCCAATTTCAACAACCAGAAGATTGGCGAAGAGATCATGGGAGCTATAATCCCATTGACCATTATTGATAAAGCGTCCTCTTAAGCGCTATTTAAAAATCAAGACAATATTCTACTGCAAATCTTATCAGAAAAAAGTTAATTATAATCCACGCACTCCTTGGTGGACAACGTTCGTTATGGAAATTTGTTGTGTTTAAAGCTCGCTTACGCATATAGGTTGCTCACTACAGCGCTATGGGAGAGCGCGTTTTTTCCCCTAAACAAAATAGTCATTGTAACAAACATGAGTGTTCAGAAAATATGAACACATGCAAACTACTGATGTGACCTTTGGTCATGAAAAAAGGCTTATGAAAAAATAGAGAAAAGGTAAAACTGAAAATACCTTGCCTTCAAAAAACAACCAATTGCTTCAAATCAAACCAGAACTTTTAATGCAAGCTTTGCCTCATGTTGCTATGTTCATGAAACATGGGGACATCTGAAAGGGAAGCGGTTCTATGGAATTTTTATCCAAAATGAAGGGGATTTTTTCAGGCTTTTGAAGAAGCTAAAGAGGCTATGAGGAAAAAATGTGCTTTCTTTTGTTATAAAAGAAAGCACATTGAGGGGGGGATTTAGAATGACAGTTTTACATATTTTACTCTGAAAAGCGGTCTTTTTTATCTTTTTTCCACAGAAAATAAGTTGCAAGTCCGAGTATGGGAACACTCAATTTGGCAAAAGGGAGATGTTGACTGAGAGCTGCAAGGCTGGAAACGGTCGCATCTGTCATGAGTTTATGGCGTTGTTCTTCTGTCTTTTTTTGTTGGTCATAGCGTTGATAAGTTTTGAGAATGCGACTGATAATAAGACCTAATCCCGCAAGAGAAAGACAAATTAAAAACATGATACTAGCGGCGGCAAGAGGCTTCATAACAGAACATAACGCAATAAAACCGATGGTACATAAAAAAAGCAAAGACATGAAGAATGAAATGCCAATAAACCCATAGAAAATTGCTTGAAGGCGTACTTGCTTGACTGTGCTTTTAAGCCCTCCACCGACAAGATGGTTTAAAAGAGGAGCGATAAACTTATGCATTGCTTAACGACGTAGTAATTGAGAAAGAATAAAACCAATCCCTGCGGCAAACAAAACGCTTTTGCCAGGATTTTTGCGAACGCATTGATTCATGGTTTGTTCAAGATCACTGATTTTATCTTTTGCTTGAGACATCATGTCTTCACCACTTTCTTTCGCTGAGTGATATAGTTTTTCTGCTTTGTCTTTGGCGGCGTTGAATTTGTTTGCACCAAGATCTGTTAGGGTTGAGGTAATCCCTGAAATTTCAGTGCGTAACTTTTCTAATTGTCCTTGTAGGTCTTTTTGTTGGTCTTTTTCTACGGCTGATTTATCGTGCTGTGTTGTTTTATTATGGGCCATGGTATTTTTCCCTCTTGATTCATTATATTTGTATTGGTGTGTTCATAGTGATCATTTGCATTGGAGTGAAAATTTTCACTGCTTGAGTAACGCCAAAAGCTTTTTTTGGTTCCTTTCATTTTGTCGAATTTAAAACTGTTTTTGATAAAATAAATCTTTCCTATACGATATGCTCTGTCTGTAAAGGGTCGCATTTGTTAAAAATTGTCTTATGCTTTTGCAAGAATTTAGCACCATTCTTCAGTTTCTCATGGCACAGTTTTTATAAAAGTTTTTTAAAAGCGTGTTGAGGTTTATTTTTTAGGCTTGTGACAGGTAAAAAACATGGTTATTGTGAGTTTGCGGCAGAAATAATGTCATTTTTATGTTTTTGAAGCAAAGAAAAAGAAATGATATTGCGGCTCTTTGTTCTCTATGTATTTGGGGGCAACACGCGCTCTCCCATTATACTTTTGGTCAGTTTAAGATATTGCGATAGTTCTTTTTTTAAAAAAGGTATATTTTTATTTGGATAGAAGGTACTTTAGTGCACTGGTTGTTAGAGAAGTGCATATCCTTTTCTCCGAGGATTTTATGATATTTTTGCTGCTTGTTTCATGTAAGCAAATATTTTGTTGGATTTAAAAGAGCCGCTGAAATGAAAGAAGCTTTGCGATATGAGGAATTCATTTAACAGGAATGATGATAAATTATTCTTATAAATGAAAATATTATATGCGATATTTCTTGTAACTTTATCATTTTGCCTAATTTATGCAATAAATTGATTGAGTAAGATAAACTTGTTGAATTGTTAGAGAAAAATTTCTTGAGTGATTTCTTTAGAATTAAGAGAGAGCTTGTGGAATAAAACTATACTTGATTTATCAAGTTTTCTTTCTTAAGAGGAATACACAAGTGACGTTAAAAGGGTCGTGGCATTTTGGAACAGTGATGCTATGCGGGGTGACGACCCAGCTCATAAATAAAGATAAGAGCACAAGAATGTGAGATAAAAATGGAATCTGAAACAGTACCTTTAGATAATATGTCTGCTGTAGTGACAACGCATGATTTTTCTCCTCTTTCTATGTTTATGGCTGCTGATTGGGTGGTGAAAGCGGTTATCATTATTTTGTTACTTGCTTCACTTGTGTCTTGGACAATTGCTTTTGTGAAAATTGTTGAGATCACTTTGGTAAAACGAAGAGTACGTCATGAACTTCAATTGGTTCTAAATGCTCAGACTCTTACGCGTTTGGCAGCTAGCTTGAAAGAAAGCAAAGGGGCTGGTGTATTTTTTCTCAAAGAAGTCCTTAAAGAGGTGTATCTTTCTGCACAACAGGTTCATTTTTCTGCTCCTGAAGGGATAAACGAAAGCTCTGGTGAAAAAACCAGTACAGGGGAAAGGGCACAAACGATTGAAGATATTCTCTTTTATGAGGAGAGCAATCAATATGAAGATGTTTCCCGCGATGTTCGCGATGCTAGGGTTCGCGATGTTCATGAAGGTTTAAAAGAAAGGGTTCATTCACTTTTGTCACGCTGCTTGCTGGCTGCTACACGCCGTGTTGCATGTGGAAGTGCTGTTCTTGCAACTATTGGCGCAATTGCTCCTTTTGTTGGTCTTTTTGCAACTGTTTGGGGAATTATGAACTCTTTTATTGGGATTGCTCAGTCTCAAACAACGCGACTTGATGTGGTGGCGCCTGGAATTGCTGAAGCTTTATTCGCAACGGCTGTTGGGCTTTTTGTGGCTATTCCCGCCGTTGTTATGTATAATAGCCTTATGCGTGCTTTGAGTGGTTATCGCAGTGATTTAGGCGATATCGCTGCTGCTCTTGAAAGGCTCTTGAGCCGTGAACTTGATAGACAAAGACAACAGAAAAGTCATAAAAAATGAAAGCAAGCCTTAATAATGATTGGGATATAGACGAGAGTGGGTTGCAAAGTGAAATCAATGTGACCCCTTTTATTGATGTTGTATTGGTGTTGCTTATTGTTTTTATGGTTGCAGCGCCTTTGGCAACGTCTGTCATTTCCGTTCAGCTTCCTTCTATAACTCAAGCACCTTCAGTGGTTCAGTCTGATGAACCTCTTTATGTTACGTTGCAAAAAGATCGTTCTCTTTACATTGGTGATCATCTTGTAGAACAAGCAGCTTTGAGAGAAGCTTTGTTGAGGGAAACTACGCAAAATTTAGAGGCAAAAATTTTAATCAAAGCGGATAGCGAAATTGATTATGGTACTGTCATCGATTTATTAAATCAAATACGCATGGCTGGATATAATAAAATCGGTCTTGTAGGATTGCAAAACTCTACCAATCTTGTCTCAAGAGGTGAGATCAATAATAAAACAACAGGGGTAGCGGATGCTGCTGTCGATGGAGCGGGTGGTAACGTTGTGGGGCGTGTGGATGCCGTAACAACGAGCCCTGCGGGAAACGCTAATATTCCAGCCGATGTCTCTGATTAGTGATAAAAAAACAGCCTTTGTTGCAGGAAGCAAAGCATATTACTCAAAGTCGTAGAGTGAAATTGATGAGGGTTCCGTGGATTTATTAAACCAAATACGCATGGGTTTGATATTATGCAGGGGGTTCATATATTGAATCGTTTTTTTTAGGATTAAGCTCTACTCATCTTGCCGCAAGAGGTGCGATCAAGAAAAATAGCCAAGGGCGATTGTTGTGTGTCTTAATACATCTTAAAGCCTTTTTTGCGGCGGTGTTCATAAATGGTACAACGTTAAAGCCCCCGTAACATAATAAAAAACCTATCAAACATCACCATCTTTATGCTTAACAAAAGAGCAAGCGAGCACCATTATCGTATTTATATTTTTTTCCAATGTTGTGATAGTGCTATTTATTGTAGGCATTTTTTCAGTTTTTATCTGCATGCTAGCCACGTTTGGAATGTGAGAAACATGCTTTTGATTGATTTAATATAAATAGGCTTGCCATGAAACAATCTTACAGTATTGAGATTTCTCATTTAAGTTGCAAGACAATTCATTATTATTATAAATCAATATGATGTATAGATTGTCGACATTACCAGCGGTGTGTGAGCTCTCAATGTTTAATGCCAATGTTTTTGTTATGGGGGAGGGGTATCTGGTGATAATGAAGTTTTGTATAGCGCACGAGACGTAATTGAGAGATGCTTGTTTAGAGGTGCGTTTAGTGAAAAAACTTTGAAAGCAAATGCGCATTCCCTCTGCATTTTAAAAGCTCAAAGAATTTCCAGTGAAAGAGTGGTTGGAATAAGTATGTGTGTTATTTTGAGAGTAGCGATTTTTCAGAGCTTCTTAAGTGTGTCCCGTTGAACCAAAACCTCCTGTTCCACGGCTCTCTATATGGCTTTGGGTATTTTGCTCTGGTTCAATGGTGCAAACATTAACTTGGGATACGGGGGCGATGACTGTTTGGGCAATGCGCATGCCCCGTTGGATGGAAAAGTCTTCTTGTCCTAAATTGATAAGAAGGACTTTGACTTCACCACGGTAGTCACTATCAATTGTTCCTGGAGTGTTGAGGCATGTGATGCCGTGTTTTAAGGCTAAGCCAGAGCGTGGACGTATTTGTGCTTCAAACCCAAGTGATAAATGAAAAATGAGACCTGTTGGAATAAGTGCCCGCTGCCCAGGGGCAAGAACAAGCGTTTCTTCTTCTCCAATTGCTGCCCGTAGATCAAGACCCGCAGAACCCGCTGTCGCGTAGCAAGGAAGTTCTAAACCTTGTCCGTGTGCAAGACGCTGAACAAATAAAGTCTGGGCATGTGAAGATTGAGAAGAGACAGGATGATTGTTTAGAGGGGCGTTGGTTTCAGTGTGCGACATGATTGAGGCATTTCCAAAATATGAGGTCTAGAAGAAAATGATACTTTAACAAAAGATATCTATAAAACCAAGTCGATAAAGGTGTGTGGATATAGGTTGTCCCCAGAGCTTGCTTATCATCTCTTACTGACTTAAAATATTCCACAACACCACCTAACATTATCAATGGCATTTTTCAATAATGGCATCATCAAGGATGGCTTATGCCTAGGGGCATGCGCTTATTTGAGATCTAAATTATGGTTACAGATAAGATTTTTAGATACTACCGATAAGAATACCCGTGGCAAAAACCAGAGCACCACCAATGATGACCTGTAAAGAGGCGCGCCAAAAGGGAGTGGACATGTATTTGTTCTGAATCCAGACGATGGCGCCGAGTTCGAAAAAAACAATGATAAAAGCAATAATTGTCGCTACATAAAAAGAGCTGATCAAATAGGGAAGAGTATGGCCTAGTCCTCCTAATGTTGTCATAATGCCGCTGGCAAGACCTCTTTTTAATGGCGAACCACGCCCTGATAATTTTCCGTCATCATGGGCTGCTTCTGTGAAACCCATTGAAAGTCCCGCACCAATTGAAGCTGAGAGCCCTATCAAAAAAGTTTGATGCGTGTCTCCCGTGGCAAAAGCTGCGGCAAAAATGGGGGCAAGGGTGGAGACAGAGCCATCCATTAATCCTGCAAGACCTGGTTGAATCCAAGTCAAAAGTGTTTGTCTTTGCGTTTTCGAAGTTTTTTTTATGGTGTGATTTGCCGCTGTTGTTTTTTGGGAGGGATGGCGGTTCTTGCCTTTCACAAGAGAAGTTTTGTCACATAATGAACCGATAGTGTTTGCACGATTATGGCAAGAAAGGCACAAAAGTTGCTTATAATTTTTAAGCTCTTGAAGCCCCATGGCGGTAAAAACCGCGGCTTCCTTAGAGGAATAAGGTTCTAGAGCTTTTGCATATTTTAAATAGAGCGCCGCATGTTGCTCTTTTATTTTGAGCGCTTTAAGTATCATGTTTTGTGCTGAACGAAAGGACAGAGCTTTACGTTGTACAAATGAAAAAAACGATCTCAACATTTTCTGTTCCTCTGCACTTTAGAATAATTCTAAAACATAAGAAAAATAAACCGAAAGTCAATCTAAAAGTTAAAAACTGACAAATTACAAAAAGGTTGCACTGAGAAAAAAGGTGATGGGATGCTGAGAAAGTACAAGGAAATTTATCAAATGGAGACGAGAGGGGCGCATGAAAGAAATAATTGCGTGAAAAAATTTAAGAGACAATGTGCTTTATTTTGCTAAAGGGATGTTTGAATGGAGCATTTCAATGTATTGTGAATATATGGAAAAAAATAGGACGACTCTATCATTCATTTGATGCGTTCAAAAGACTGTAACAGTTCTTGGAATTTGAGATGATTCTTTAAAAGAGACCTTTTTCAAGGGACAAAAGCCCATTTCGCGAGGGTGGTCCCCGTGAAGAGTATAGAAGGGTAGAGCCGCAAAATTTCCATGAAATAATATAAACTCCATTGAGTCTTCTTAATCTTTACGCTTCATAAAAGAGCAAGCTGGCATCATCATACACTTTAGCTCTCAATGTTGCGACAGTCTTTAGAACGGTTCATTATAGGCATGGCATTTTATTGTACAGTTTTACGCCACTCATTCTGCTTGTGGAGGTGTAAGACAGTATTCTTATGATATTTACGCGCATTGAGCGTTGTTACAGCTTTTGCATTTAGGTGGATTTGATGTAATGAATTATCTTTTGTGCTGTAATTGCAGGGGCAGGTTTAAGGGTGGGAGTGCATAAATGAAAGAGATATTATCATATCAAATTGTTTGATCACGCATAAAAATTTATGCTTTATGAAGGGGCATTTATCGCCTTGTAACTTGCCTGATATCTTGTATGAAAGCCCAAAATTCAGTAGGTTTCCTCTCACTTCAAAACTTCTTATATTGAAGCAATTCAAATCATTTTCTTGTGTATCACAAGGAGGGGTGTGGGTGCTGTGTTTTTATTTAAAGTATGGGATGAGTTGAAATATGAAAAGTGCATAATCTCTACGCGTTAACAAACGTTTTTGATGTTTTTAAAAAAGAGCGAAATTGTGCAGAAAAAAAGGGAGCATATATGGAAAATAGTGATGGTTTGAAATTTTGGCGGCTTTCTGAAAAACTAACAATACTGCAGGCAGCGCTTTTAATAGTTGGATTAAATCCAGGAAAGTATTTGTTTGTCAACAAATTAGAACCAGAAAAAAGTGATATTTACGAAGATAACCTTTCCGTATCATCAGAGAAAACTGCTAATTTCCGTGCAGCCTATCATGCTATCGTTCAAGCGGGAAAAAGCAATCGATTAGAGATAGAATGGTCGTACTATAATTTTTCGGATTTTATAGATGCAGATTCCTCATATGTTCGCGTTGATGATTTAAAAGAATGGCTTTCATCGCGTGGTCTGTACCCTCCATTTTTTTTCCCTGAGGATGATTCTGCTGAGACTAAGGACCAAAAATATGCGTTTCAAGATCCAACGCATCCACGTTATGCTCCAAAGCTTGCTGCTATTGTTGCGGCATGGGAAGCGGTGAGTGAGGTTGAGGGTGGTAAAACTGTTAAAGGAACGCTTGCAAAATGGTTGCAACAGAATGCTGATCAATATGATTTACACAATAAGAAAAATGGTAAGTTAAAAAAGGATGTTATTGAGGAATTAGCGGCTGTTGCGAATTGGGAACCTACCGGAGGGGCGCCTAAGACACCTGCCAGCTCTCTTTTATCAAAAGAAAAAAAATAAAAAGATCACTAAAATTGTGCTGTTTTTTTTGATAATTCTGAAGATAATCTCTTTTTCTGGGGGAGATTTTTACTTTTCTTCCCTAGATTATAAGTAATTGTTTTTCAATGAAAATAATTTTTATAGTGTTTCTCTGACTGTTCAGGCGGGGAAAAATAGACATTTTGGGGCAGTAAAATTTACCCTGTAGTTTTCGTAACTTACCTCTCTATTTTTGTTTGATTTTTTTGGGCATTTTAAAATCCAAATCAATTAAAATGGAGTGCAACATGATAAAAATACTTTCTTTTTTTACGGTGCGTGGAAGTGCAAAAAATTCTCAAGTCAATGCACCGATAAATGCACCAATATTGGAGCAGCCTGTTGCGGATGAGGTGGTACATAAATCGTTTAGAGTAGGTGTATTGTCGTGTTGGTTAAAATTTGAACTTATCCTTGTTATGGAAAAGGTCAAAGCTGAGCGTCATGTGCGCTCTCCATAAAGAAATCTTGTCATCTATGAGCGAGTGAGAGTTTTTCTTAAGAAATTTGCACAATAGTAAAACTAGTTAGCAAAACCCGTTCTTTGGCGTAACAAAAAGGATGTCATAAATGATTATCTCATCATAAATATGCTTTAAGAATGACCCGTGCGTGGCGAAAGTCTATGGCATAGTCGCTATAGATTTTTGCTCCGTGTGTGATGATCAATACTCTTGTTTATCTCTTGTCAATGCAAGTGCCCATGAAAGTGATGAGAGTCTATTGCTCCATTGTGATGCTTGGTTGTTCATGTTTAGAAACGACAAGTGTATTAAATGCGATAGGGTTGATAGAAAGGAAAACGTATCCTGTAAAAATAGGTGTGTCTTTAAAATAAAGCTGATAAACGAAATTATTTTTTTATCTACCTTTTGTATAATGAGAAAAAGGTATTCAAAGTGCAAGCATAAGCAATTTAGCAGTAAATCCCAAAATAGCTTAACATAGATCGTTTCTAGGAGAAGAGGAAGAAAGTCTATCTGCAAAGCTATGTTAGGTCGTGTGACAGGTGAAATAATGCGGTTAGGGCAATAAACAATTGTTATTGGTGAAGAGATAGAAATCGGTTGGGTGTTGATTTCTGTTTTACTACAGAATTTTCTTTGTTATCTCGTAAAATACGATCGTTTGAGGTGTGGTCATATAAAGCGAAGCTTTTTTCAATCTTGGAAAGATATTCCCATTGCGGAAAATCATATAAAGTTTAAGCAACGGCAGAACGATTTTTTGTGCAATGAAATGATAAGTATGTACAACATCTCGGTAATCTCCGTGGGAAACTTTACCGGATCCAAGGTGTGGATATTGTCTTCTGCTTATCCCAAATCGCAGATATTTCAAAACAACAACGGTGGAGAATGAATGTTGGATATGTTCTAGGGAAGGTTGCAAAAAATGGCAGTTTTCAAAAAAATACCAAAAATGACGAAAGGAGCGGTTTCCCACTCCTTCGTTCCTATCTCCCCTTGCGGGGAAGCGGCCACCATTACTGATGCCGTGTATGCTGATATAGGTACACTTATTTTTCTCAAAAGTCAATAGTGTAAATGCGGTAAATATTTGAGCATCAGAGCTACAACTTTATGAAAATCTTCGCAGGATAATCTTGGAACGGTACGTGAGCAACTTAAACGACTTACAGAAACTGTTGTGACATAATTGCAGATAATCCATGCTTTTTTATTCTCTATGGGAGATTGTATTGGATACGCAGCGGGATTATTGGGTTGTGATTTCGTTGAAAAAGGTAAAACTGTCACATTTCCATATAATTTTGCATTCTTAGAAAGCACTAAAACAGGCCGCTTTTTCCAAAATTCAGGGAGTATCGAATCATGAGGAAAATCACACCAAAAAACTTGTCTGATGCGTGGTGCCGATTTGATTCGTGGTTTTATATGAGGTGGTTTTTCGTAAGGAGCATTTAAATCTCTTTCTTTTATATGCTCGCGCCATGCATTATGATCATGTTCCATCATAACACATGGTTCTTCAAGTTTGGTTATATCTAAGGAAATAGGTGATAGGGTAGAAGGCTCTGTGTTCTTATCTTCAGCCATAGCAGACCATTTATATTTATTGGTCCCCTCACTTATTATTTTACGGCTTTTCTATCACGAGTTTTTATCAAAATGTTGCTTATAAGTACAGAGAGGTGAAACCATAAAATGGATGTATCTGCTTATTTTTGTCTTTTGAGTACAACGCTAGAGGAGGGATGTTGGTGACTCGTTGGTGTTGGTGGGTTGGTTTGGCGGTGGGGTGGTTTTGGGTGGGGATTGGTGACTGGAGGGTTGGTTGGTTAGAGGGGAAGCTATTGGAGAGAACGAGTGCACGCGGTTTCGTTTCTATTTTATGGTTAGAGTTTTTTATGGACTGAAAGAAGCCCTTTTGAAGTAATATAGAGGCTTATAAGGGAGAAAAATAGGCTTGAGACGACATTCCAACCGGCAAATGAGAGAAAAAGAAAGCGTGCGGATGCTTCAGAACAAGAAGGGGGATGAATGTTGTTTAATTGGTTAAGCAGCTGGTTAATGTCTGAGGTTTTTCTGACTGCGCTTAAACCACAGCTGAGGGGAGCTGCCCAAAAGCCATATTCAACACCCGCATGATAAACGGCTAAAACAAGGCTGATGCACATTAAGACAAAAACACACAAAAATAAAAGTTGTATCCAAGCAGTTATGCGAAAAAAACATGCCCCAAAACCTGCTAAGAGCAAAAATGGTATGGCTCCATAATAGGGAAAACGTTCTATGAGACATAAATTGCAAGGAAGATATCCTCCGAAATATTCAAAACCAAGGGCAATCCCTATTGTGGCAGACAAGCAAAAAGCGAGAAAAAAAGCCCATAAACTTTGTTCTTTTCTGCTGGGTTCAAGATGAAGGTGTTTGTGTAAAAGTGGGTGAGAAGACAAAACGCATGCCATTAAGTCTGTTCCTTATAAAAGCTTCTTGTTTAAAAAAGCTATGAAAATCCCATAAATTAAAAGGAGGCTAACACAACCAATGAGAACAATCCATTTAAAATGCTGTACTAGAAAATTCATTGCTTTTTGCCCAAAATGTTTAATCAGCCACGCGAGAAGATAAAAACGAGCGCCTCTGGAAAAAATACAAATAAGAATGAAAAGTTCAAGACGCACACTCATAACACCGGCCAAAATTGTGACAATCTTGATGGGGGGAAGATGAAAAAAACCTGATGTTATCAGTAAAATGATGAGAAATTGCAGGGTTGCACTATTTTTCAGAGATTCAAAACTTTCAACCTTACCATAAATTTCTAAAATGGGTTTGGCAAGGGTATCATAGGCAAAATGTCCGATAAACCAACCGGCAATGCCTCCTAATACAGAACAGATCGTCGCAATCAAAGCATAACGATAAACCCGCTTTTGATGGATAAGAAGCATCGGAATATATAAAACATCTATGGGAATTGGAAAAACAGAACTTTCAATAAAGGCAATGAAACCAAGCCAGTGTGGTGCTGTACGCCGATTTGCTAAAGAAATCGTCCAAAGCTTTAATTTGTTTAATATCATGAGGCTTTTTATAAATTTAAGAGGTAAACACTTTACAAATGAGATTGCTATAAATCCGATAGAGAAATCCAATAAAGAAAGTATTTCATAAAATAGATAAGAAAATGATATGAATTCTTAAAAAATGAGAAGTCTTCTGTTGACGAATCTGTTCTTCTTCATATAGTGCAAAGGAATAATCGACAAGTCTGTCTTTTATAGTCCTGTCTTTTATAGCAGTGTGCGGGTGTGGTGGAACTGGTAGACGCGCCAGACTCAAAATCTGGTTCCGAGAGGAGTGTCGGTTCGAGTCCGACCACCCGCACCACTTCATAAATATTTTCCTTTATCCTGTTATGGCGCATCACGTTGTTTTATAGAACGTGGGATTTATAAAACATGGGGGGTTATAAAACGTGGGATTTATAGACCGTGTTCAATGTTTTGCATGTTGAATGAAAAAACTCGAATACCGTAGGATTCTTTCATTTCAAGTCTGTTTATAGTAAATCAACTAAAATCATGTCGCTTGTATGTTACAAGCTAGATGAGCTCGCGTGGAGTGAAATTTTACAAAAAATGAATAAAAATGCCTCTTATGCCGTTTCAAGGGCATCATTGGAGGTAAAGTGTATGATGGATGGTGCCAGCTTGCACTTTTATTGAAGTGTAGAGATGCTGCTCTATAGATTTTATATTCCTGTGGGTGCTGTCGCAAAATGGGCTTGAGGGTTTTGAGAGCTGTTTCTTTAAAACACGCATGTGAATTGGCAACCCAAGTATCTTAAATTTGAGTGTGTTTGGTTTGAAGCGCTGCCGTATGATATGAAGGGTGTGATCCAAAAAAGATCCGTGAGAAACACCAGCATGAGGTAATGCGTAATCTCCTCTCTTTAAAAGACAGTGCTTTAGAGGCTTTTGAAAGTTGTAAAGCAGAGGGAAATGGTAAGATTGGAAATTGGTTTTTACCTTGAAAACTTCATGTGCTTCCTAAATGAAGCTGTCTCCCCGTTACAGAAATTACATAAACAGAGAACCGCAATATCCTCTTTCCACTCTGGCATACAATAGCGGTAAAATACTGTTGTTTGAAGTGTGGTAATATAGGGCATACTTCCTTGAAACGTTACAGTATTTTTTCGGTGTGTGTTGGATATTCTTAAATGTGTTTGTCTTGCTTTAGGTTTAAAGGCATTCCATGCGGAGGAGCCCAAAGAAACCCGCTAAAATCCCCCAAGAGTCCCCAAGGGTTTTTGTGTTTTTATAAACGGACATGGTGTTTAAAAATGGGTGTTTAAAATGGGTTTTCAGAATCTTTATCCTTTAAGAGCGGGGAGGCCAAGTCAACATTATCTTATAAAACTGCAATTGATGCACAATATCCATATTTATTTTAAAGAAATATCTCTTAAATAACGGCTCTCATTTATTTTACGATGGCGCCCAATGGTATGATGGTAAAGCTTTTATATTCCAAATGTATTACATGAAAGGGGGAGAGAGGATAGGAGCTTGCTTTAAGAGAGGGAGAGGCTTTATTGTTTCGTGACTATTTGTTTACAGTTTAGTACTGGTTTTTAGAATCTACGTCTTTTTAGGGGGAAAGGGGCATTAAAAAACCCCGTTTTTAACAGGGTTTTTTAAGAGTTCGATTTTTCTACAAAACTTAGAATTTATAAGCGATACCAAAGCGAACATCATGCGTTTGAGAAGAGATTTTAAGGTTATCGTTTGCAAATTTCTTTTTAAAAAAATCTGAATAACGATATTCTGTACGCATGATGATATTATCTGTCATTGCAAGATCAAAACCACCACCAACAGTGTAACCAAACATTGTTTTTGTCTCATCTAACACATTGCCAGAAGCAAAAATTGTCGAATCTTCTTGCGATTTTGATAAAAGTGACATGATATATTGCATCTGTGTATAGGCTATACCCCCTGCAATATAAGGCATAAGACGATGGGAAGCAAAACCAATACGCGCACGCGTGGCACCAGACCACGTTTCTTTCAATGTTACACTGCTAACAACAATGTCACCATAGTTGGATATCGTTTCACCCTGAGCTGCAGGTTTTATGATAGGAATCCCAGCTTTTTTAAAGGCAATGTTAATGGAGTTTGATTCATCTAGAATTTTCTTTCCATTGTCTGTTTGGGTGCTTTTCCTTCCAGACCAGACCATATCGGTATCAAAACCGAAAACAAGATCTCCCAGATCAATATTAGAACCTGCATACAAACCTGCTCTCAATCCTGATAGTTTCGGTGATAAATCTCTATCAACCCAAGCCCATTTTCCTTCCCTAGCTTCTTGTGCGTAATTTAGAGTATTTTTATTGGAAAAATATCCAATTTGTCCTCCAAAATAAAAACCAGACCAAGAAAAAGGCGCAGAAACAGTAACCGGTGAAATACGTGACGATGAAACATCTTGCAATGAAACCTTCGGTTCTGATTGCTTAAAGATTACCGTATCTGCTGCTTGCGCTGTTGAAGCGGTAATGAAGGTGAAAATAGATAGTGCAACTAAACATTTTGTTTTCATAAAAACGTCCCCAATTTATTTCAGATACAAATCGTATTATATACAAATTGGTTAAAAAAATCTATACTTAATATCATTATGAAAACTAAAATACGTATAAAATCTATAATTAACCATATTGAAGCGTTCTTAAAACTTGTTTTCGTACTATTATCCCGCGTTTATATTGATTTTTCAGGATTTTTTATATACACCTTCGGTGTTCTCTGTGTTTTAGAAAAAAATATAGTATAGTAAACAAGCTTTTTATTTATTTAAAAAACATTATTTTATATATATTAAAACACTTTTTGTTATTAAATGTATTATCCATTATGATTGACATCAATGTGCTTACATATTCAATTGATCGTAAAAAATGCATATTGGCACCATCATATTCTTTGCTCGTTTCTGATATTGCGTAGCTTTGTATTGCGGTAGCCTTTTGAGCACTTGAGGGGATGAGCGACTTTATTTCTTTTTTATCTATATGCCACTTTTGCTTATGATAATCCAAGCGAATAGTTTTGATTGATTGAATGGAATACGAAGAATAAGAAGGAGTAAAGTGCGAGAATCTCAAGTCTCATGAGGTTTCTTATGCGCCATGTAAAACGGATAAACTCTCCGTTCCGTTTGCTTAAAGCCGGAACGTGGATGAGAGCCTAAAAACTGAATGTCGTTGGCAATTTTAAACAGATTAGCGCGTGCACTCAGATTTTTGTGGAAATGGGTGAGGGCGTCATAATGGGCAAGTGCCTCAAATTTCTTGCGAGCTGTCAAGTATATCTCCGTTAGAGAGCTGATTGTTTCAGCAAAGGTCAAAACCTTTCGGTGCATTGAATTTTGTTCCAACAGCTGTTCCTCTTTTGAGCACCCCCATCTTCACGCTTCATAAAAGAGACATTTTTCAATGTTCCTAAACCCATTTCATGACAGCGATTGTGAATGATATAATAATAAATCTATTGAGCACTCCCATCTTCACGCTTCATAAAAGAGACATTTCTCAATGTTCCTAAACCCATTTCATGACAGCGATTGTGAATGGTATAATAATAAATCTATTGAGCATCTCTTTTACGCTTCATAAAGGAGCAAGCCGGTACCATTACTATATTTGCCAGTTCGTGGGGTGTTGTGACAGTCCTCTCCACAATGTTGTGACAGGCCCCTTTGTCCGTTGTGACAGTCCTTGGCACTTGAGGTGGTTCATTAGAGGTGTTTTTGTCCTTATCGGATACAATTTCTATTCATACATTCATTGCGTTTGTGATGTGCAAGTCAGTGATTTTGATTGATGCAACATGGGACCGATTTAAAATGAGAAAATCTTACGGTATTTAGGATTCTCGTTCAATATGGATAACGCTAGATTATCATTATAAATAAACACATTATCTCATTGAGATAAGAGTTATCTACCCAATGTTATCAATAATGATAACATTGTAAAGCGTAACTACGATGAATTCATTAATCTTTTTATACTTCGATTGAAATTATGTCTATTAATACCGATAACACCGATTTTTTTGAGCTAATTCTGTTTAGTTGATAGCTAATAGATTTTCAAAATCAAGACGCGAAGCTAGAATGAAAAACACCTTAAGGTCATATCCATTTAAATCACTTTCTGCCAGTATAGCCATTGGGTGTTAAGCCATGATTATCCATTCCTTTCCAAAACCGTTGTGCCTTTTAAGTACAATATAAGCAACAAAACCACCCATAGCATAAATGCGGCTCAGAGCCTAAAATGAACGCTGTGGGTAATTGTTATCGGTCATCATCGGGGTGTTTACACCCCGATCTTTTGACAAAAAGATTTGTTTTAAGATGTTTGCATCTTTTTTAGTGGGTTGTTTATTGGGGAGCAATCATCTTTTTAGGATCAACTAATCGGTCATAATCCTCTACAAAAACGCCTGCTTTTAATGCTTCGGTGCGCAAAGTTGTATCATTTTTATGCGCTGCTTTGGCAATTTCAGCAGCTTTTTCATAGCCAATTTCTGGTGCAAGAGCTGTGACTAACATGAGTGAGCGCTCCATGAGCGAGTGAATATGAACACGATTGGCCCGTAATCCTTGAATGCAATGCATATCAAAAGAACGCATGCAATCACCAAGAAGGGTAATTGATTGTAAAACGTTATAGCCAATAACAGGTTTATAAACGTTGAGTTCAAAATGTCCTTGGCTTGCGGCAAAGGTTACGCTGGTGTGATTACCAAAAACTTGGCATGCAACCATGGTTAAGGCTTCACATTGCGTGGGGTTGACTTTGCCGGGCATAATAGAAGAGCCTGGTTCATTTTCAGGAAGACTGAGTTCCCCTAAACCGGAACGTGGACCAGAGCCTAAAAACCGAATGTCATTGGCAATTTTAAACAGATCAGCAGCGAGAGCATTCAAGCTCCCGTGGAAATGCGCAAGGGCACCATGATGGGCAAGTGCTTCAAATTTATTGCTGGCAGTTTGGAACGTTATTTCTGTGAGAGTGCTCACTGTTTGCGCAAAAGCAACGTCAAAACCTTTTGGCGCATTCAGCCCTGTGCCAACAGCCGTACCACCCTGAGCAAGCATTTGGACATCGGTTAGAGCATTTTCAATGCGTTGAAGATTGGCTTCTAATGCGGCACGATAGCCTGAAAATTCTTGCCCTAAGGTTAAAGGGGTTGCATCTTGGGTATGGGTGCGGCCGATTTTAATGATATCTGCAAATTCTTGCTCTTTTTGTTTTAATGTCGCAATAAGAGCTTCAAGGATTGGCAATAAGTGTTGGCGTGTTTGCAACGTGGTGGCAATGTGAAGCGCCGTGGGAAAGGAATCGTTCGATGATTGGCTCATATTGACATGGTCATTGGGATGAACTGGTTTTTTGCTTCCAAGTTTTCCTCCCAAAATCTTACTAGCACGATTAGCAATGACTTCATTGACATTCATATTGCTTTGTGTGCCAGAACCTGTTTGCCAGACGGATAGTGGGAAATGTGTATCAAAATCGCCAGCAAGCACTTCATCAGCGGCGGCAATAATTGCTTTTCCAATATTTTCTGGTAGTTTTCCTTTGTCCATATTTACAATCGCTGCTGCTTTTTTGACAAGGACTAAAGCATAGATGATGGCAAGAGGCTGCTTTTCACTGCCAATATTAAAATTATGCAGAGAACGTTCAGTTTGTGCGCCCCAATAACGATCTTGACGTACCGAAATCGTTCCAAAGCTATCCGTTTCCTGACGTGTTTCAACCATGATAAGATCCTTTTTTGTTCACGGGTTCTCAAAAAAGATAGATAACGCGAAAGTGCAATAAGAGGCAAGACTTTGAAGCTTCATTTAGAGAAATTATTTTTATGGCTATTCTTGACATTGAGAGATGCCGATTTTATATCTAACACATGCTAGCACTCGTAGTTTGAGAGTGCTAGCAAGAACTTTTAAGATTAATGCAATTATGTTCAGTTTTAAGGATTTAAAACATGGCTAATATACAATTCCGCCCACTTCACGACCGTGTCGTTGTCCGTCGGGTTGAATCTGAAAATAAAACGGCTGGTGGGATTATCATCCCTGATACAGCAAAAGAAAAACCCCAAGAAGGCGAAGTGATTGCTGTTGGCAATGGCGCTCTCGATGATAACGGAAAGCGCGTGCCTTTAGAAGTCAAAACAGGAGACCGTATTTTGTTTGGAAAATGGTCTGGAACTGAAGTCAAGATTAATGGGGAAGACCTCCTCATTATGAAAGAATCTGACATTATGGGAATTATGGGCTAATTGAAGCGCTTAATTTTTCATTGTGTACTATTTTGAGAAAACTCCAAGGAGAAATTAAATGGCTGCTAAAGAAGTCAAATTTGGCCGTGAAGCGCGTGAGCGTTTGTTGCGCGGTGTCGACATCCTTGCTAATGCTGTTAAGGTGACACTCGGCCCTAAAGGTCGCAATGTGGTGATTGATAAATCATTCGGTGCGCCTCGCATCACAAAAGATGGTGTATCCGTTGCAAAGGAAATCGAACTGGAAGATAAGTTCGAAAATATGGGTGCACAAATGTTGCGCGAAGTTGCTTCTAAAACCAATGATATTGCTGGTGATGGAACAACAACAGCAACTGTTTTAGGACAAGCTATTGTGCAAGAAGGTGTTAAAGCTGTTGCTGCGGGCATGAACCCAATGGATCTTAAACGTGGGATTGATGCTGCTGTTGAAGAAGTGGTGGCAAACCTCTTCAAAAAAGCAAAAAAAATTCAAACTTCAGCAGAGATTGCACAGGTGGGAACAATTTCCGCTAATGGCGCTGCTGAAATCGGTAAAATGATCGCTGATGCTATGGAAAAAGTGGGCAATGAAGGCGTCATTACCGTTGAAGAAGCTAAAACTGCTGAAACGGAATTAGAAGTCGTTGAAGGAATGCAATTTGACCGTGGGTATCTTTCCCCTTATTTTGTCACAAATGCTGAGAAAATGGTCGCTGATCTTGATGATCCTTACATTCTCATTCACGAAAAGAAATTGTCTAATTTGCAATCTCTTCTTCCTGTGCTTGAAGCTGTTGTTCAGTCTGGAAAACCACTTCTCATCATCGCTGAAGATGTGGAAGGTGAAGCTTTGGCAACGCTCGTTGTCAACAAATTGCGTGGTGGTTTGAAAATTGCTGCTGTAAAAGCTCCTGGATTTGGTGACCGTCGTAAAGCAATGTTAGAGGATATCGCTATCTTGACATCCGGACAGGTTATTTCTGAAGATGTGGGCATTAAACTTGAAAATGTCACTTTGGATATGCTTGGACGTGCAAAGAAAGTGAATATTTCTAAAGAAAACACCACCATTATTGATGGTGCTGGACAAAAGGCTGAAATTACTGCTCGCGTCAATCAAATCAAGGCTCAGATTGAAGAAACAACTTCTGACTATGACCGTGAAAAATTGCAAGAAAGACTTGCTAAACTCGCTGGTGGTGTTGCTGTTATCCGTGTGGGTGGTGCAACAGAAGTTGAAGTGAAAGAAAAGAAAGACCGTGTTGATGATGCTTTGAATGCAACACGTGCTGCTGTTGAAGAAGGTATTGTTGCTGGTGGTGGTACCGCATTGTTGCGTGCAGCAAATGCGTTGACCGTTAAGGGAAGTAATCCTGACCAAGAAGCTGGTATTAGTATCGTTCGTCGTGCTCTACAAGCACCAGCGCGCCAGATTGCAAGCAATGCTGGTGAAGAAGCTGCTATTATTGTGGGCAAAGTGCTGGAAAATAATGCTGACACTTATGGTTACAATACCGCAACTGGTGAATTCGGTGATTTGATTGCTTTGGGAATTGTTGATCCTGTGAAAGTTGTGCGTTCTGCTCTTCAGAATGCGGCTTCAATTGCGAGCCTTCTGATCACAACAGAAGCAATGGTTGCTGAAGTTCCAAAGAAAGATACACCAATGCCTCCGATGCCTGCTGGTGGAATGGGCGGAATGGGTGGAATGGATTTCTAAGCTCTTTTCCATAGAAATAATAAAGAAACGGGTCTTCTGTGCCCGTTTTTTTTATGCTTTTTCACGTTTCATACAGTTTTTCCTTTTATGACAGTTTCTTTATCTTATAGGATTGTTCTATTCTCCACTGGTTGATCTACCGTTATTGTGAATGAATCTCATTCTCGGTTCTTGGCTTTTTCTCTTGTTTTTATGAAATGTTTCTATTGTGCGGGGATCGTGGTTTCCTTTGAAAATATTGTGCTAATAAAAATATAATTCTTTGATTTATAGTCAGTTATTCCTAATACAGTTCTGTTTTTTCATTTCAGGTTTATGCATGCCCCGTTAAAAAATCCTGGGTTTGTGCTTCATAAGGTGAGAGGTCACTACGGTTTTTATGAACCAACGCAATCATTAAAAGTCAGTAGTTAAAAAGAGTCAGTAGTTAAGAGTTAGTACCTATTGAGCGTTGGAAAGACAGAGTTGAAAAGAGCATGATGGGGCTGGTTTGTTTTTTATGAATAAGATGCTGGTATTTCAAGCTTTTGCATAGGAGAATAAGCATCTCTCTGTTTCGTTGATCTCTGAAATGGGGAGACTGCTCCATTTGAGAAGCTTAAAGATAAAAGCTAATTTTTCGCCTTGCTCTCATCTTTTTTTCGGTAAGCTCATCACCTAAACTGGAGCCAAACCCATATTGTTATACTCAAGTTCTGTTTGTTGCCTATATTGTGACAGAAAATTCTTGAGTGGGGAGCCATTTTTGAACTAAGGGGACCATGACAGGTAGCCGAAAAAAATCATGACAAGACAGTAGGCGTGCTTGTGTTAGAATTTTTAATGCTTCTGATGATAAAGGCACGCGAAATTCTGTTGTAGCCTCATGCCTTCTTTTCATATTTTCGAGCCAAGGATTTTCCATATATTCTCTTCAACTTGACCTTTATGCATAGAACATAAGGGAATTGAGAGGGTGGAAATTGAGAGGCAGGGAATTGAGAGGCAGGGAATTGGAAGGCAGGGAATTGGGAGGGTGAGAGGAGCCGGCTTGCTTTTTTATTCAACGTAAAGATGAGAGGCTTTATGTAAGGCTACCATTACATTGCTTGTTTATGCACTTCTTTAAAAGAAATGTCTTTTAATACAAATTCTTGGCAATGCTATTTATGAAGAGTATAAAATCATTTGAATATCAATAGTTTATTAAAAAATGTATGTTGGTATGATCCTTTTCTTATGTTACCAAAGTTGCTGACTTACGCGTTGGTTAAAAATCTCTCTTCATACCCCTAAATTCATTTCATGAAAGTGTTTGTGAAGAGTGTATAAAAATTTCTCGTGAGACATGAAAAATCATCAATAAAATCTCCATGTTTTCAAAAAATAACGAATGGCTTTTTATATTTAAAAGATTTAACACGTCTCACGTTTTTTATTTATTTTAGAGCTGAATATTCGATTTTTGTGTAAAAATACTTCCCAGCACATCTACGATCCGTGAAAAATCAAGTGCTAATAAGAAAATGATGAATATAATCCATTTCGTATAGCGTGACATCATTTTTACACTTTTATACGTTGTGATGATTTCTTGTAGGACTTCTTTTTCCTTTTCTGTAAGCTCTGTTTGTTTTTCCGTTTTTTTTCTAGCCATGTTTCCACCCACACATGTGTTCCCCTTGTTTGTTATGCTTTAAAATATCTCTTGCGAGATTTGAACTGATGATATTGAGATCTTTTTTGTCTAAATAAATGGGCATCCAACCAACGCAAGAAAAAGGCTCATTGATTGTTTTTATCGCGCAACCAGTGAGTAAGAGAAGCGCGTACATCAGCATCACTTTTTTGATTAATTTCATTTTCCACCTCTAGCCGTGTTGTTGATGACTTTAGCGTTTTTTCTATTTGCTTTTGTTGTTCAACTTTCTTTCCAAGAGTGAAAGCTTTTGCTAAAGCGATAAAAAAAGCGGTCAGAGCCGCTCCTGTTATCATCAGATTTTTTTTCAACCACCACATCATAAGCTCTGCTCCCGAAACCGTTTTGCCACAAAGAAAATGCCAACGCAGGCGGCTAAAACCATAATGGTTGCTAATGCCCATTGGATGGGACCATTGCCTGCCAATAAGCCCCCAAGTCCAGAAAAAGAACCAATAATCGGTGTAAGCGCTTCTGCTTTGAAAAATCCCATTGGAACTTGCGTTTCTACAGTTTGGTAGTTGGGAGAAACATAAGCTCCTTTTGCCCATAATCCCGATTCTGCTGCACGACGGTGCACTAAACCGTGAAGACGTTTTCCTCCTGCTTTAGTCCACTTTTGTAACTCAGCAGGGACGGCTTCATATTCGCCATTATTGAGTTTTTTGAGCAGGGTCGAATTACAAAAAGCCGATGTTCCTATATTATAGCAAAACGATACGAGCGCGGCGAATTGTTCATCCGTTAAAGAAACCGTCACATGTTTTTCAACGGTATTTTCAAATTGTCTTAAATCTTGAGAAAGAACTTCTTCTGCTTGTTTTTCAGTAATGATCATGCCCTTGTGAACGAACGGTTTGCCAGCCGTGCTGGTATGACCATAGCCAATTGTCCACACCCCGATGGCATCTTTATGGGCATGTAAACGCAATCCTTCCCATTGTTTAATGAGTGCAAGCCCTGCTGCTGATATTTTTCTCATTTGCTTCTCCATAAAATAAAGCCTCACGGTAACGTGAGGCTGGTTGACAGATTAAAAATGAATTTTTTCACGCTTCAAAAACAGAAGAGATGTGAAACTTTTATGAAATCAAAAGGTTGGTTGTGACATCTTAGGGAATGGGGAATGGTTGGCCAAGTGGGGTAATGGTTGGTCAAGTGGAATAATGGTTGGGCTGGTGTTTTCCGTTAAGAGAGGTTGTAGATTTTAAGAGCTTGTCCTGGTGTTTTTGATGGAGCCTTCTTGGGGTACGGGCGGTTGTTTGGTTGATGCACGATAAGTGTGGTCTATTGCGGTTGTTTGGTCGTATGGCATTGATGTGGGGGTGTTTGAGATACGAAGTGGATACTCTCAGAAAAACAAGACATATGCTTTTACTGAAGACGAAAGCATTAAATATTTTATGTATCAAACGTTTTGCTTATCCAAAGAGTCTCATTGTTACACAGAGCTTTAGGCTAACAAGAGCTGTAGAATTTTGATACAATTTTAAGAGGGGCTGGTTTTTATAGGACAAAGGTGTTTTTTCTTTAAGAGGAAAGTTGTTTGCTATTTTTGTTTTATGAACGCAAAAGCTGGTTTGCTTAGAGAAATCTTAGCCGTAAAGCAGCCTCTCTTCGTTCTTTGATGAATAGGAATATGGAAAAAGCCTCAATTACATCGTTAAAGATTTGTATTCAGTGAGCCTTTTTTGGTGGGAAGAAACGGAAACAGTTTTTCCCTCTGTTTCTCTTAAGTTTTTTTCAAATCTCTCTCTCAGAGTTTCACCTTTTTTGTTGACTGTTTCATGTTCAGCATCGGGATTGGCTTTTAAATAGTGTTCTAGACGTCTTCTTCCTTGTGTGTGTTTATAAAAAGTGGTTGGAAGATAGGAATCTAACTTTTCAGCATATACAGATGAATTGGGTTCACATAATACACCCTTAACATTATCTTTGTGCAGTCTTGCTAATTTATCAGATTCAAGATGAAGCTTTTTGGCAAGGCTTAAGCTGAACATCCCGCATTCAGAAGAGCTTCGCTGAATATCCATTTCTGCCGTGGTAAAAGAATAAGGAGGCAGTTGAAGACATTGAAGGGTTTGATTTATTTTTATCCCTAGTTTGCAAGCCGTGATATTCTGAAATGTTGTAGGTTCAAGCATAATCAAAGAGATTTTGTCATCAACTTTTTGATAATCAAGGACTGCAAAGTGGATTTTGCTTCCCGAATTGACTATAAATCGGGCAGAATTTGCGCCGCTCTCAACGACTTCTTTTAGGGCGTGCGAAAACTCTTCTGCTGTAAGAGCCAATTTGAGATTCATTTCTGGATATTTGCTGTTTGCTTTTTCTACGAGAGCTGGCATCAATCTAATATCTGTGTTTTCATAATAAGAGTTAATCCAACGGCCGGTGACGAGATCATCTTCTAAGTCTGTAATAATATCTTTTAATTCGTCAGAACTCGGTGCAACATGTTCTTCTTCTGTTTGGATGGAACTTTGCATCAAACGTGCAATAAGGTCTTCTAAAGATTCATTTGCACCTGCTCCTTCTGGTGTTTGTGAGGAATGAGGGAGGGAAGAATCTTGTGGCTTCATAATCTTAGCCTCTATATTGATAAATGATATTATCTTCTTCAATTCTGGCTAAACAATGTTTGCAGGAAAGATTTTTAACTAAAAAAAACAAAGAGATGAAATCCCACGCTTTTCAGAGTCAAAGGTAAGGTATCTTTTTATCTTTTAAGAGATCACGTTGCTTACTGTTTGCATCTTTACCTCTTTCAAAGGGAAAAGAAGATTTGCTAACAGCAATTTATGCCTTACCGTAAAGCTACA
>NZ_JBHIPC010000087.1:0-122362 GCF_042195765.1 Bartonella sp. AP3QHHD
GGGGTGTTGGATAAAGCCGCACTTTGTTATATTGGCATCATAAATGAAGCCATATTCTCTCAAGGCATCTTCTTCATGTTCGATACCCCATCTCATATCTTCAGTTTCATAATAGGGGCTTGTTTCGCCTGTTAAGCGCTCTGTTATGAGTTTGATTTTGTAGTCTTCATATTTGCTCGTAGGCAATCCTTTTGTAGTTTTATTGAGTATGTTGTAAATGTTTGATGCGGTGACTTTACCCAAGCGCGCTTGAAACCATTCTGCTGTTCTTTGTTCCATCTCACACCGCCGTTCTTTGTTCTTGTGGTGCATATTCTATATCTTGGACGTGAATATATTCGGCATCTTGTATAGGCGCCTCTATTTGCTTTTGTTGTAGGAAAGATTGTTCTTTTTCATGCTGTCTCTTTTGCAAAACATCCAAAATACTTTGTGCTACTTCATCAGGAAGATCTTCAAGCCTGTCGACTTGTGCATAATCAAGCACTTTTTCTTCTTCTGTTTGAGTGATGTTTATTAATTGTTTGATTTGCGTAAGCACATCATAAGAAACTAACTTCGTTTGTAGGTTATGGTTTGTTTCATTGATACGTTTTGCTTCATCTTCTTCATAAATACCGGAAAGCCCGAAAGCATAGCGAGCACACTGTATAGTAGCTTTATGGCGCAACATACGTGCGGGGTATTTTTTCCAAGGGTCACTGTGGTCTTGTTCGCATTCTTTGCGATATTCGGTGACTTCGATAGGGTCTTTAATGCCTTTGAGACGAATAGCACATTTGATAGCAATGATATTGCCATCCTCATTGATTTGATCTTGAAAGGTCATGCCATCAAAGTCAGAATTTGATTTGATGATCTTTATCCAACCGTCGATAGAAACAACGGGTATGATGCCGCCGCCTTTTTTAGGGAGTGCATAGATTTCTTTTGTTAAAGGGTTAAGTCCATAAGTATTGGCAACAAAAAGAAAAACGGCAAATTCTGCATCAGTGATGACACTAGCATTTTTATATCCAATACAAGTTTTTATGATTGTTTCTCGAAATTCTTCAGCAGAAAATCCATATTTTTCTGCCATTTCTTTTAAAAAAGTGGAATTTGTCATCTTGATTTCCTACATTGCGCGCAATTCACCCGTGGCGTGAATCACGCTGGTGTTTAAAAATTGGTTTTTCGGTGTTAGAAACGGCTTATGTAGCTTATATCGCTTGCTGAATAGTCACTTTCGTAGATGATTGAATTGCGTCCACGAATTTCAAGATTACCAGAAATATTTACATTATCGAAAATATATACTCCATCTAGAATTTTTATATTTCCGGAAATGTGTGCTTTATCACTTATATAAGCATCTCCATAGACACGGGCATTGCCATAAACATGGCCCAAAACTCGAGCCTCACCATAAATTTGTGCATTGCCGTAAATTTGCGCATCATATTCAACATATGCTCCACCGCAAACTTTTGCATTTTCATAAACACGCGCCCTGCCTGTAATTTTTGCGCGTTCAAATACTTGTGCATTGCCGAAAATCTTAGCGTCACCATAAACTATAGCTTTATGCCAAACCCAACAATCGCCTTCATGCGATAGGTTGTCTTCTTTTTGTATATAGCCGCCTAAGTAACCTTTTTTAATATTTCTAAAATCTCTTAATGCACGTATGCGATAAAGTTTTTTACTTTTATCGGTTCTTGTATCATGAAATTCTTTTATTTCATCAGTGAGCTCGTATTTTTTCATCTGGTCTTTTCTCCAGTTGAGATTCTTCTATTGTCATTAATCCTTTCTTATACAAATTTGATCCACACACTCATCCCACTTGTTATGTGCAAATGAGTGGTTTTGATTGATTCAAGATAAACAGCTTTGAAATGAGAGAATCCTACGTTATTCGAGACTCTCATTCAACATACAAAACAGTGAATTATCATTATAATTCAATGCATTGTCACAATCAGAGACAGCGGTAAGCACATCAGAAGAGGCAAAGGCTCTTTCAGAACAGACAAAGGATGCGTGTGATGAAGTTAAAGCCTCCATTTCCTCTGTTAAGAGAGTTGCCGAATCGGCGCAAACAGGAGTGGAACAAGCCTCGCAAACAGCTTCAGAAGCGAAGGGTTTGGCGGAAGCGGCGAAAAGTGCAGCAGAGAGTGTAACAGAGAAAGTAGATCAAGCACTAAGAGAGGCTAGCGATGCAAAATCTAAAGCAGAAGGCTTAGAAACAATAGCCAATGAAGCAAAATCCACGAGTGATCATGCAAGCCAAACCGCTTTGAGTGCAAAAAGTTTATCAGAAGAAGCCAAGGAAGTAGCCGAGACTGCGAAGTCGACAGCAGAAGAAGCGAAGAGTGTTGCGGAGCAAGCAAAAGAAGNTAGTTCATTAGACACGGTGACAGCAACGACAAATTCTGCGAATACAGCCGCCTCTGAGGCAAAAGCTTTAGCGGAAGAAGCAAAAAGTGCATTGACAGAAGTTCAAGAGAAGGCACAGAGGAACAGTGACAGTCTTTCTTTTCTTGAAGGTAGTGTAAATTCTTTTTCTACTTATTTTTTAGAGAATGTGCGTTTTGTTCAACCACAAAGAATTCGGGAAGCGGATTTGCAAAAAAGAAGAGGTATTATAATCAACAGCGGCGCATTTTTTCGCTGTTATCATGGTGGAGAGCATGGGAATAGGTACACCTTGCACCGTCTTACAAAGGGTGTGAGTTTTCTTATTACAAAACCTCTTGAAGCAGGCAAGGATTATTATATTTATCTTATACCAACCCTCACTAATAATAATGAGATCGGCTTTAATGTTTCGGACAATCCGACGGTTCATAAGAGCCATTTTTTAATCCTTTCTTATACAAATTTGATCCACACATTCATCCCGCTTTTGACGTGCAAGGGAATGATTTTGATTGATTCAAGATAAGCAGGTTTGAAATGAGAGAATCTTACGTTATTCGAGACTCTCAATCAACATACAAAACAGTAAATTATCATTATAAATCAATGTCTTGTCATCTAGCTACCGTGGATCACGATGAAAATGGCAATGTGATCTATGCAACCGATGAAAATGGAAATCCTATAAGAGACAGTCATGGAAACCCACAGCTGCAATATCATTATTTAACGGATGAAAAACAACAGAATTTACAAAAAGGTTCTGATGGCAAGGTTCATGTCTCCTTTAATGGCATCTTTACTCCACCAGAGGAAGCTGCTGTTTATGCGATTCAATATGCGAAGGATAAAAATGCACCACTTTATTTTGTTGTGTTCCCAGAAGCCAATTCTGCTATCTCAGAACTTCTGGTCGCGGGCTATCAGAAGCTTCTGGAAGGCAGACTTTTTTGGGATTGACCAATTCAACACAAGAAGCAAAAGATCTAATGTCTCGCTATGGTAACACAGGATTGCATTTTGATGCCCATAGTTGTGGCAGTTTGACAGGCTTTAATTATGATGAATTCTTTCAAACAAGAAGGTGTAAATGATGTAGCTGGCAATACAACGATCAATTTCCATGGACCAGCGGCTAATGTTTTAGTTGCATCCGGTCTGTTAGGTTATGTGAGTGATGGCAAACAAACCACTATTGGTTTTGATGGGAATAGATATGACTTTGTAAGCAGAATTATTAGCGGCAATGGCTATACTTATGAGACAATACCTGCTGGCAGTAACTGGTGGAAAGAAACATGGAACATGTTCACAAATACTTACAATCCCCATACTTGCCTTGGAGATGCGAGCCAAGCATGTCGGTATGTTTATGGCTCATCCAATCGAGTACAAAATAAGAAAAAAATCTTGGTATTGGTTTTCAGGAAGATATTGTTGATTGTGATGACAACGATGCTGTTAAGCAGCGTATAGGATTGATCAATGGTTATTTGAAGTCAGTAGTGAAGGAAGGTTGGGTGGATATTACTGAAGGGAAGAGCCTTTTTGATGATTGTATAATAGAAAAATCTAATAGTGGTTTTGTAGATTATTGTTTACAAATTAAAGCAAATAACCTCTTTTTTTATTTACATGAGAGAAGTAAAGGGTTTAGTTGTTTTTTTTGTTTTAAAGTCCTTACAGAAGTTCGCAGGCATAGAAGCAAAAATGGAATAATTTTTTTATTGGATGAGCCAGCAAATAATTTACATATTCACCCACAGAGAAAAATATTAAGCTCTTTACAAACTTTATCGAGCATAAAGGGCAATAAAGTAATTTATTCGACGCATTCCCCTTATCTTATTAACGACGATAATTTGGATAATTTATTTACCGTACGTAATGAAGCAAATGATTTTGAAGCGCCTCGAATTGTTTGTGAAAGATTTCTGGAATTAACTACATCTACTGAAGAAACTGTGAGGGCTGTTGAGCCTATTGTTCAAAAAACATGGATTACACACCTTGGAACAGGAGATGATTGGATTATAAAAAAATTTAATGGAGTTGCTGCTAATGCAAAGAAAGTAAATCACATTGCTGATTGCGTGAAACATATTATTGGTGGATAATTTTCTCAGTTTATGCCGTAAAGCTTATACTCTTACGAGTTTTATTTAAATGCTAACACCCTTTTGTAAAACTTTACGCAAACTTCGTATTGATCACTCCGAACGTCTCTTAGATATGGCTAAGAAATTAGACATATCTGTATCATTTTTATCTTCTGTAGAGATTAGCAAAAAATCTCTACCTATTGGCATGGAAGAAAAGATCATTGAACTCTATGATTTAGATCAAGAGGTAGCAGAAATTTTGAAAAGAGAATCGGATTCTTGTTGTAAAAGTTTCACTATAAAGTCTTCTGATACATTTAGATGTGAAGCTGTTGGTATGTTTGCTAGACTGATAAACATTATTTCACAAGAAGATTTAGAACTATTAAAAAATTGTTAGAGAAAGCTGGCAAAAAGAATGCGCTTTGTAAAGGAAAGAGTAAAAACCATATTCCCCTAACTTTATTTAGGCATCCCTTAATCTTTAAAAAATATATGAAGAATCAATAACTGAATAGGAATATAAAGCTATATGGTGGGCGATGAGAGACTCGAACTCCCGACATCCTCGGTGTAAACGAGGCGCTCTACCAGCTGAGCTAATCGCCCAATGCAATGATCAGCAATTGAATGGAAACTCTTTAAGGAAAAATTTTTCTAAACGCAAGAATAAAGATAGGATTTGATAATTTTTTTTAAAAATGCATAATCCTTCTTGACATAAACGCATGAACCCCTTACACGACCGCTTGTACCCAATTAAATTGGTTCGAAAAAAATGCGCGGGTGTAGCTCAGTTGGTTAGAGTGCTGGCCTGTCACGCCGGAGGTCGCGGGTTCGAGCCCCGTCACTCGCGCCATTTCGTGATTCCTTATAAAATTTCCTTTTTAAAATATCCATATGCTATGAGTAATGTGGTGGAGTGTTTGATTGGGGAATAAATATTTTCTTTCTTTTTATATGGTTTATAAGAATAGGGCTTGCGTCTTTCTTTGCTCTGCGTTACCTATGCCGATAAGAAAAGTATCGCTCTGTATGCCTTTGAAGCAGTATGAATAGAGTTAATAGAGCGATTGTTAAATTTGTCTGTTTGGTCACGCAATATTGAATCATTGTGTTAAACTCAGGCATTTCGTTACGATGGAAGAGGGTTATGGCTTATTTATTGAGCTCTTATTTGCCAGTCTTAATTTTCATTATTGTGTCAGCGGTTATTGCTGGAGTTTTGTTGATTACACCTTATATTGTAGCATATCGTTCCCCCGATCCTGAAAAATTATCGGCTTATGAATGTGGGTTTAATTCATTTAGTGATGCACGCATGAAGTTTGATATTCGTTTCTATTTGGTATCAATTTTATTTATTATTTTTGATCTTGAAGTTGCATTTCTTTTTCCTTGGGCTGTTTCATTCGAATCAATAGGTATGTTTGGCTTTTGGTCGATGATTGTGTTTTTAGCGATTTTGACTATTGGATTTATATATGAATGGAAAAAAGGAGCCCTTGAATGGAATTAAGATCTAATAATTCAACGATTGAGGCTCCAAAACCAAAAGGAATCATTGATCCAAATACTGGTGGGCTGATAGGATCTGACGATGAGTTTTTTCGTGATATCAATGCTGAATTGTCAGATAAGGGTTTTTTAGTTACCTCGGCAGATGCTTTGATTACTTGGGCACGTACCGGTTCTTTAATGTGGATGAGTTTTGGTTTGGCTTGTTGTGCTATCGAAATGATGCAATGTTCAATGCCTCATTATGATAATGAGCGTTTTGGATATGCACCACGAGCTTCACCCCGCCAGTCAGATGTGATGGTGGTGGCAGGTACTCTAACAAATAAGATGGCTCCTGCTTTAAGAAAAGTGTACGATCAGATGCCAGAGCCACGTTATGTGATTTCTATGGGATCATGTGCAAACGGTGGGGGATATTATCATTATTCCTATTCAGTAGTGCGGGGATGTGATCGTATCGTGCCTGTCGATATATATGTCCCAGGGTGTCCACCTACAGCAGAGGCATTATTATACGGCATATTGTTGCTACAGAAAAAAATCCGTCGTACCGGATCCATAGAGCGATAGAGAGTTTTCTTGTCATGGTGGATGAAACATTGGTTGAGCTTGCTGCTTATTTGGAAAACAAATTAAAAAATAAGCTTGAAGAGACTGTTCTTGCTTTTGGTGAATTGACCATTGTGGCACGTCTTGATGCAATTATCGATGTTTTAATGTTTGTTCGTGATGATTCTTGCTGTCAATTTATTAATCTTACAGACATTAGTGGTGTGGATTATCCTTCTCGCGATAAGCGCTTTGATGTTTCTTACCAATTGTTATCTCCTCGTGAGAATTTACGCTTACGTGTAAAAGTTCGTACAGATGAAAATACTCCTGTTGCTTCAGCTTGCACGGTTTATCCTGGCGCAGAGTGGTATGAACGTGAAACGTATGATATGTATGGGATTTTATTTTCAGGACATCCGGATTTGAGGCGGATTTTAACAGATTATGGGTTTGAAGGATATCCTTTACGCAAAGACTTTCCTGTGACAGGATTTGTTGAATGCCGTTATGATAATGAAGCAAAGAGGGTGATTTATGAGCCTGTTGTTTTTCGCCAAGAGATGCGTAATTTTGATTTTCTTTCTCCTTGGGAAGGAGGAGGACAGTATACTTTGCCATGTGATGGGAAAGCAGATGAAAAAAAATAATATTGGTTTTGATAAGGCATTATATTAGAGTACTGTATTTCTTAAATAATTAAATATTTTTTAGCGTGATAGATTTTTTGATATTTGATATGAAGTTTTTTAAAAAGCAAGGGGTTGATTGTGGCTGAGGTCAATGTTCGAAACTTTAATATCAATTTTGGTCCGCAGCACCCTGCCGCGCATGGGGTTTTGCGCATGGTTCTGGAGCTGGACGGTGAAGTTGTTGAGCGTGTAGATCCACATATTGGGTTGTTGCATCGCGGTACTGAAAAATTAATGGAAACAAAGACTTATATCCAAGCTGGTCCTTATTTAGATCGTTTGGATTATGTTGCTCCTATGAATCAGGAACATGCTTTTGTTCTTGCTATTGAAAAGTTATTAGATATAAAAGTTCCTAAAAGAGGGCAATTAATACGTGTTTTGTTTTCTGAAATTGGGCGTATTCTTAATCATTTGCTTAATGTAACGACACAGGCAATGGATGTTGGTGCTTTAACACCACCGCTTTGGGGATTTGAGCAACGTGAAAGATTGATGATTTTTTATGAGCGTGCCTGTGGTGCTCGTCTTCATGCAAATTATTTTCGTCCTGGTGGCGTGCATCAAGATTTACCAGAATCTTTAGTTGAGGATATTGGTGATTTTATTGATCCATTTCTTGTTTCTCTCGGAAAACTTGATGCGCTTGTGACCCCAAATCGGATTTTTAAGCAGCGTAATGTGGATATTGGCGTTGTAAGTATTGATGAAGCTTGGGCACGCGGTTTTTCTGGGGTTATGATTCGTGGAGCTGGTGTTCCATGGGATTTGCGTAAAAGTCAGCCTTATGAATGTTACGATGAAATGGAATTCGATATTCCTATAGGTAAAAATAGCGATTGTTATGATCGCTATCTTATTCGTATGGAAGAAATGCGTCAATCAGCGAAAATTATGCACCAATGTGTGGAGCGTTTACTGAGTACTGAAAAAAATGGACCGGTTTCGAGCTTGGATCGCAAAATTGTACCACCGACGCGGAGTGAAATGAAAAGCTCGATGGAAGCACTGATTCATCACTTTAAACTCTATACGGAAGGTTTTCATACACCTCCTGGAGAAGTATATGTTGCTGTGGAAGCTCCGAAGGGTGAGTTTGGTGTTTATCTTGTTTCTGATGGAACCAATAAGCCTTATCGTGTCAAGTTGCGTGCTCCTGGGTTTGCTCATCTCCAAGCTATGGATTTTTTAACCAGAGGTCATATGTTAGCAGATGCTACAGCTATTTTGGGTTCGATTGATATTGTTTTTGGGGAGGTTGATCGCTAATGTCCGTACGCCGTCTTGCAGATGATGTTTATCAGCCTGCGGAGTTTTCTTTTACAAAAGAAAATCAGATATGGGTAAAAAATACCATAAAAAAATATCCTGCAGGGCGTCAGCAGTCTGCTGTAATTCCATTATTAATGCGTGCTCAAGAGCAAGATGGTTGGGTGACACGTGCTGCAATTGAGCATATTGCTCAGATTCTTTCCATGGCTTATATCCGTGTCTTAGAAGTTGCGACTTTTTATACTCAGTTTCAGCTTAAGCCTGTTGGAACAAAAGCGCATATTCAAGTTTGTGGTACAACGCCTTGTATGTTACGTGGTTCTGATGAATTGATTAAAGTTTGTCAGAAAAAAATTCATCATGAACCTTTTGCGACCAATCAGGATGGAACCTTATCATGGGAAGAGGTAGAGTGTCTTGGTGCTTGTGTGAATGCTCCGATGGTTATGATTTTTAAAGATACTTATGAAGATCTTACAGCTGAACGCCTTGAAGAAATTATTGATGCATTTGAAGCAGGGAAGGGTTCTGAGATAGCGGTTGGTCCGCAAAATAGTCGTAAATCGTCGGAACCGATTAGTGGTTTAACTTCTCTTATTGATGATGAGAAAGAAAAAAAGATCTCTCAAGTCTTCACCAAAAAAGGATAAGGAAAGAATGGGGAACATAATTAAGTATTTTTCTTGAGAAAATATTTTATTATTCTACCCATGATGGCAACATTTAACGAAAAGTAAGAAGTCTTGAAAAGATATTTAAAAATTGCATTTGAGGAAAAGCGGAAAATGCTATGGGTAATAGAAAAAAAGGTGGGGTATGCTAGCTGATAAAGATCGTATCTTCACCAATATTTATGGTTTAAAAGACAAATCATTAAAGGCTGCGATGTTGCGTGGGCATTGGAATGGTCTGAAAGAAATGATTGACAAAGGTCGTGATTGGATCATTGATGAAGTGAAGGCATCGGGTTTACGCGGTCGTGGTGGTGCTGGTTTTCCTACTGGAATGAAGTGGTCCTTTATGCCAAAGCAGAGTGATGGGCGTCCTCATTATTTGGTTGTCAATGCCGATGAATCTGAACCTGGAACTTGTAAAGACCGTGATATTTTACGTCATGACCCCCATACTTTGATTGAAGGATGTGCAATCGCTACTTTTGCTATGGGAGCCAATGTTGCTTTTATTTATATTCGTGGTGAATATATTCGTGAACGTGAAGCGCTTCAAGCTGCCGTTGATGAATGCTATGATGCGGGTTTACTTGGTAAAAAAACGAAATATGGGCATGCTTGTGATATTGTTATTCATCATGGAGCTGGTGCTTATATTTGTGGTGAAGAAACGGCTCTTCTTGAAAGTCTTGAGGGGAAAAAGGGACAACCTCGGCTTAAACCGCCATTTCCTGCCAATATGGGGATTTATGGCTGTCCAACAACAGTAAATAATGTAGAGTCTATTGCCGTTGTTCCAACGATTTTGCGGCGGGGGGCTTCGTGGTTTTCATCAATCGGACGAGCAAATAATGTTGGAACGAAATTATTTATGGTTTCAGGGCATGTTAATGCACCTTGTACATTTGAAGACGCTCTTGGTGTTTCATTCCGTGAATTAATTGAAAAACATACGAGTGGTGTTCGTGGTGGATGGAATAATCTTTTAGCAGTTATTCCAGGGGGGGCTTCTTGTCCAGTCGTTCGTGGTGAGGATATGATCGATGCGATCATGGATTTTGATGGGATGCGAGATGTCGGGTCTTCTTTTGGCACAGGGGGAATGATTGTTATGGATAAATCAACCGATATTATCAAGGCAATTTGGCGTATAGCTGCTTTTTTCAAGCACGAGAGTTGTGGTCAGTGTACACCGTGTCGTGAGGGGACGGGATGGATGATGCGTCTTTTAGGGCGTATGGTTGAGGGAAGAGCGCAAAAACGCGAGATTGATCTTTTGTTTGAAGTGTCTAAACAGGTTGAAGGACACACTATTTGTGCGCTTGGTGATGCTGCCGCATGGCCTGTACAGGGGTTGATACGTAATTTTCGTCCGGAAATCGAGCGTAGAATTGATGAATACACGCGAAATGTAGTCCAAAGCAAAAATATTGCTTTAGAAGCGGTTTAATAAAGGATTTTGTTTTAAGAGCAACCGAATGCAAATTTTAAGTGGGTTATCTGCAGGTTGGATGGGTGATGATAAATATCAAAGTTGATGGCAAAGAGATTGAAGTTCCTGATTACTACACGTTGCTTCAGGCTGCTGAGGCGGCTGGGGTAGAAATTCCACGTTTTTGTTTTCATGAATCTTTGTCAATTGCTGGAAATTGTCGTATGTGTTTAGTTGAGGTTAAAGGTGGTCCTCCAAAACCTCAGGCTTCTTGTGCTATGGGGGTTCGTGATTTACGATTAGGGACTAACGGTGAGGTACCTGAGATTTTTACCAATACGGAGATGGTAAAAAAAGCACGTGAAGGTGTTATGGAATTTCTTCTCATTAATCATCCTTTGGATTGTCCAGTGTGTGATCAAGGGGGAGAGTGTGATCTTCAAGATCAAGCAATGCTTTATGGACGAGATTGTTCTCGTTATACAGAAAATAAACGTGCTGTAGAAGATAAATATATTGGACCTCTTGTCAAAACTGTTATGACACGATGTATTCATTGTACACGGTGTGTTCGTTTTACAACGGAAGTTGCAGGTATTTCTGAGCTTGGTTTGATCGGTCGTGGTGAAGATGCTGAAATTACGACGTATCTTGAAAAAGCTATGACATCTGAATTACAGGGAAATGTTATTGATCTTTGTCCAGTGGGAGCTTTAACTTCAAAACCTTATGCGTTTCATGCCCGTCCATGGGAATTGGTAAAAACGGAATCGATTGATGTGATGGATGCGCTTGGTAGTGCTATCCGTATTGATAGCCGCGGCCGTGAAGTTATGCGGATTATGCCGCGTACAAATGAAGATGTAAATGAGGAATGGATCTCTGATAAAACGCGTTTTATTTGGGATGGATTACGGAATCAGCGGCTTGATAAGCCATATGTACGCAAAGATGGAAAGCTTCAACCTGTCAGTTGGACAGAAGCTTTTGCAAAAATCAAAATGGTAATCTCTAAAATTTTTCCAGAAAAAATTGGAGCCATTGCGGGGGATCTTGCTTCTGTTGAAGAAATGTATGCCCTTAAAGCATTATTGAGCTCTTTGGGCTCAACGCTTTTTGATTGTCGTCAAAGAGGGGGGGCTTTATCGCCAGAGTTTGGGCGCTCGAGTTATATTTTTAATCCTACAATTGTAGGTATTGAACAGGCTGATGCACTGCTTATTGTGGGATCTAATCCACGTCATGAAGCAGCTGTTTTAAATGCGCGTATTTTAAAGCGCCAACGGATGGGCAATTTTCCTATTGCATTAATTGGAGAGAAAGTCGATTTACGTTATCCTTATTCTTACCTTGGATCTGGGAGTGATACATTAACGACACTTATTCGTGGAGAGGATGTTTTTTTTAATGTCTTAAAAGAAGCGAAGAGGCCCCTTATTCTTATCGGAGAGGGAGCGGTTTCAGGAAATGAAGGTTTATCTGTTTTAAAAAGTCTTGCTAAATTAGCTGATAATATTGGTGCTCTTAGTGAGACATGGAATGGGTTTGGGGTTCTTCATAATGCAGCATCAATTGTTGGAGGGTTGGACATAGGCTTTACTTCTAAGCTTGGGGTTGCAAATATACTTAAAACCTGTGAAGTTCTATTTTTGCTTGGTGCTGATGAACTAGAATTAGCCAATACAAAAGCTTTTACAGTTTATATTGGGAGCCATGGTGATAATGGTGCACATGCTGCTGACGTTATTTTGCCTGCATCTGCTTACACTGAAAAATCAGGGCTTTATGTGAATACAGAAGGACGTGTTCAAATGACAAATCGGGCTGGTTTTGCTCCAGGTGAAGCAAAAGAAGATTGGGCTATTTTGCGTGCTTTATCGGATATTTTAGGACAAAAGCTCCCTTTTGATTCTCTCTCTCAATTAAGGCAATGCTTGTTTAACGATTATCCACACCTTTGTGCTGTTGATGATATAGTGCCTTCTGATATAAGTGGTCTTAAGGCGCTTGGTTCAAAAATGGTTTCTCTCGAGAGTCAAGCATTTACTTCTATGGTTAAAGATTTTTATTTAACAAATCCGATAGCACGTGCTTCTGCTGTTATGGCTGAATGTTCATCTCTTGCAAAAAACCATGCTACACAAACAGTAAAGTAAGGGCAAAGGAAAAGGAATAATGATGTATGATTTCTTTATGACTTGGCTGTTGCCATTACTCATTATAATCGGAAAAACACTTCTTCTTTTGGTCGTTCTTTTGGTCTTAGTTGCTTATCTTCTTTATGCAGATAGAAAAATTTGGGCAGCGGTACAATTGCGTCGTGGACCAAACGTTGTTGGACCATGGGGTTTGTTACAGTCTTTTGCAGATTTAATTAAATTTGTTGTTAAGGAGCCTATTATCCCTGCAGGTGCAAATAAGGGTGTTTTTCTTTTAGCTCCTTTTGTTTCAGCGACACTTGCTTTATCAACTTGGGCTGTTATTCCTGTCAATGAGGGTTGGGAGGTTGCAAAGATTAATGTTGGCTTGCTTTATATTTTAGCCATTTCATCTCTTGAAGTTTATGGTGTTATTATGGGGGGATGGGCATCAAATTCAAAATATCCTTTCTTAGGAGCTCTTCGTTCGGCGGCACAAATGGTTTCTTATGAAGTTTCCATTGGTTTTGTGCTTGTGACTGTCATTTTAATAAGTGGTTCGTTGGATCTCACAACAATTGTTCATAAACAAAGTTCTGGAATTGGTACAACTCTTGGTCTTCCTTTTAACAGCTTTCTCGATTGGAATTGGTTGGTCCTTTTTCCAATGTTTATTATATTTTTTATTTCTGCGCTCGCAGAGACAAACCGTCCTCCATTCGATTTGGTGGAAGCAGAATCTGAACTTGTTGCTGGTCATATGGTTGAATATTCTTCAACGCCTTACATGCTCTTTTTTCTTGGTGAATATGTTGCGATTGTTTTAATGTGCGCATTAACAACTATTCTATTTTTAGGCGGTTGGCTGCCTCCTTTAGATGTTTGGTGGCTTAATTGGGTTCCTGGTATCATTTGGTTTGTTTTAAAAGTCTGTTTTGTATTTTTTTGGTTTGCTATGGTCAAAGCATTTGTTCCACGTTATCGCTATGATCAGCTTATGCGGCTTGGTTGGAAGGTTTTTCTTCCTCTCTCACTAGCAATGGTTGTGATAACTGCTGCTTTTTTAAAGTTTACGGATTTCGTTTAAGAGGAGATGTTACGATGTCAGGTTTTATTCAGGCGGCAAAGTCACTTCTTCTATTGGAATTTGTGAGTGCTTTTTTCTTAGCTATGCGTCAATTTTTTTCACCAAAACCCACGATTAATTATCCTTATGAAAAAGGTTTTGTATCTCAGCGTTTTCGCGGTGAGCATGCATTGCGTCGCTATCCAAATGGTGAAGAACGGTGTATTGCTTGTAAATTATGTGAAGCGATTTGTCCTGCTCAAGCGATTACAATTGAAGCTGGGCCACGGCGCAATGATGGTACACGTAGAACTATCCGTTATGATATAGACATGGTTAAATGTATTTACTGTGGTTTTTGTCAAGAAGCCTGTCCGGTTGAGGCTATTGTCGAAGGTCCAAATTTTGAGTTTGCGACGGAAACACGTGAAGAACTTTATTATGATAAAGAAAAACTTTTATTGAATGGAGATCGATGGGAGCGAGAAATTGCTCGAAATATATTGATGGATGCGCCTTATCGTTAAGTGTATCGTTAAATGAGGTGTCGGATATTTTTCCGATAAATTGTAATCTGGTATGAAGTTTATACCAATTGTTTGAATAATTAAGGAGAAGCCTATGCTAACAGATCTAGCGGCGGCATTTTTCTATTTGTTTGCTTTTATTATGCTAACAAGTGCAGTTATTGTTATTACAGCACGCAATCCAGTGCATTCTGTTTTGTTTTTAATCCTCGCATTTTTTAATGCAGCAGCTTTGTTTTTACTTGCAGGAGCAGAGTTTTTAGGGCTTATTCTGCTTGTTGTGTATGTTGGAGCTGTCGCTGTTTTATTTTTATTTGTCGTTATGATGCTTGACGTTGATTTTGCTGAGTTAAAGAGTGGAACTCTTCGGTATGCTCCTATTGGAGCTCTTATTGGTGTTATTATCGCTGTAGAATTGATTGTTGTTTTTATGAGTAGCTATTTTTCTCCAGTCTTGAGAACGCATGTTACGCAACCAATGCCAGATTTAGCGCAGCGAACAAATACACAAGCATTAGGTGATATTCTCTATACGGATTATGTTTTCTATTTTCAAATTGCTGGAATGATTTTATTGGTTGCAATGATTGGAGCTATTGTTTTAACACTTCGTCATAAATTAGGAGTAAAGCGGCAATCTATTGCGGAGCAAGTTTCTAGAACGGTAGAAAGTGCCATTGAAATCAAACAAGTTGAATCAGGCAAAGGTATGTAAGGGGGGCTATGCAGATGTATATTGATATTACACATTATCTCACTGTTTCTGCTTTAATGTTTACAATTGGTATTGCTGGAATTTTTCTCAACAGAAAAAATGTGATTATTATCTTGATGTCCATTGAGCTTATATTGCTTTCAGTTAATCTCAATTTTGTTGCATTTTCAGCATTTCTTCATGATCTCGTTGGTCAGGTATTCGCTTTATTTGTCTTAACCGTAGCAGCTGCTGAAGCTGCCATTGGTTTAGCAATTCTGGTCGTTTTTTTCCGTAATCGTGGTTCCATTGCGGTTGAAGATGTTAATGTAATGAAAGGCTAACCAGTGATGTATTATACGATTGTCTTTCTTCCGCTTTTGGGTTTTTTAATTGCTGCACTAGGTGGAAAAACGATAGGAGATCGTGCGAGTGAATTGATAACATGTAGCTTTATGGTTGTTGTTGCCATATTATCGTGGATAGTATTTTTCAGTACTGCACTTGGTCATATTCCAGCGATTGATGTATTGGTATTACATTGGATGACTGTTGGTGACTTAAGCTTTAATTGGGCTTTACATGTTGATGCATTAACAGCTGTCATGCTTATTGTTGTGAATAGTGTTTCGGCATTAGTGCATATTTATTCAATTGGTTATATGCACCATGACCCTTCAAGGTCTCGTTTTTTTTCTTATCTTTCTTTGTTTACATTTATGATGCTTATGTTGGTCACATCCAATAATTTGATTCAGATGTTTTTTGGATGGGAAGGTGTCGGACTTGCTTCTTATTTACTCATTGGTTTTTGGTTTCAGCGCGATTCTGCTAATAAGGCCGCAATGAAAGCTTTTGTAGTTAACCGTGTTGGAGACTTTGGTTTTCTCTTAGGAATCTTTAGTATTTTTGTTTTGTTCCAATCGGTTGATTTTGCCTCTATTTTTGCAAAAGCTGCCGACAAGAGCTTTATACAAAATATGACATTTTTAGATTGGCAATTTGATGGGCAGACGGCAATTACCATTACATGTCTTTTATTATTTATTGGTGCGATGGGAAAATCCGCACAATTTCTTTTACATACTTGGCTGCCTGATGCAATGGAAGGGCCAACTCCTGTATCAGCGCTTATTCATGCCGCTACAATGGTAACGGCTGGTGTTTTTATGATTGCGCGTATGTCGCCAATTTTTGAACTTTCTTCAACTGCTTTGACCGTGATTATTATTGTTGGTGCAACAACAGCGTTTTTTGCAGCAACTGTGGGGTTGGTGCAGAATGATATTAAGCGTGTTATTGCTTATTCTACATGCTCTCAACTTGGTTATATGTTTGTGGCATTAGGTGTTGGAGCTTATGGCGCTGCTGTCTTTCATCTTTTTACGCATGCTTTTTTTAAAGCCTTATTGTTTCTTGGTGCAGGTTCTGTGATTCATGCTGTGTCTGATGAACAAGATATGCGAAAAATGGGTGGGTTACGCAAACATATAAAGATCACCTATTGGATGATGATGGTCGGGACCATTGCCTTGACCGGAGTTGGAATTCCAGGAACACTTTTCGGGACTGCAGGTTTTTTCTCAAAAGATGCGATTATAGAGTCTGCTTTTGCATCTCATAATATTGCTTCAGGATATGCTTTTTATCTTCTTGTTTTTGCTGCCTTTTTAACAAGTTTCTATTCATGGCGACTTATCTTTATGACATTCCATGGTAAACCACGGGCAACAGTTGATGTGATGCATCATGTTCATGAATCGCCTCCAGTTATGTTGATTCCACTCTTTCTTTTATCTATTGGAGCAATATTTTCTGGTGTCGTTTTCCAACCTTACTTTTTTGGTGACTTGTATAATGCTTTTTGGAAGGGAGCATTGTTTACAAGCAGCCATAATCATATTCTTCATGATGCTCACCATGTTTTTAATTGGGTAAAATGGTCGCCTTTTATAGCAATGATTCTTGGGTTTATGTTGGCTTATTTATTTTATATTGTGGCTCCCTCTCTTCCCAAGAAAATGGCGCGTATTATGCCAGGAGTGTATCACTTTCTTTACCAAAAGTGGTATTTCGATCAATTATATAACTTTTTATTTGTTCGTCCTACCTTTAGAATTGGTTCTTTTTTTTGGAAAGTGGGAGACGGTAAGATTATTGATGGTCTAGGTCCCAATGGTATTGCAGCGCGTGTTGTTGATATTACAAATAGAGTTGTTCGAATGCAAACAGGCTATCTTTACCACTATGCATTTGCAATGCTTATCGGCGTTGCATTGCTCATTACATGGATGATGATCGGGGGCGTAAACTAATGACCGATTGGCCTATTCTTTCTACGGTTACATTTTTGCCGCTTGTTGGTGTTCTTCTGATTTTGTTTATCAAAGATGATAGTGAAGTAGCACGCCATAATATACGTAATGTCGCATTTTTTACGACTCTATTTGTTTTTATTATTTCTTTAATTATTTGGATAGGATTTGATTCTAGCAACCAAAATTTTCAAATGGTTGAAAAATCCAGTTGGTTAGGGGGTGGTATTAGCTATCATATGGGGGTCGATGGTATTTCTATTCTTTTTGTTGTTCTCTCGGCTTTTCTTTTGCCTTTCTGTATTTTAGCAAGTTGGGAGAATGTTAAAGAGAGATTAAAAGCCTATATGATTGCGTTTCTTCTTCTAGAAGTTGCGATTATTGGTGTTTTTTGTGCTCTTGATGCAATGCTATTCTATGTTTTTTTTGAAGGCAGCCTCATTCCAATGTTTATCATTATAGGTGTATGGGGAGGAGCACGTCGTGTTTATGCAAGTATAAAGTTTTTCTTATATACTTTACTTGGTTCAGTGCTTATGCTGGTTGCTCTTATGGTTATGTATTGGGAGGCTGGGACACTTGATATACCAACTTTACTCAATTATCAGTTTCCTGCTCATATGCAAATATGGTTATGGCTTGCATTTTTTGCTTCTTTCGCAGTTAAAATGCCAATGTGGCCAGTTCATACATGGCTCCCTGATGCTCACGTAGAAGCACCGACAGCGGGTTCTGTTATTTTAGCTGGTGTCTTACTTAAATTAGGTGGGTATGGTTTTCTTCGTTTTTCTTTGCCTATGTTTCCTATCGCTTCAGCAGATTTTGCGCCTTTTGTTTTCACATTATCGCTTATCGCTATTATTTATACATCACTGGTTGCACTTGTTCAAAGTGACATCAAAAAACTTATTGCTTATTCTTCAATAGCGCATATGGGGTATGTGACAATGGGTATTTTTGCTGCGAATGAACAGGGGATACAAGGGGCTATTTATCAGATGTTATCCCATGGAATTGTTTCAGCAGCATTGTTTCTTTGTGTTGGGGTTATCTATGATCGCTTGCATACACGTGAAATTTCAGCGTTTGGTGGTTTAGTGAATAATATGCCTAAATATGCTGTTGTTTTCTTAATTTTCACTATGGCAAATGTTGGTTTGCCTGGAAGCTCAGGATTTTTGGGTGAATTTTTAACCTTAATAGGTGTTTTTCAAGTAAATAAATTGGTTGTTGTTTTAGCAACAACAGGTGTTATCTTATCGGCAGCCTATGCCCTTTATCTTTATCGGCGTGTGGTTTTTGGTTCCTTGGATAAAGAGAATTTAAAAGTATTAATAGATCTTTCTTTAAGAGAAAAATTCCTTCTTTATCCAATGGTTATTCTTACAATATTCTTTGGTATCTATCCAACGCCTATTCTTAAGGCAACGGCGTTTTCCGTAGAAACCCTCATCAATAAACTGCACTAGATAAGGGAAGAATGCACATGCAAACTGAAATAATAGCGCAATTAGTCTTAATTCTTCCAGAGCTTTTAATTGCATTAGGAGCTGTCGTGCTGCTTATGATTGGTGTTTATTCCAATACACGTGCTTCTTTAACAGTGACAGGTTTAGCCATAGCACTTCTTGTGGCAACCATTATTATTCTTATAATTTTTCCTAAAAATGGTTCATTTCAAACCAATGCGCTCGTTATCGATTCCTTTAGTCGTTATATGAAAATTTTAATGCTTATTGGTGCACTCTTTTCTCTTATCATGTCTGTTGGTTTTGCCAATGCACAAAAGTTTAATATATTTGAGTTTCCAGTACTTGTTCTTTTAGCAACCCTTGGAATGATGTTTATGATTTCAGCGGGTAATATGCTGTCGCTTTATATGGGGTTAGAGCTGCAATCTTTAGCTTTATATGTTTTAGCAGCGATTAATCGTAATAATGTAAAATCTTCTGAAGCCGGTATAAAATACTTTGTTTTAGGAGCATTATCTTCAGGGTTGCTTCTTTATGGTATTTCTTTGCTTTATGGTTTTACCGGTCAAATTGGTTTTCACGAAATTGCTCTTGCTTTAAAAGATAAAAATGTACAATTGGGGGTTATTTTTGGAATTGTCTTTATTTTAGCTGGTTTGGCTTTCAAAATTTCTGCTGTTCCGTTTCATATGTGGACACCTGATGTTTATGAAGGAGCGCCCACACCGATTACAGCATTTTTTGCTGGTGCCCCTAAAGTTGCTGCAATGGCTTTAATCATCCGTATTATTGTGGTGACCTTTATTCCCCTAGGGCGTGTTGATAACGTGATGCCTGCATGGCAACAAATTTTGGTGTTCATGGCGATTGCATCAATGATACTGGGTGCTTTTGCTGCAATCGGTCAGAATAATATTAAGCGCTTAATGGCTTATTCGTCGATCAGTCATATGGGTTATGCACTTGTTGGTTTATCTGCTGGAGATATGCTTGGGATAAAAAGCGTTATCCTTTATATGACTATTTATCTTGGAATGACGATTGGTTCATTTGCCTTTATTCTTGGAATGCGCTCTCAGAATGGAAATGTTGAAAATATTTATGATCTTTCAGGGTTAGCAAAGACGAATCCGTTTATGGCTGTTGTGATGACAATACAGCTTTTTTCTTTAGCAAGCATACCTCCTATGGCTGGTTTTTTTGGAAAGTGGTATACATTTTCTGCTGCTGTCCACGCTGGACTTACGCCACTTGCTGTCGTTGGGATGATAGCGTCTGTCGTTGGGGCTTTTTACTATTTGAGAGTCATTAAAATTATGTGGTTTGATGATGCAAAAGCGCATTTTGTTGCTTTATCGAAAGAGCTTCAATTTTGTCTTGGTCTTTCTGTATTCTTTATTTTATTTTACGCGCTTTTTGGAGTTTGGTTCGCTGAACTAGCAGAAAAAGCAGCAACAGTATTGTTTTAATGAATATGGTTTATACTTTATCAGATTTTGCACAAAAACAGGGATACACTATTGAAGCGTACGATAGTGTTGATTCAACAAATCTCATTGCGCAACGAAAAGCGCAAACTGGTCATCAAGGTAATCTTTGGATTGTTGCACAAGAACAAACACAGGGAAGAGCAAGAAGAGGGAGGACTTGGTCTAGTCCAAAAGGGAACCTTTATTCTAGTCTTTTATTAATTGATGATATTGTTCATCAAACTGCGGCTCAACTTGGTTTTGTTGCTGGAGTAAGTGTGGCAGAGGCAATAAAACAATTAATAAAAGAGGAAAAACAGACAAACAATATTGTGAGCTTAAAATGGCCAAACGATATTTTGCTCAGAGGAGAAAAAAGCTCTGGAGTTTTGCTTGAGATTTTAAAATTGTCATCACAACAATATGCCTTGGTTATTGGTATTGGAATAAATGTGAAATATAATTATGAAGATGCACCCTATTCCACTTCAAGCTTAAAGAATATCGGTTTGCGTATTGATGTAGAACAATTATTTACGGTTTTGACGGAGTGTTTTTCTAAAAATTACCTTCTTTGGAAACAACCAAAAGGATGTGAAATAATCCGAAAAAAATGGCTTTTATATTCCGCTCATCTTGGGAAACATGTCAAAGTGGTGAATGATGAAAAAGTCATTGAGGGTGTTTTTGATGGTCTTGATAGTGATTTTAACTGCATCATAAAGCAAAAAAATGGTCAGACAGCCATTATAACAGCTGGAGATGTTCATTTTGGTTCGGCTGCTTCTATTAATGCAGGTCGTTATTAAAAAATTATTTTATCATCAGATACCTTAATGATTTGGGAGATGTTTATGGTTGCAGCCAATAGATGTGAATTTGTTTTTTTACCTCTGGGAGGTGTAGGTGAAATAGGGATGAATTTAGCTGCTTACGGATTTGGTCCCCAAAATCTTCGTGAATGGCTGCTGGTTGATATGGGGATTAGTTTTGCTGGTTCTGAATTACCAGGTGTCGATCTTGTTTTGCCTGATATTCGTTTTCTAGAAAGTGAAAAACATAATATACGGGGTCTTGTTTTAACACATGCACATGAAGATCATTATGGGGCCGTTCTTGATTTATGTCCAAAGTTACAAGTGCCGATTTACTGTACGCCTTTTACGGCAGGATTATTGGAAACTAAAAAACAATTAGATTTTGAATCTCAAAAAATTTTACTCAATATTTTTCAAGCTGGTGATTGTTTTCAGGTAGGTTCCTTTGCTATAGAGGCTATAGCCGTTAACCATTCAATACCAGAATCTGTATCTTTAGCAATTACAACCTCTTTGGGGACTGTGATTCATACTGGTGATTGGAAAATTGATCATACCCCTTCACTCGGGGCTGTAACCGATGAAAAAAGATTTCGTGCTTTAGGCAAAAAAGGTGTTTTAGCATTACTTTGTGATTCCACAAATGCATGTCGGGATGGTATTTCTCCTTCAGAACAGCAAGTTCAAGCCAGTCTTTCAGAGATTATTTCTAAAGCTGAAGGGCGTGTTGCGATAGCGACTTTTTCTTCTAATATTGGTCGGATACGTTCTATTGCTCTTGCAGCTGAAGCTGCTGGACGTAAGGTGCTTGTCATTGGGCGTTCCCTTAAGCGAAGTATTATGGTTGCACAAGAGCTTGGTTATATGAATGGTTTAGCACCATTTGTAACGGAAGATGATTATGGCTACATCTCGCGAAAAGATCTTGTTTTAATTGTCACAGGGAGCCAAGGTGAGCCATGTGCTGCTTTAGCTAAACTGTCACGTGATGGAATGAAAAGTATTGCACTTTCCGCTGGTGATACCGTTATTTATTCATCACGAAGTATTCCAGGAAACGAAAAAGCGATTATTGAGGTACAAAATTGTTTCATTGATTTGGGTATTAAAATTATTACGAATGAAGATGCACTTGTTCATGTTTCAGGTCATCCCCGTCGTTCAGAACTTTTACAGATGTATGATTGGATAAAGCCACAAATACTTGTCCCTGTACATGGGGAAGCAATGCATCTTAAGGCTCAGGCAACTTTAGCACGTCAAGCGGGTATTAAAACTGTTATGGATATCAGAAATGGCCATATGTTACGTCTTGCACCAGAGTCTGTGAAGGTTGTTGATCAAGTTCCTGTTGGCCGCATCTATAAGGATGGTTGCCTAATTGGAGATGAAGATGAATTAGGGATTCGTGAACGCCGCAAACTAAGTTATGCTGGTCATGTTACTATTTCTCTCCATATAAATAGTAAGCATGAATTATTAGGGGATATAGGTCTAACAACATTCGGGTTACCTGAAAGTAATGGAAAGGGGGAAAGTTTAAAAGATATTCTTTTAGATATCGTAGAAAATACAGTTTATAATATCCCACGCATGAAACAGAAAAATAATGAACTTATTCGAGAGGCAACACGACGTGCAGTAAGAGCGGCTGTTCATGAAATTTGGCAAAAAAAACCTATCTGTACAGTTTTTTTACATCGGTCAAAATAAAAAAACTTTCCTATTACGTTATTTAAAAAGAGAAGAGCATTTTTATTTTATTGCTAAATAAGAAAAATAGAGAATAAAGCACAATAAATTTTTAAATGATAAGATCGTTATATTTGCAAGTATTCAGAATGCGGCTATAGATGAATAGAGGGTGTGATAAATTGTTCCGATATGATAGGTCTGATTAGGAGTTAATTATTTCAATGCGTCTTTCTCAATATTTCCTTCCACTTTTAAAAGAGAATCCTAAAGAAGCAGAAATTGTTTCTCATCGCTTCATGTTGCGCGCTGGAATGATTCGACAACAAACATCAGGGATTTATTCTTGGCTTCCTTTGGGAAAAAAAGTGCTTGATAAAGTTTGTAAAATTATTCGTGAAGAGCAAGAACGTGCGGGTGCAATAGAAATATTGATGCCTACAATTCAGTCTGCTGATCTTTGGCGTGAAAGCGGTCGTTATGATGATTATGGTTTGGAAATGCTCCGCATTAAAGATCGTCAAAAGCGTGATTTACTTTATGGTCCAACCAATGAAGAGATGGTAACAGATATTTTTCGCTCTTATGTTCGTTCTTATAAAGATCTTCCGCTTAATTTATATCATATTCAATGGAAATTTCGTGATGAAATTCGTCCACGTTTTGGTGTGATGCGAGCACGAGAATTTTTAATGAAAGATGCTTATTCTTTTGATCTTGATTATGAAGGCTCTGAAACATCTTATAATCGTATGTTTGTTGCTTATTTACGCACTTTTTCTCGCCTTGGCTTAAAAGCAATTCCTATGCGTGCAGATACAGGTCCAATAGGGGGGGAACTCAGTCATGAATTTATCATTTTGGCTGAAACAGGAGAGAGTGCTATCTTTTGTGATAAACAATTTCTTGAACTTACCGTTCCTGATAGTTCAATCGATTTTAGTGATAAAGCTGTTTTAGATGATATTGTTAAGCAATGGACATCTTTTTATGCAGCAACGGAAGAAATGCATAATGAAGAGGAGTGGGCTAAAGTTTCTGATCATAATCGTCTTTCAGCGCGTGGTATTGAAGTAGGGCATATTTTCCACTTTGGTACTAAATATTCCGCTCCAATGGGAGCAAAAGTTATGGGAAAAGATGGAAAAGAGCATGTGGTCTCTATGGGATCTTATGGTATTGGTCCTTCGCGTTTTGTTGCGGCCGCTATTGAGGCTTCTCATGATGAAAATGGTATTATTTGGCCAAAGTCGATGGCACCGTTTGATTTTGGGATTATCAATATGAAGCCCGATGATGAAAAATGCACACAGGCATGTGAGTTTCTCTATCAGGGATTAAAGAAGGTTGGTTTTGATCCGTTATTAGATGATAGAAATGAACGTCCTGGATCAAAATTTGCAACAATGGATTTGATTGGTTTGCCAACGCAAATCATTGTTGGTCCTAACAGCATTGCACAAAATGAAGTTGAAATTAAAGATCGAAAAACAGGAATAAAAAAATCTCTAAAGGTTGAAGATGTGCTCAGCCAACTTTCTATAATTTAATAGGAAATATTATGAAGAGGCTGAAAAACAAATGCTTTTCATCTTATGAGTGGATGATCGCTTTTCGTTATATGATTCCCAATAAAAAACATGTCGTTGCATCTGTTATTTCAATTATTTCTCTTATTGGGATTATGTTGGGCGTATTTGCTCTGGTTGTTGTTATGGCGGTGATGAATGGCTTTCGTACAGAACTTCTCAATCGTATTCTTGGTATGAATGGGCATCTTATTATTCAAACAGTTGATTCTGGTTTTTCTGATTATAAGACTCTTATTTCTTCTTTAGAAACTACAAATGGTGTGAACTTTGCTTTACCTGTTATTGAAGGTCAAGCGCTTGTTCAAGGTGAAGTTCAAGGTGGCTCTGGCGCGTTAGTTCGTGGTATGCGCAAACAAGATCTAGAAAAGCTTAAAACAGTCTCTCAAAACATTAAATTAGGATCGATTTCTCGGTTTGATCAAGAAGAAGGTGTTGCAATTGGAAGTGGCTTAGCAGAAAAATTAGGACTGACAGTTGGAAGAGATATTCGTATTATTACTCCAGATGGTGATGAGACTCCTTTTGGCGTTACCCCACGTGTGAAAGCTTATAAAGTCGTTGCTATTTTTGAAGTTGGTATGTCTGAATATGATTCAATATTTATCTTTATGCCTCTCCATGAAGCACAAATGTTTTTTAATTTGGGAGATAAGGTTCAGTCTTTAGAATTATTTCTAAATGATCCTGATGCTGTTGATCAAATAAAACCTGTTGTAGAAAAAGCAGTTGATCAACAGGTCTATTTAATTGATTGGCGTACACGCAATCAGGCTTTTTTTTCAGCCTTACAGATTGAACGAAATGTTATGTTTTTCATTCTTTCTCTGATCGTTCTTGTTGCTGCTTTAAATATTATTTCAGGGCTGATTATGCTTGTAAAAGATAAAAGTCATGATATTGCAATTTTACGCACGATGGGGGCTCAACAGAGTGCGATTTTGCGTATATTTATCATTACAGGAATGATGATTGGTTTTATTGGAACTATATTGGGTTTAGTTTTAGGTGTTATCGCGACTGCGAATATTAATCATATCCAAGATTTTATATCTTGGTTATTTAATGTCGACGTTTTTAATCCTCAACTTTATTTTTTAACAAAATTGCCTGCACAAATTGAGTGGAAACAGACCGTCTTGGTTGCTATGATGGCTTTATTCTTGTCGTTTCTTGCTGCTCTCATTCCGGCATGGCGTGCTGCTAAGCTAGATCCCGTACAAGCTTTGAGGTATGAATAATGACAGCTATTTTAGAGCTTGTAGAGATTGAAAGACACTTTTTCGAGAGTCATAAGCCTCTCATTGTTTTAGATAAAGCCAATTTTATTCTTAATCGTGGAGAGCTTGTCGCACTTGTTGCACCATCTGGTGCTGGAAAATCAACACTTCTTCATATTGCTGGATTATTAGAAAAACCAACAGCTGGTGATGTGATGTTACGGGGTGTTTCTTGTGCAAAGCGCTCTGATAGTGAGCGAACAGCTATAAGACGAAATGATATTGGTTTTGTTTATCAATTTCATCATTTACTTCCAGAGTTTACGGCGTTAGAAAATGTCATGATACCGCAAATGATAGCAGGATTAAAAAAATCCATAGCAGAAGATCGTGCGCGCAAATTATTAACGTATCTGCGTATTTCTCATCGTGCGAACCATCGTCCCTCAGAGTTATCGGGAGGAGAACAACAACGTGTTGCTATTGCACGTGCAGTAGCAAATGGCCCTTCGGTTCTTTTGGCTGATGAACCTACAGGAAATCTTGATCCAGTAACTTCAGCTTATGTCTTTCAAGCTTTATCTATCCTTGTTCGTCAGTCTGGTCTTTCTGCTCTTATTGCAACACATAATTACGCTTTGGCTAAGCAAATGCATCGTCGAATTACACTTAAAGAACAAAAGATTATAGAACTTCCTTAAAGCAAGGTACAAATTTTTACGACTAATTGAATAGTTTATATTACTTTATTCAAGGAGATTTTTTATGACAGTTTTTGTCGTTGACAAAAATCAATTAGATGCTCGTCGTCGTCGATTGATTTTTCGTGCATGGCATCGCGGTATTCGTGAAATGGATCTCATTTTTGGACATTATGTCGATGCTCATATCACTGAGATGAATGATAGAACGCTCTCTGAGCTTGAGTATATTATGTCTTTTGATGATCGTGATTTACTCACATGGATTACTGGAGAAATTTTGCCCCCCTCTGAAGTTGATAGTCCACTTTTCCGTGATATTGCCAATTATCGTACTTGCTTAAGTTATTAATCCCGATGCCTATATTTAAAAAAATTGTTATTCCCAAAAATAATTCTGTTCGTATGATTTTAGATGGCGTTACTGATGGATTTGAAGCCTTTGCGCTTGCTAAATTAAGTTCAGAAATTGCACAAGGTAAACCGCTCATCTATGTTGTCCGTGACGGAACAAAAATTGCGTATTTACAACAAGTTTTAAATTTTATTGAACCCAATTTACCCGTACTTCAATTTCCTGCATGGGATTGTTTGCCTTATGATCGCGTATCACCAGGAATTGCTGTTATGGCACGTCGACTATCAACATTGGCACACATAGCAAATTTACGGAAAGATCCACATCCTGCAATTATATTAACTACAGCAAATGCAATTATGCAAAAGTTGCCTCCTCGTGAAATGATAGAAGCTCAGCTTATTCACGCACGTGTTGGCCAGCGTAATAACATGGGAAATCTTATTCAATTTCTAGAAACCAATGGTTTTGAACGTGTTACGGTTGTCCGTGATGTTGGTGAGTTTGCTGTAAGAGGAGGAATACTTGATATCTTTTCTCCGATGGATGTTGAACCTTTACGTCTTGATTTTTTTGGAGATACCCTAGAAAGTATCCGCGTATTTGATCCAGAAAGTCAAAGGACAACAGGCCAAAAAACTGAACTTTTATTACAGGCAATGAGTGAGGTTGTTCTTACACCAGAACGCATCAGCCGTTTTAAAAGCAATTATACCCGTACATTTGGTGTATCACAAAAAAATAACATGCTTTATGAAGCAATTTCTCAAGGTCGGCGTTTTGTTGGTATGGAACATTGGCTTCCATTTTTTTATGAAAACCTTGATAGCTTGTTTGACCATTGTGGCAACTTAGCGATAGTTTTTGAACATCTCATAGAAGAAGTCTTCATTGAGCGCTATCATCTTATTGAAGACTATTATAATGCGCGCAAAGAGCGCGAAAATGATAAAGAAAATTCTACTTCTTATCATCCAATAGACCCTAGTCTTCTCTATTTAACGCCAGAGCGTGTTTTAGAATGTGTGCAACAATCTTCACAGCGTATTGATTTTTCGCCTTTTAATATTCCACAAAGTTTGGAACAAACTGTTATTCACGCACATGTTAAACAGGGATATGATTTTGTAAAAGAGCGTAATGCGCAGGAAAAAAACGTTTTTTCAAGTGTTATTGATCACATCGCATCTTTACGCGCTGCGGGCAAAAAAGTACTTTTAGCGTGTTGGAGTGAAGGATCTCTGAATCGTTTAGTACAAGTTCTCGACGAGCATGGATTGAAAAAAATAGATGTTGCAAAATCTTTGCAAACTGTCAAAGCAACACCTCGAGATCGCATATTAGCAGCTGTTATCATGATAGAACATGGTTTTGTGGCTGAAGATTTGGCTATTATAGCAGAGCAAGATATCCTTGGCGATCGTTTTATAAGATCGCCAAAGCGGCGTAAGAATAATACAAATTTTATTTCTGAAGTTTCTGCTTTAAATTCTGGTGATATTGTTGTGCATATCGACCACGGTATTGGCCAATTTGTTGGTCTTAAAACCATCACAACCACTGGAATTTTACGAGATTGCCTTGAAATTAAATATGCTGGAGGTGATCTCCTCTTTTTACCTGTTGAAAATATTGAGCTTCTCTCACGTTATGGCTCAGAAGGAACAGAGGTAACGTTAGATAAATTAGGAGGTGTTGCTTGGCAAGCACGTAAAGCTCGGCTTAAAAAACATTTATTGGAAATGGCAGGGCAATTAATCCGTATAGCTGCAGAGCGTATGACTCGTGCTGCGCCTGCTTTACTTCCACCAATTGGATCTTTTGATGAGTTCGTTGCTTGCTTTCCCTATGAAGAAACGGAAGATCAAATGAATGCAATTGATGCTGTTTTGGATGATCTAGCCTCAGGCAAGCCGATGGATCGCTTGATATGCGGTGATGTTGGTTTTGGAAAAACTGAAGTAGCCATTCGAAGTGCTTTTGTTGCAGCATTAAATGGATATCAGGTTGCGGTTGTTGTACCAACAACTTTGCTTTCACGTCAACATTACAAAACATTTATTTCGCGTTTTCAAGGATTACCGGTTAAAATTGGACATGCTTCAAGGCTTGTAAAAGCGAAAGAACTTGCACGAGTAAAAAAAGGTGTTTCAGATGGTACAATCGATATTGTCATTGGAACCCATGCATTATTAAGTGGTGCAGTTAATTTTTTACGATTAGGCCTTCTTATCATTGATGAGGAACAACATTTTGGTGTTAAACATAAAGAGCGTTTAAAAGAGCTTAAAAGTGATATTCATGTTCTCACACTTTCAGCAACTCCCATACCACGCACTTTAGGGTTAGCTTTATCGGGTGTACGTGAACTTTCATTGATAACAACACCCCCCATTGATAGAATGGCGGTTCGTACTTTTATTTCACCCTTTGATGCACTTGTTATACGAGAGACCCTGCTTCGAGAATATTATCGTGGTGGACAAAGTTTCTATGTTTGTCCTCGTATTTCTGATCTGGCTTTTGTAGAAGAATATCTCAAAACACATGTGCCAGAACTGAAATTCGTTGTGGCTCATGGACAAATGCCGGCTGGACAACTTGATGATATCATGAATGCATTTTATGATGGACAATATGATGTGCTGCTCTCAACAACCATTATTGAATCGGGGCTTGATATTCCAACAGCCAATACCCTAATTGTGCATCGTGCTGAGATGTTTGGCCTTTCTGCCCTTTATCAGTTACGTGGTAGGGTAGGGCGTTCAAAACAACGTGCTTATGCTCTCTTTACATTTCCTGCTGGTAAAGTCTTAACAGCTGCTGCCGATCGCCGTCTTAAAGTTTTACAATCTCTTGATACCTTAGGGGCCGGGTTTCAATTGGCAAGCCATGACATGGATATCCGCGGTTCAGGCAATTTTTTAGGTGAACAGCAATCGGGGCATATCAAAGAAGTTGGATTTGAACTCTATCAAAAAATGCTTGAAGAAGCTGTTGCTGAATTAAAAGATGGAGAGCTAAATGAAGATAATCAATGGTCTCCTCAAATTTCACTTGGTACAACAGTGATGATACCAGAAAGTTTCGTGCCTGACTTATCATTACGTATGGGACTTTATCGTCGTTTAACAGAACTTGATGATTTAGAACAAATTGATGAATTTGCAGCGGAGTTAATTGATCGCTTTGGTCCTTTACCCCTTGAGGTTCAACACCTTCTTAAAGTCTTTTATATCAAAACATTATGTCGAAAAGCGCATGTAGAGAAATTAGATACAGGACCAAAGGGGATTGTTATACAGTTTCGTAATAACTATTTCGCAAATAGTGTTGCTCTTGTTCAGTGGGTTGGAAAACAAGGTTCGATGGCAAAAATTCGTCCAGATCAAAGTATCGCTCTTATTCGTAATTGGTCCACAGCGGATGAAAGGCTTGTTGGAGCAGCGAATATTATGACACAGCTTGTCGAAATGGCAGAACAACATTCTGTTTAAAAAATATCTTTATTATTTCAGAAATATTACTTATTTTTATAAAATTATTCTATAAAAACAAAAAGTTATTGATTTTGTATAAGAATAAAATTTAAGTTTATAATAAAGAGCCATTATATATTTATTTGGTTTTTATTATATACGTATTGATATAATGAAGGAAATAGATTAGACGGTTTAACCGCATTAAATAGCACTTTCAATATAATAAGCTAATAAGCTCCTGTAAATTTTTTAGAAAGAATTTAGGTAAAGATAGCATGCTTTCTTCATTACAAAAGTGTCTAACTATCGTTTTTTTGTTACTCACTTTAATATATGGCGTAAAAAACGCTTATGCTGAGTTATCTTCTGATGAACAATACCAACATTTAAAAAACAAAAGAAAGAATATTAAAGAGAGCATACAATTTATTGAAGAAAGTATATCTCATTTGGATATTTGGGAAAAAAATATTTCTAAAGCAGAATACTATGAGCGTTTACAGGAACGGAATAAGTTATATAAAAAACTGAAAACTCTGAAGGATGAATATTATAATCTTGGTTCGAAATTACAGGATCTAGCTGAAAAAAAACAAAAAATTATCTCTAGAATACATATAGCGAGAGAGTATGAAGTAGGGGAGTATGAAGAAAAGTTGATTAAAGCAAAAGATTATTTAAAAAAAACTCAAACGTTTAATGAATGGGGAATGAATGAGAAAAGTGGAGGTGATGATGAGATAATGAAAAATTATCTCATATTTATTATTGCTTGCAATACGTTAGCGGATATATTGCAAAGTGATATAGGTGCTATTTTGCGCAAAGATTTTGATTGGAAAGATAAAGATTTTAGTTGGGCTAAAGGCGCAAATAATTCAATAAGTCCTAGTTTAGTCAGGGATATTAAAGAATTACTAACAGATGGCTCTTATAGTTATGAAAAACAAATATTTGACGATATAAAAAATAGTCTTACAGAAGATAATTGGTTTGTAAAAAGTGCACCTAAGCTTTGTAATACCATTAAAGAAGTACATAATATAATGCTTCCAAACAAGAAAAAGAATATTATAGATCGTATGCGTTCTCATGTTGAAGAATTATTCAATTAAAAAATTAATTATACAAATACAGAGAAATTAAGATAATATACTAAATAATAGTTTAAATATGTTAGTAAAATATATTTTAATTTTTTGTTTTTATCATTATTTATAATAAAGTAATTTATACACATAAGATATTATCTATTATTCTTATCATATAAGCTTTAATATATATATTAAATAATAAACTCATATATCTTTTTTATGTTTTCTTTTTATGCATGATTTTTTGTGCTTGTAGTTTTTTATTTTTATCTGTTTAATTATTTTAATGACGATACATTTCATATCTTAAATCTTGTTTTATTAATACGATAAGAGAGATGTTTTATAGCTCTAAGTTGTGTTATATAGGAAAACAAAATGATATTTTGAATTCATTTTTTCTTAAAACTTAAATCATTAACGATTTATATCTTTGATGTTGTAAAAGATGAAAAGAATTTATCATTTTAGTAAATTATTTTATTTGAGAAATAACTTAAAATAAATTGATAAAAGCTATATTTTTTATTCATGTTATAAAGCTGAGAGATGATATTTGTACAGAAGTGCAATAATAGATGTATAATATATGAGCATAAATTTATTATGGCTTTAGGCACGTGAGATGATTCATAGGGGAATCCCTTTGTTCAGTAGTTTTATCTATAAAACTAACTCTGCTTGTGATGTACAAGTGGATAAATTTTATTGATTCAATATAAGAGAGGTTTGCGCTATTAGGATCTTTCATACAATATAGAAATAGAAAAAAGATAAATTATTATTATAAATTAATATGTTATTATATTTTAAGAAAGTTTATTATAAATAAAATATTTTCAGCAGTTATAGATTTTCTCTCTAAGAAAATGTGTTGTTTAATTAAGAAAAAAGCACTTCTTTAGTAGCGTATTTTTAAACTAAACTGTTTAGTTAAACGCTATAGAATATAAAATTTTTATTACAAAAGCGTATCACCATTGTTTTGTAAACAAGGGCAGAAATTTTAGACAATCAATGGTTTTAATTCATCAAATGTTTCAATAATACCGTAGATGATTTTGTTTTTGTGTATCACACGAGGCACATAAGGAAAACTGTAAAACTTATCTGATATTTTGGAGCTTAATGCATTGCAACACCTGTTGCTAATGTTCTATAAGCTTAACATGAAGAGTAATAAATGTAAAAATTTTAATTAGTAAGTTTTTTAGAGTAGTATCAGAGTTTATTTTAATTAACATTGCAATATTGATTCGTTTGTGTAATCTTAGTTTAAATGCACAGAGGTGTTTTATGGATAGATTGCATCAAATACCAATGTGATGAAGAGGGGAAATGATATGAGTGTATAAAAATTAGAATGGCTCGTCGTATTTTTTCTCTAAATTTAACTTTTTTTTTATATTGAAGTAAAAATAGTAAAATTAATTGTTATTTCATTATAATTTAATAAATTAAGTTGGAATTATATTTAATATTTTTTTGAAGTTACTTAAGAGCGCGTTGAAAGGATTAACTTAATCATGTCGCATAAAAATGTTTATTCTGCTGTTTCAGTATTAGTTGGAGCTGCTGCCCTTTTTCTTATAGCTGGTATTTCTGCAAATGCGCAAACTTTATCACAAGGTTGGTACAAAGTTTGCAGTAAGCAGCATGATGTTGATATTTGTAATACAATGAATACTGTATTATCGAATACGGGACAACCTTTAACGGCTTTTAATCTTGTTGAAATAAAAGGGAAGCAAAATGAGAAACGTATAGGTATTCAAGTACCTACAGGTCGTTTTTTGCCAGAAGGTGTTCACATTAAAATTGGTGACGAGTTCTCTAAAAAAATTCCTTATATTATTTGTAATGGACCAAGTTGTATTGCTAATGATGTCTTAGATGATAAGCTTATAGCAGCTATGAAAAGTGGTACAAAAATGGTTGTAACCACAGTTAATTTCCGTGGTTCAGCTAATCCTATTGAGTTTTCTCTTAATGGGTTTACAGCAGCCTATACCGGTCCTGGTATGGAGGAAAAAGATTTTCAACAAGAACAAATAAAGCTGCAGCAAGCCATTCAATCAAAGCAAAAAGAAATTGAAGAGCGTATGCGGGATGAGCAAGAAAAAGCAAAACAAAAGTAATAAACCCACACCATAGAAGTTGGTCAAAACGTCTTCTATAATTGTTTATTTGAACCGCCACAATTTTCTGTGGCGGTTTTTTTAATCCTTAATTTTTCGAAAGAATTCTGCGTTTCCACCAACCAATACGTTCAGTTTTGGAAGAATCATTAGGCGTTGATGAAATAACAACGGGTTGATTAATTGTTTCTTCAATTTGGGAAGGAGAGGTTTCGATAACTTTCTCCATCTCGATTACAGTTTCTTGCTCTAATATTTTTTGTATTTGCGTTGTCTCTTTAGAAGATGATTTTTTACGTGTTCCACGTGTTGATTTTTTACTCTTTTCAAGAGCTTTATCTTCTACCTCATGAACAGCTTTGTCTGCTTTTTTTGTTTTAGTTTTATGCACCGAACTGGTTGTAGGTTTTTCTTCAAGAGATTTTTGTTCTGCAATATTTTGATCATTCTCTAAAAAAAGTTGATTTTCTACTACTTTTGAAGAACGTGTTTTACGTTTTTTAGGTTTAATACTTGTATCATTTTTTTCAGATTCACTCTGTTGTTGTATATCTAGAGCTTGTGTATTATTCTTTGTTTCTTCAAGTTCAAAAGATTTAGCAGGTGAAACACGACGTTTGCGATGCGCTGCTTTAATTTCTGCTAAAGCTTGCTTAGCAAAATCTCCCACTGGTTCTGCATAAGGAACGCGAATCTGATGAAAACTATTATCTTGATTGCGTCGACCACCACGACGTCCTCGACGACGTCCTCGACGATAAGAATCATCATTCAAGGTATCTTCTTTTTTATGAACGTTGGAGAGAGAATGATCAGTAATTTCACCGTGACGATTTTTGCGCCGACGCTTTTGGTTTGTTTCAATGGGAGAAGGATTTTCAATAGATTCACTTTTTATGAAAACAGAATCTTCAATTTCTTGCTTATTGTCATCTTCCAATGAAGATTGAAAAATTCTCTCTGCTATTGAGCCTTTAGAAATAACAAGATGTTGTGTTCCAATACTATCATCTGCTTCAATACTAATATTAAGTTTAAAGCGAGCTTCTAAATTAACAAGAATATTGCGTTTATGATTTAATACATAAAGCGCTGTTGCTACGGGGGTGCGCACGATAATATTATGTTGCGAATTATGAAGAAGATATTCTTCAATTGAGCGCATGACATGTAACGCAATTGATGATTCAGAACGTATATTTCCTGTTCCTGCGCAATGTGGGCAGGGCTGTGTCGTACTTTCTAAAACCGATATGCGAATACGTTGACGACTCATTTCTAAAAGGCCGAAGTGTGAAATATGACCTACTTGAATACGAGCACGATCATTTTTTAAACAATCTTTTAATTTTTTTTCGACCAGCTTCACATTGCGTTCTTCAAGCATATCAATAAAATCAATCACAATTAAACCAGCAAGGTCACGCAAGCGTAATTGACGCGCTACTTCTTCAGCAGCTTCAAGGTTAGTTTGTAAGGCTGTCTTTTCGACAGAGAATTCTTTCGTAGAGCGGCCAGAATTTACGTCAATAGCAACAAGTGCTTCTGTTTGATTAATAACAAGATAACCACCAGATTTTAAAGAAACCTGTGGTTGCAACATTTTATCAAGTTGAATTTCAATATTATTTCTTGCGAAAATGGGCGTAGGATCACGGTAAGGTTGCACAACTTTTGCATGACTTGGCATGAGCATACGCATAAAGTCTTTCGCTTCACGATATCCTTGGTCTCCAGAGACAAGAATTTCACTAATGTTCTTATTGTAAAGATCTCGTATAGAACGCTTGATGAGATTGCTTTCTTCATGGACAAGGCATGGCGCCGTTGACTCGAGTGTCAAAGTGCGAATAGTATCCCATAACCGCATAAGATATTCATAATCACGTTTAATTTCAGCTTTTGTTCTATTGGCACCAGCGGTTCGTAAGATAACGCCCATACCTTTTGGAACGGCTAATTCTTTTACGATTTCTTTAAGACGCTTACGGTCTTGTACGTTCGTAATTTTTCGTGAAATACCACCACCACGTGCTGTGTTGGGCATTAGAACAGAGTAACGACCAGCTAGAGATAGATATGTTGTAAGGGCAGCACCTTTATTACCACGCTCTTCTTTGATAACTTGTACCAACAAAATTTGACGTCGTTTAATGACTTCTTGAATTTTATACTGGCGCCCTTGTTTTCTTTGATAAATCGGGAGCTCTTCACGGATGTCCTCAGCACCGACCATTTCAATCTCATCATAAGAGATATTGGCATTTAATGATTCTTCTGTATTATCAATTATTATCGCTTCAGATGTGATATCATTTTCAATATCGGCTGCTATAACATTGTTTTTTTCACTTTTTTTTGTTCTTCTGGAGCGTTTTTTATTTTTAGTTGCTTCTTCCGTAAAGGTATCTACAGAATTTTCTCCTACAGCTTCTTTTTCTTCTTCTTCAAGAAGAGCAAGGCGATCAGCAATAGGAATTTGATAATAATCAGGATGAATTTCAGAAAATGTTAAAAAACCATGCCGGTTTCCACCATATTCAACAAAAGCCGCTTGGAGAGACGGTTCTACACGCGTAATACGTGCGAGATAAATATTCCCCTTGAGCTGTTTTCTATGTTCTGATTCAAAATCAAGTTCTTCAATTTTGTTGCCGTGAACAACAACAACACGTGTTTCCTCCGGATGGGAGGCATCTATAAGCATTTTGTTTGACATAAGTTAATATCCTGAAGGCGACATGCACAATTTTATTCAAACGAATGCTATAACTATTCGTAAATATAAAAGGCTGTCTGCCATAAAAGGGAGGTACCAGAAAAACAGGACGGAACACCACGTGCAAAGGCATGACTGCATTTACACCATTTCTCATCATTATTTCCATCTGTTTTTTATGACTCATATTTCTTAAAAGTCTCCGGTAAAATAATCTTTAAAACAGTTCGGATATCCGAACCAACGAATCTTAAGTAATGCAATCCTAATGTTACAACATAGAAATTTTTCATCCATAAAAAAGTCTCAACGCATAATAGACAAAAAACTTCTAAAGACAACTTAATATGAGTTACAGATAATTTAGATGACTATTATCAGCTAGGAAGCATAAATATTCTTTTATGTTGATATCATGCGTTTGGCAAGTAACAATGTAAATCATGTATAATTATAATATCTTTATGACCTTAATTTCGTTTTGAGGTGTTTATTTAGCTTTTATTGAAAAATAGATAATAAATTGGTGTATCGTTTTATGTAACCAAGATAAATTATTACAAAGGTAATGTAGAGTATTTTGCTTATGATAAGAGTTTTTTTTACCAAAAAGCTGAAAACAGCTTATGGGGATGTTATTGTGTTCGTCACATACTTTTTATTATCTTTTTTGCTACTCCAAACCAGTCTTCAAGCCGCAGATCCTCTGAGACTTATTAATTTTCGAACCATTGGTGATAGTGTTCATACGCGTATTATTGCGGTTTTTAATTCAAAACCAAATGTTCGTTTACAGATTTTGGACAGGCCAGCACGTTTGGTTATCAATTTACCTACAATTGACTTTTCGATGCAAAATACGCCTTTAAAGAAAAGGAATACATTATCCGTTATGCTTTCAGATGTGCGTTATGCTTTCTCTGACATACAGACTTCACGCATTGTTTTGACAAGTAAAACGGCTTTTGTAGTTGAAAAAAATGTCGTAAAAAATTTAAATAATGGTTTATGGCAGTTGCTGATTGATATTCGTAAAAGTACACAAGAAAAATTTGATGAGATATTAAAAAAACAGCAAAGGATCAATTTTGATACAAAAACACAGTTAATGCCAGCATATAATTTCCGTGTTGTTCTTGATCCTGGTCATGGTGGTATTGATGGTGGTGCGCGGGGGGGTACTGGAATTTTAGAAAAAGATGTGACTTTAGACTTTGCGCGTGCATTGCGAGACGAATTACAAAAGGATTCTCATATTACCGTTGCTTTAACACGAGATTCCAATATTTTTTTAAGACTAAGTGAAAGAGTTAAAAAAGCGCAAGAGTTTGATGCTGATCTTTTTATATCTATTCACGCGGATACGATTGATCTACATTCTCTTCGCGGTGCCACAGTGTATACCATATCAGACAAAGCCTCTGATGCCATTGCAAAATCTTTAGCTGAAAATGAAAATAAAGTTGATTTGCTTGATGGTTTGCCTGCAGATGAAACGCTCGAAGTTACAGATATTTTGATGGATCTTACACGACGTGAGACACATACATTTTCGGTTAATTTTGCAAATAGTGTTATTTCAAGTTTATCAAAGAATCATATTAACTTGATTAATAACCCACATCGTTATGCTAATTTTCAAGTTTTAAGAGCTTCAGATATACCCTCAGTCTTGATAGAGATAGGTTATTTATCCAATAAAGAGGATGAAAAGTTATTAAATGATCCTCATTGGAGAAAACAAATGGCAGCCTCTATTGCTCATTCTATTCGTCAATTTGCTGATTATAGGCAGAAAATGATACAGCCTCTTTAAATTTGTGAGAAAATAGAGTATCTATATGGGCTTCTAGTGTACCCTAGTATAAATAAAAGATAGAAAACGATTTCTCTTGATCTCAATCTTGTGGTGATATCCACTTGGTGTGTTTGAAGTAACGTATTTTTTCTTTAATTAATTCTTAAGAAAGCGATAGCCGTTTTTATGATGATTTTTTTAAGATATCTTCTTCGTTTTTTTATTGCTATTGGACTTTGTGGTGCAATAACGTGGGGTGTTATGACCAGTGGTCAAGCAAATGCACTCCCTGATTATGAAGTTCTTTCACTTTATGAGCCGCCGGTAATGACCCGCGTCCATGCTTCTGATGGCCGTCTTATGGCAGAGTTTGCAACAAAACATCGCCTCTATTTACCGATTCAATCAATACCAAAGCTTGTTATAAATGCTTTTATTTCGGCTGAAGACAAAAACTTTTATCATCATTTTGGTTTAGATCCTGAAGGACTTTCTCGAGCTTTGATCAATAATATTCGTAATATTGCTTCTGGAAGACGTCCAGAGGGTGCATCAACTATAACGCAACAAGTCGCTAAAAACTTCCTTTTAAGTTCAGAAACAACGTTAGAACGTAAATTTAAGGAAGCTATTTTAGCAATGCGTATTGAGAAAACTTATTCAAAAGATCATATTCTCGAACTTTATCTCAATGAAATTTATCTGGGGCGTGGCACTTATGGTATAGCAGCTGCTTCTTTGACCTATTTCAATAAATCCGTCAATGATCTGACGCTAGAACAATGTGCTTATTTGGCTGCTCTTCCAAAAGGACCAGCAAATTATGATCCATTTAAGAATACACAACGTGCTATTGATCGGCGTAATTGGGTTATAGACCGGATGATTGCAAATGGATATGTAACGCGTGAACAAGGTGAAAAAGCGAAAGCTAAACCTTTAGGAGCGACAATCCGTGGGAGTGATAGCTATGTTTTTGCGGCTGATTATTTTACTGAAGAAGTGCGGCGTCGTTTAATACATCGCTATGGGGCTAAAACACTTTATGAAGGTGGGCTTTCCATTCGTACAACGCTTGATCCGCATTTACAACTTATTGCGCGACGTGCTTTACACGATGGATTAATTAGATTTGATCATGCGCAAGGATGGCGTGGAGCTTATGCGCATATTGATGAGAAAGGGGATTGGGGGACAGAACTTGCAGATATCACAGGGCTAAGTGATGTTCCTGAATGGCGTTTAGCTGTTGTTCTTTCTACTAATCCCAACAAAGTAGAGATTGGTTTACAGCCACAGCGCGAAGCTTCAGGTATATTATCAAAAAAACGGGAAATTGCTGTTTTATCTGAAGCTGATTCAAAATGGGCACTCCATGTTGTAAAAGAAAATGGTTATCGAAAAACTGTTCAGAGCTTATCTCATGTTCTGCAAGTTGGGGATGTCATTTTTGTTGAAAAACTATCCAATACAAATAACACTTATCGTTTACAACAAATTCCAAAGGTTGAAGGTGCGATTGTTGCTATGGAACCTCATACAGGGCGCGTTCTTGCTATGGTGGGAGGATTTTCTTTTGCCGCATCTGAATTCAATCGTGCAACCCAAGCTTATCGCCAACCGGGATCTGCTTTTAAGCCTTTTGTTTATGCAGCAGCTCTTGATAACGGATATACACCAGCATCCGTTGTTTTAGATGGTCCCATTGAAGTTCGTCAATATAATGGTGAAGTTTGGCAACCCAAAAATTATGGAGGTACCTTTGCAGGACCTTCAACGTTGCGTTATGGTATTGAGCGTTCTCGTAATCTTATGACAATACGGCTTGCCAATGATATGGGAATGCCTCTTGTCGCTGAATATGCAGAACGCTTTGGGATCGTAGATAAATTGCAGCCTTATCTTCCCATGGCTTTAGGGGCTGGTGAAACAACAGTATTACGAATGGTTACAGCTTATTCAGTTATTGCCAATGGGGGACGCTCTATTAAGCCTTCTCTGATAGACAGAATTCAAGATCGTTATGGAAAGACAATTTATCGTCATGATGATCGTATTTGTGAAAATTGTAATACGAATTCATGGAATAATCAACGTGAACCCACATTGATTGATGAGCGAGATCAAGTTCTTGACCCTATGACAGCTTATCAGATTACCTCCATGATGGAAGGGGTTGTTCAGCGTGGTACTGCAGCACGTTTACGTTATCTTAATCGACATATTGCCGCTAAGACAGGAACAACCAATGACTCTAAGGATGTCTGGTTTATGGGATTTACTCCTGACATTGTCGTTGGTATTTTTGTCGGTTATGATCAACCAGCTCCGTTAGGATATAATGGAACAGGAAGTTCATTAGCTGCACCTATTTTTGGTGAGTTTATGGCAGATGCTCTTAAAGGAAAGCCAGATGTTCCCTTTAAGATGCCAAAGGGTATGATTTTAATGCCAATTAATCGGAAAACAGGAATGCTTGCGGAAAGAGGAGATCAAGATGTCATTATAGAAGCATTTAAACCAGGGACTGGTCCTGCTGATATATATCAAGTTATTGGGAGTACAAATTCTTTTCAAGAAGGTGTTCCTGCAGTAACGACTTCTCCACAAGTCAATAAAGCCCTTGAAAGTGGGACAGGTGGGCTGTATTAATCAACAAAATCTCCTTTCACCATGAGTCATGGTTTTTATCTCTTTTTTACAATGTCAGTTCTGTAAATAGAGTGATAGAATTGTACCATTTTCTGATAGCAGCTATTAAATTTGTATAAAATGCTAAGAGACACAACCAAAAAGAGTTTTTTAAAATACGGTGTTAAATTATGCGAGCAGAAATAGAAACATTAGTTGATGAAATCCAGAAAGCAATACAATTGCTAAGGGGGCATCTTTGACTGGGATCAATCACTAAAGCGTCTTGAATATCTTAATCAAAAAGCGGAAGATCCATCATTATGGGATGATGCACAACGAGCACAGGATATGATGCGTGAGCGTCAACGTCTCGATGATTCAATCAATGGTCTTTTATCATTTACAAAAACACTTGAAGAATGCATTGAGCTTATTGCGATGGGCGAAGAAGAAAGTGATATTGAAATTATCGCTGATGCAGAAAGATCAATACGTAATCTTAAAAATGAGATAGATAAAAGGCAAATTGACGTACTTCTTTCAGGAGAGGCAGATCCGAATGATACCTATTTAGAAGTTCATGCTGGAGCAGGGGGAACAGAAAGCCAAGATTGGGCTTCTATGCTCTTACGTATGTATATGCGATGGGCTGAACAGCATGAAATGAAGGTTGAAATTTTAGAAATTCATGATGGAGAAGAAGCAGGAATAAAGTCAGCGACTATTCTTGTAAAAGGGCATAATGCTTATGGAATGTTAAAAACAGAATCAGGCGTTCATCGCTTAGTGCGGATTTCTCCATTTGATTCGAATGCAAAGCGCCATACTTCTTTTGCGAGCATTTGGGTTTATCCAGTTATTGATAACAATATTGAAGTTGATGTTTCAGAGGCAGATGTGCGTATTGATACATATCGTGCATCTGGAGCAGGAGGACAACATGTTAACACGACAGATTCTGCTGTTCGCATCACACATATAAAAACGGGTATTGTTGTTCAATGTCAAACAGAACGTTCTCAACATAAAAATCGTGCTACGGCTTGGTCGATGTTGCGTGCACGGCTTTATGAAGAAGAGCTTAAAAAAAGAGAAGAAGAAACCAATGCTGCTGAATCTTCTAAAACAGAAATCGGATGGGGACATCAAATTAGATCTTATGTTCTTCAACCCTATCAGCTTGTCAAAGATTTGCGTACAGGAATTGAAAATACGGATCCACAATCCGTACTTAATGGTAATTTAGATGCATTTATAGAGGCAGCACTCGCACGGCGCATTTATGGACAAGACAAAAAAATTGAGGATATTCGTTAATTATATATCCTTCCTTCAAGCCATATAGATTTTTTCTTAAGCTGTTCGTTTTATTGATGCTGTGATGTTATATAGCCTTTGATACTTTAAAGGTTTAAAGGAGGATTTTCTTGTTTCTTTCTTCAATTTTTTCTCACACGCTAATTCTGCTTATGATATTGCAAGTGATAGGAAGAAGCTGAAATAAGAAAATTTTGCGATATTCAGGGGACTAATATAAATGTAAAACAATTCATTATCCTTATAAATCAATATATTGTAAAAATTGAATCCATTGAAAAACTAAAATCAATTAGGGGGAATAACTTTTGCTTTTGAAGGTAAATCAAACACTCAATTTACAAGTTACCATTATGATATAAAAGTGTTGCAGTAGCTAAAACATTTTCAGCATGCCCAGATACGCTTACTTTGCGCCATTCTTCTACTATTATTCCATTTACATCAATTAAAAAAGAGCTCCGTTCAACTCCCATATATTTGCGTCCATACATGCTTTTCTCAACCCAAACACCATAAGCTTCGAGGGTCGTTTTTTCTTCATCAGAAACCAAGATGACATCAAGTTCATGTTTTATTTTAAATTTATCATGTTTTTTTACATTATCTGGAGAGATTCCAATAACAGCAACACCGATTTCATCAAATTTCATCTTTAATTTTGTGAAATCAAGTGCTTCACTTGTGCAACCACTGGTGTCATCTTTTGGATAAAAATATAAAACAACAGGCTTTCCTTTAAAGTCAGAAAGACACACTGTCTCTCCTCCATCGCGCAGCAAAGTAAAATCAGGAGCAAGAGCACCTTTCATTGGTCTTGTCATTGTTTTCATCTTTCTTTTTTGTGTAACAGGTATAAGATATCAGAGTACACAGAAGAAAAGAACTATTCAACTCTCTAGAAATATTATTGTTTTGAAGAGACCTTTATTTTCCTAACAAAACTCGCCCTATCACAACGATTGAATTGAAAGAACAAGCTCGACGTGAACAACATAAACAAAACAGCAAAAGATTATACTGGTTTCATCACAACATGTTTTTTCTTACCAAAAGAAAGTTTAATGGTTCCTTCTGCACTGACATCCCCTTCAATAATAAGATGTGTTTCATCCTCAATAATTTGATCATTTACACGGACACCTCCACCTTGAACGTATCGGCGTGCCTCACTATTAGATCTAGCGAGTTCTGCTTGTACTAAAAGAGTGAGCAATCCAACACCTTTTTTTAATTCTGAGGCATTAATTTCAACAGTTGGAAGATTTTCTCCCAGAGTTTTTTCTTCAAACGTCTTGCGAGCCGTTTCTGCTGCTGCATCAGCAAGAACACGTCCATGCAACATTGCTGTAATTTCTGTTGCAAGAATTTTTTTTGCTTCGTTAATTTCAGTTCCTTGTAATAGAGAAAGTTTAAGAATCTCATCCATCGGCAATGGAGTATAGAGCTTTAGAAATCGTGTTACATCAGCATCTTCTGTATTGCGCCAGTATTGCCAAAATTGATAAGGTGAAAGCTTATCCGCATTCAGCCATACAGCCCCATTCAATGATTTACCCATTTTGGCACCGGAAGAGGTTGTCAGCAATGGTGATGTTAACGCATATAATTGCGGTGTTCCTAAACGATGTCCTAATTCGATTCCGTTAATAATGTTGCCCCACTGATCAGAGCCCCCCATTTGCATACGCAACCCATAACGTTTATAAAGTTCAACAAAGTCATAAGCTTGCAGAATCATATAATTAAACTCTAAGAATGACAAAGAGTGCTCACGCTCAAGTCTGAGTCTGACAGAATCAAATGACAACATACGGTTGACAGAAAAATGCTTTCCTACATCACGCAAAAATTCTAAGTAGTTTAAATTGCATAACCATTCAGCATTATTCACAATACAAGCATCGGTTTCTCGGTCACCGAATGTCAAATAGTTAGCAAATACCTTTTTAATACCATCAATATTTGCAGCAATATCATCTTGTGTCAGAAGGCGTCGCGCTTCGTCTTTGAAGGAAGGATCACCAATCAATCCGGTCCCTCCGCCCATTAAAGCAATGGGGCGATGACCCGTTTTTTGTAACCAATAAAGCATCATAATCTGAAGAAGACTTCCAGCATGTAAACTCGATGCTGTTGGGTCAAATCCAGTATAAGCGCTTACAGTTTCTTTTGAAAAAAGATCATCTAAGCCTTTTTCATCTGAAATTTGGTGGATAAAACCACGTTCGCTCATAATGTGTAAAAAATCAGATTTAAAGGCAAACACAGATTTAATTTCCTAATTATAAGAGTGCATTATTTTATATAATAGGCGATTATATAATGAATTATTAATGCGTTATCTATCATAACTGACACACACCTCACAAGAGAAAGAGACATATTGGTAATATAAGATAATAATACAGGTATTATTTCCTTTTTACGCTAAAAAAGAGACTTTTCAGTGATAGAAAACAGGTATGCTGTTATTCTCATTTCTATCCTGAAATAAAATTTAGAAAAATTTTAAATGCAAACTGAAAAAATTACTTTGTTATGATCAGAAACGGCTTTTGCTAATTTTTTATAAATCTATCGTATTTTCCTAAGTTAGTGAAAGTATTTCAGGAGGAGGAGCGAGAAGTTCATTGGAGATATGGTTATCCAAATAGTGGGCACATCGTTCAATAAGTTTTTCATGACATCCACTGAAAAAGTGATTAGCCTCTTCCAATATTTCTTGTGTAATGATGATACCTTTTTGTGTTTTTAATTTATCGACAAGTATTTGAACATCTTTTGGAGGGGCAACTTTATCGATACCGCCATGAATGATAAGTCCAGAAGAGGGACAAGGTGCAAGAAATGAAAAGTCATAAACATTAGGCTGAGGGGCAACTGAGATAAATCCCTCAATTTCCGGTCGGCGCATTAAAAGCTGCATACCAATCCATGCTCCAAATGAGTATCCTGCTACCCAACAATTTTTAGAGTCTGGATGTTGTGTTTGCACCCAATCGAGAGCAGCAGCAGCATCTGAAAGTTCTCCTATTCCATAATCAAATTCACCCTGACTACGACCAATACCACGAAAGTTAAAACGTAAAGTTGTAAAGCCACGTTGTTGGAACATATAAAAGAGGTCATAGACAATTTTATGATTCATAGTTCCACCAAATTGGGGATGAGGATGCAAAATGATCGCAATGGGTGCATTTTTTTGTTGTGAAGGTTGATAACGCCCTTCGAGCCGACCCGCGGGACCGTTAAAAATAATTTCTGGCATAAAATGCTCCTTAATGCAATAAAAGGCTCTCTTTGACCCTGGTCGACTTTTACCATAGAATCTCTTAAATAATTATTAGATATTCTTTTTTTAGTGCACTTTTCAAGAAAAATGCGCTATTTTTTCAATCAATTCATAAGATTAATGATTGCGATGTAAAATGGTTATAAAACGCCGATATTTTGATCATAACGCAACAACACCGCTCAAAAAAGTGGCACGGATAGCGTTACTGGAATCTTTAGAGATATTTGGTAATCCATCATCGGTTCATAAGGAAGGGCGTGCCGCTAAAACTTTGTTGCAAAAGTCCCGTCGGCAAATCGCTGAAAATCTTAAAACAGATCCAGATCACGTGGTATTTACCTCTGGTGCGAGTGAAGCCGCAATGACTTTGTTAACACCTTTTTACAATATGGGGAAAGCAAAAGTTAAATTTTCTCATCTTTACCTTGGAGCGACTGAACATCCCTCTGTTGCAGAGGGAGGACGTTTTTCTAAAGAATTGATAAGCGTCATTGATGTTGATCAAGATGGGCTCATACAACAAGATAAATTAACATCACTCTTAACGGTTCACGATAAAACAAAAGGTTTACCTCTTGTTGCTATTCAAGCTGCAAATAGTGAAACGGGTGTTATTCAACCGTTAACAGAAATCGCCGCTATTGTTCGGGATTTAGGAGGCACTCTTATAGTTGATTTGACACAATATGTAGATAAAAATTTTGTGGATATTCATCAGTTAGGAGGAGACTTTTTTATACTGTCTGCCCATAAAATTGGCGGTCCTAAAGGAATTGGTGCTTTTGTTTCATGTGGTAATCTTCTCATGCCACACCCTCTTATTATTGGAGGAGGACAAGAAAAAGGTCTCCGTGGAGGAACAGAAGCATTGCCCCTTATTGCTGCTTTTGGGGCAGCAATGGCTGATTGCTTCACACAGGAGGAAATAAAACAGTTAATATATTTACGCAATAAATTAGAAGATGGACTACAAAAAATAAGTAAAAATGTTGAGATTTTTGGCAAAAGAGTTCAACGTTTGCCAAATACAACTTACTTTACCGTGAAAAATCTAAAAGCTGAAACGATGCAAATTGCTTTTGATTTAGAAGGGTTTTCTTTATCATCCGGCTCTGCCTGTTCTTCGGGAAAAGTAAAACAAAGCAAAGTGTTGGAGGCAATGGGGTATCATGTTCCAAATGGTGCCATTCGCATTTCGCTAGGGCGTGGCACAACTTCTGAAGATATTGATGATTTTCTGTCGTTTTTTTCTCAAATTATAAGCAGGAAAAAAGGGGAAGATTTATCATCAGAAAGTTATAAAAATTAGAATTATTTTAAAAATAAAATAAGTTTGATTGAAATTTTTGCACTTTACCTATAGCCTAGGAGATAACTTGCTTACTTTAATCTTGTAAAAAACAAGACTTTAGTTACCGGTTTTTGACGCCAAAAAATGGAGAAAATTTATGCCGGCAGTACAAGAAACGATACGCCAAGTACGTGAAATAGATGTTGACCAATATAAATATGGTTTTGAAACCAATATTGAAACCGATAAAGCTCCAAAAGGCTTAAATGAGGATATTATCAAATTTATTTCCGCTAAAAAAAATGAGCCTGAATGGATGCTAACATGGCGCTTAAAAGCTTACCGCCGTTGGCTGACAATGCAAGAGCCTCATTGGGCGCGTCTTGAATATCCTAAAATTGATTTTCAGGAGCTTTATTATTATGCTGCTCCAAAAAATCATACAGGACCAAAATCTTTGGATGAAGTGGATCCTGAGTTATTAGCAACGTACGAAAAACTTGGCATTCCCCTTAAAGAACAAGAGATTTTGGCAGGAGTAAGAAAACAGTCTGATCCCTCCACTTTTGATGACAGTATGTCTGTATCGGGGCAGGTGGCTGTTGATGCAGTCTTTGATTCTGTTTCTGTTGTAACAACATTCAAAAAAGAGCTGGCACGTGCTGGTGTGATTTTTTGTTCTATTTCAGAGGCGATTATTGAACATTCTGAGCTTATTAAAGAATATTTAGGAACAGTTGTACCTATAAGTGATAATTATTATGCGGCCTTAAATGCAGCTGTCTTTACAGATGGTTCATTTGTTTATATTCCCAAAGGGGTTCGTTGTCCTATGGAGCTTTCAACTTATTTTAGGATTAATGAACGCAACACTGGCCAATTTGAACGAACATTGATTATCGCCGCTGAAGATTCCTATGTTTCTTATCTTGAAGGGTGTACAGCACCCCAACGTGATGAAAACCAACTTCATGCTGCTGTTGTTGAGCTTATTGCCCTTGAAAATGCAGAGATTAAATATTCTACAGTACAAAACTGGTATCCTGGCGATAAAGATGGAAAGGGTGGTATTTATAATTTTGTGACGAAGCGTGGAGATTGTCGAGGTGATAGCTCTAAAATTTCATGGACACAAGTTGAGACTGGTTCTGCGATTACTTGGAAATATCCATCCTGCTTACTCCGTGGTGATAATGCGCGTGGAGAATTTTATTCTATTGCTGTTGCAAACGGTTATCAACAAATTGATTCTGGTACAAAAATGATTCATTTGGGAAAGAATACATCCAGTCGCATTATTTCCAAAGGTATTTCTGCAGGTTTTTCAAATAACACTTATCGGGGACAAGTCACAGCTCATCGAAAAGCACAAAATGCGCGTAACTTTACGCAATGTGATAGTTTGTTAATCGGAAATGATTGTGGTGCGCATACAGTTCCTTATATTGAAGCAAAAAATGCAACAGCTCAGTTTGAACATGAAGCCACAACATCAAAAATTTCTGATGACCAACTTTTTTATGTTATGCAAAGAGGAATTCCCGAAGAAGAAGCTATCGCATTAATTGTAAATGGTTTTGTAAAAGAGGTCATTCAAAAACTTCCCATGGAATTTGCTGTCGAAGCACAAAAGCTTATTAGTATTAGCCTTGAAGGTAGTGTTGGATAATTTTATTTAATTAGATAAATAGAAGACTTTATGTAAAAAGGCTGTAACGGTAGCACATAATGCTAAAAATGACCTCTATGGTAATTACAAAAGTAGATGGATGCTAAGGTAAAATAATACGCATTGATATCTGAAAAACAGCCAAAACAGGATTAAATTATGTTAGAGATCAAAAATTTGCACGCCCGTATTGCTGAAACCGATACAGAAATTATTCGTGGTTTAAACTTGACAGTTCAAGATGGAGAAGTTGCTGCTATCATGGGACAAAATGGAGCCGGAAAATCAACTTTATCTTATTTGCTTGCTGGTCGTGATGATTATGAAATAACAGAAGGAGATATTCTCTATAATGGACAATCACTTTTAGAAATGGATCCAGCAGAACGTGCTGCATATGGTGTTTTTCTTGCATTTCAATACCCAATGGAAATACCAGGGGTAGCAACAATGGAATTTTTAAAAGTTGCGATGAATTCTCAACGCAAAGCGCGAGGTGACGAAGAACTTAAAATTCCTGAATTTATAAAATGTGTTAAAGAAGTTTCAGCCAAACTTGAAATAGATATGGATATGCTAAAGCGTCCATTAAATGTAGGTTTTTCAGGTGGAGAAAAAAAACGCGCTGAAATTTTACAAATGGCACTTCTTGAACCTACACTTTGCATTTTAGATGAAACGGATTCTGGTTTAGATATTGATGCACTAAAAATTGTTGCAGATGGTGTTAATAAGCTTCGGGATTCAAAACGTTCATTTTTGGTGATTACCCATTATCAACGGCTGCTTAATTATATTATTCCTGATACGGTACATGTTCTTTATAAAGGACAAATTATCAAAAGCGGTGATAAATCCTTAGCGCTTTATTTAGAGCAAAATGGGTATGCTGATCTTATTAGAGAAGCGGTTTGAGGTTATTAAATATGAATGCACAGCAAAACTTGTTAACGGTTGAAGAAAATATACTCAGTAATTTTAATCAGTATGTAAACCATTTACCTGGTGATAAAGCTGTACAGGAAATCCGCAAGAAAACTATTGAGCAGTTTCAAACGACACGGCTTCCTTCCCGTAAAATAGAAAGTTGGCATTATACCAATCTGCGTACCTTACTGAAGTCTATTAGCAATTTTTCAAAAGTTCAAGACAATCAATTGGTTGATGCATTGCTTTCAGAAAGTGCTGTTTTCTCCATAAACAATGGAAAAACATCGATAGAGTCAAAGGTAGACAACATTGCAGTAAAACGCCTTTCAGACGCATTAGAAGATAATTCTGTACAGATAAATCAAAACATTTCTGATGAAGATTTTATTGGACAGTTAAATACAGCTTTTGTTACAGATGGTTGGCTTTTTCACATCCCTGAAAATACAAAGTTAAATATCCCCATTGAATTACAAAATATACAAATGGGGGGACAATCTCATATTTTTTCGGATATAAAAGTTGATAAAAATAGTCAAGTTATGTTTATTGAACATCAGGTTGGCAATGATAAAGATACCTTTGTCAGTTCAATATTTTCATTAAATGTTGCTGCTGATAGTGATGTTACGTGGATTCTCATTCGCAATCGTGATTTTAATTCTACACAATTTGGTCGATTTTGTGCTGTTCTTGATCAAAGAGCGAAGTTATCACTTTATGTCATTAATATAGGGAGCCAATTAAATCGCCAAGAAATCAATATTGAATTACAGGGAGAAGAATCTGATTTTCAATTACGCGTCATAAATTTATTATCAGGACAAACACATAGTGATCTTACAATGACTGTTCGTCACGTGGAAGAAAAATCAACATCAACCGAAATTATACGCAATGTGGTTACAGATAAGGCTGTTGGTGTTTTCCAAGGAATAATACGTGTTTCTCAAAAAGCGCAAAAAACAGATGCACGCATGGCTTGTAATAGCCTTATTCTTTCAGATGATGCAGAATTTAATGCAAAGCCTGAACTGGAGATTTTTGCTGATGATGTTGCATGTGGTCATGGTGCAACAGTTGCTAATATTAATCATGATTATCTTTTTTATCTTATGACACGTGGTATCCCTTTTAAAACGGCTCGTGCGCTTTTGATTAAAGGATTTATCTCTGAGCTCATTGATGACATCAAGCAAGATAATATTCAAATCGTTTTAGAGAATATCATTAGTAAATGGCTTGAAAAAAATGTTTAAGGTAGAAAAAATGGAAAATAACGTACAAACATTTACTTATAATGTCGAAGAAATTCGGCGTGATTTTCCTATTTTGCACCATCAAGTTTATGGAAAGCGATTAGCATATCTTGATAGTAGTGCTTCTGCCCAAAAACCAATGTCAGTACTCAATGCAATGAATAATTATTATCACTATAGTTATGCTAATGTGCATAGGGGAATGTATTTTTTAGCCAATATAGCAACACAATCCTATGAAAATTCTCGTGAAACCGTTCGTGTTTTTCTAAATGCTCAAAAAGCTGAAGAAATTGTTTTTACGAAAAATGCAACAGAAGCTATTAATACTGTTGCTTATGGTTGGGCGATGCCAAAACTCAAAGAAGGTGATGAGATTGTTCTAACGATCATGGAACATCATTCAAATATTATTCCTTGGCATTTTCTCCGTGAACAAAAAGGTGTTAAACTTATTTTTGTTCCTGTCGATGAAAATGGTGTTCTGCACATTGAAGATTTCCAAAAGGCTTTAAGCGAAAAAACGCGGCTTGTTGCTATAACGCATATGTCCAATATATTAGGAACTGTGCCTCCTGTTAAAGAGATTATTAAGCTAGCACATCAAAATTCTATTCCTGTTCTTGTTGATGGTTCTCAAGGAGCAGTACATTTAACCGTTGATGTACAAGATCTCGATTGTGATTGGTATGTCTTTACAGGTCATAAGCTTTATGGTCCCACTGGTATTGGTGTTTTGTATGGTAAAGAAGATAGATTAGAAGAAATGCGTCCTTTTCAAGGGGGAGGGGAAATGATCGAGGAGGTAACAACCGATAAGGTTTTTTATAATGCTCCTCCTTACCGTTTTGAAGCAGGCACTCCTCCTATCGTTGAAGCTATTGGATTAACTGCGGCTATTGATTATATACAAGAGAAAGGTCGTAGCACAATTCATGCCCATGAGAGGTCCCTTTTAGCTTATGCACAGGAAAAACTTAAAATGGTTGAGTCATTGCGTATTTATGGTCATTCTCCCAATAAAGGAGCTATTATATCATTTACAATTGAAGGGATTCACGCCCATGATATCGCTATGTTTATTGATAGAAAAGGGGTTGCGATACGTGCGGGAACTCATTGTGCACAGCCTTTATTACAGCGCTTTGGTCTAACATCTATTTGCCGCGCATCGTTAGCCATGTATAACACTCAAGAGGATATAGATCAATTAGTAGAAGCATTGCAAGAAACAAGGACATTTTTTAATGGCTGAATCAATTGAAGAGCGTCATTCTACAGAATCCGTTGAAACTGTAAGCGAAAATAAAAAATCTTACATATCAGCAATTCCAGCAGACGAAATTGATCGTATGACAAATGATATTATTTCTGCTCTCAAAACAGTTTATGACCCAGAGATTCCTGCTGATATTTATGAGCTAGGACTGATTTATCGTATTGATATTGAAGATGATCGTTCAGTAAAAATTGAAATGACTCTTACAGCACCGGGATGTCCTGTTGCGGGTGAAATGCCAGGGTGGGTAGAAAATGCAGTCAGTGCAGTTGAAGGGGTTTCGTATGTTGAAGTCACTATGACTTTTGATCCACCATGGACACCTGATTGTATGTCAGAAGAAGCTCAAATTGCTGTCGGATGGTACTAAAAGTATTGTTAAGAGACTCTAATTTAGCCATTCATGAATAAGCTGTTTACTTTTCACAAGCATTTAAATTTAAGGACGATCGCATGAGTTATAATAAACAAAAACTAGAACTCACTTGGATTGGAAAAGAAAAACGCCCAAAACTAGAACCTCGTATCTTATTAGAAGATCTTGAAAAATCTTATCACGCTTCGCATCGAATATCATCCCAAGATATTTTTGATAATAAACTTATTTTTGGTGACAATTTGCTCGCACTCAAAGCGCTTGAACAAGAATATATGGGGAAGGTAAAATGTATCTATATCGATCCGCCTTATAATACAGGCAATGCCTTTGAACATTATGAAGATGGTTTAGAGCATTCCATATGGCTCAGCCTTATGAGAGACAGGCTAGAATTGTTACATCATTTACTGGCGGATGATGGAAGTATCTGGATATCAATTGATGATGATGAACAAGCCTATCTTAAAGTGATGATGGATGAAATTTTTGGTCGCCAAAATTTCATCAACAATATTATTTGGCAAAAGAAATATGCTCCACAAAATGATACAAAATGGCTTTCTGATAATCATGATTTTATAATGGTTTATGCTAAAGATAAAACGATTTGGCGCCCTCAATTGCTTCCTCGTTCAAGCGATATGGATGCGCGCTATAAAAATCCTGATAATGATCCTCGCGGTCCTTGGAAATCAGATAATCTTTCAGTTAAGACTATGAATTTAAAAGATGTTTATGAAATTATTACGCCTTCTGGGCGCAGTGTGATGCCTCCTGCTGGAACGAGTTGGCGCGTTAGTAAACAAAAATTTGCTAAGCTATTAGAAGATAATCGTGTTTGGTTTGGTCCAACAGGAAGTAATGTTCCTTCTATGAAACGTTTTTTATCAGAGGTAAAAAATGGTATGGTTTCAATGACCATTTGGCCTTATCAGGAAGTTGGCCATAATCAAGATGCAAAAAAAGAAGCCAAAGTCTTCAATTCTGATAGTGTCTTTACAACTCCTAAACCGGAACGTTTAATGGAACGCATTATTCAACTTGCCACTAATCCCGGTGATCTTGTACTGGATTCTTTTGCTGGTTCTGGCACAACCGGTGCTGTTGCCCATAAAATGGGAAGGAAGTGGATTATGATTGAACTTGGTGAGCATTGTCACACCCACATTATCCCTCGTTTAAAACAAGTCATTGATGGAACTGATCAAGGGGGAATTTCCAAAAGTGTCAATTGGCAAGGTGGCGGTGGATTCCGTTATTATCGCCTTGCACCTTCTCTGTTGCAAAAAGATCCATGGGGACAATGGATTATTCGTCGCGAATATAATGCTGCCATGCTATCAGAAGCCATGTGCAAACATATGGGATTTACCTATGCACCGGATGAAAATCATTATTGGATGCAAGGGTATTCAACCGAAACAGATTATATTTATGTCACAACGAGCGCCATGACCCATGAACAACTCTGTATAATGAGTGAAGAGGTAGGCTCTCATCGCACGTTGCTGATTTGTGGTACAGCCTTTGATACAAAATCAGCATCCTTTGAAAATCTGACACTCACTAAAATCCCCCGTGCAATATTAGAAAAATGCGAATGGGGAAGGGACGATTACAGTTTAAATGTAGCCAATCTTGAACCAGTGATTGTGGTAAAAGAAAACAGCAAAAATAAAGATATTGCGCAAGCAGAATTAGATCTATTTGAATAATATATAAAAAGCGGAGTTTTTCATGAACACTGTTGAAAAAAGGATTTCTGCTCGCTTATCGTTGCGTGATCCTCAACGTGAATCTTTAAATATTTTGGTAAAAATCTTAGAAAATATAGAGCTTTCTAAAAATGCTGATTTGGTTGCAGAGTTAGAAGTGATAAAAAATCTTTATCCTTCTGTACAAGATTTTGAACGAAACTTTCCCTCTTTTTGTTTTACCTTAGCAACGGGTGTTGGGAAAACGCGACTTATGGGGGCTTTTATCAGCTATCTTTATTTAACAGGTCGTAGTCGCCATTTTTTTGTTTTAGCGCCAAATTTGACTATTTATGAAAAGTTAAAACAGGATTTTAGTCCCAAAAGTCCGAAGTATGTTTTCAGTGGAATGAGTGAATTTATTGCCAATAGACCCGTTATTATTACAGGTGAAGATTATGAAAGTGGTAAAGGTATTCGCGTTGATGAACACCATATTCAAGGACAAAAGCGTTTGTTTGAGAATAGAGATACGGCCTTTATCAATATTTTTAATATTTCTAAAATTAATACAACGGATAATAAAAAAGGCGCACTAAAATCTAGTATTCCGCGAATTAAACGCTTACAAGAAACGATTGGTGAAAGTTATTTTGATTATCTCGCAAATCTTCCTGATTTAGTTTTGTTAATGGATGAAGCACATCGTTATCGAGCTTCTGCTGGTGCGGCAGCAATTAATGAGTTAAAACCTGTTTTAGGAATAGAGCTTACAGCGACACCAAAAACAATAGGTGCAAAACCCGTAGATTTTAAAAATGTTGTCTATAGTTATTCACTTGCAGAGGCTATGAGAGATGGTTTTGTAAAAGAGCCTGCTGTTGCTACACGTAAAGATTTTCAACCTCAAAATTATACATCTGAACAATTAGAACATATCAAATTACAAGATGCAATTCATGCTCATGAAAACGTGAAAGCAGATTTAATTGTCTATGCAAAAGATTATAACAAAAAGTTCGTTAAGCCTTTTATTTTAGTTGTCGCTCAAGATACAAATCATGCACAGAAATTGCGTGATTTATTGGAATCAGATGATTTTTTTGCAGGAGCTTATAAGGGAAAAGTTATAGAGATTCATACAAAACAGTCGAATATAGAAGAAGATCAAAATATTCAAAAGCTGATTGCAATTGAAGATTCTCATGACCCAACAGAAATTGTTATTCACGTTAATAAATTAAAGGAGGGGTGGGATGTTACGAATCTCTATACTATTGTACCGTTGCGTGCATCGGCTTCAGAAATTTTAACAGAGCAAACAATTGGGCGTGGATTGCGTTTGCCTTATGGGTATAGAACAGGCGTGGAAGCTATTGATCGTTTAACAATTATTGCGCATGATCGTTTTCAAGATATTATTGATCGTGCAAACGATCCAAACTCAATTATAAAAAAGCATATTGAGATTGGAACAGGAGGGAATATCCCCTTTGAAAAGACCGATATAGTGACAGTTCCAAGTCAAGTAGAAGCTTTATTGATGCAAACGATGGTAATACGTAATTCCGATATAAATGGAGCATCTTCTGATTTACAAGGTATCATATTACGTCATACAGATTCCCCTACATTAACACCTGAAGAGCAAGATATTGCAGCGATCGCGTGGGATCTTATCAAAGAGAATGATAAATTGCCAAGTTCTCAAATGCTTTGTTCTGCACAGATACAAGAAAAAATTGCTAATAAAGTTATGAATATTAAGCCTTCATCACAAAAGTCTCTTGTATCAAAAGTGGTGACAATTCTGACAAAACAATTAACAGAACTGATAATAGATATTCCAAATATTATACTCATACCTTTGCGTGATGTTACTTATGGTTTTTATGACTTTGATTTAAAAAATCTAGAAAGCTTAAATTTTCAACCTGTTAGTAAAGAACTTTTAATTCGAGAATTGCGTACCCATAAAAGCATTTTTCTCACATCTAAGAATGAATATGTCAAAGAGCCTTATCTTGAAAACTACATCATTCGTGGTTTGATTGATAATGACTTTGTCGATTATGATAACCATACGCTCTTATTACGAAAATTAGCTAGTCAGATGGTAGAACATTTCCGATCTTATTTACCCAATGATACAGCTGTTGAGAACGTATTAATTCACTATCAGCACAAGCTTACTAGTTTTATTGTTGCGCAATTAAGAGAACATCAATGGGAAACGCAAAAAGATTATGCGGTTAAAGTTACACGGGGTTTTACAGCTTTATCACCTATCCATTATGTGTTACCGCAAGGGATGTCTCCTCTTGATTTTCGTAATATTCCTGCCATTAAAAGTGATATTAAAAAACTTGTATTCAGCGGCTTTAGAAAATGCTGTTATCCTTTACAAAAGTTTGATTCAGTAGAAGGGGAATTACGATTTGCTCAAATATTAGAGGATGATGCACAAGTCTTGAAATGGATGAAACCCGCTCGAGGTTTTTTCAAGATAGAATATGATAAAGGATCAATCTATGAACCAGACTTTGTTGTAGAAACGAAGGATGCCAAATATCTTTGTGAGCCTAAAAAAGCCTCTGAAATGCAAAATCCTATTGTTTTAAAAAAGAGAGAAGCTGCAGTTCAATGGTGTTGTCATGCAACGCGCTATGCGGCGACTTATGGCGATAAAAAATGGTATTATGTTCTTATTCCCCATGATGTTATTAAAGCAAATAGTAGTTTTGAAGGTTTGTGTGCGGAGTTTACCATTTCAGAATCTATACTTGAGAGCTCTTAACTTTTTTCTAACGACGTTAAAATAAAAGGAAAAATGTATAGAAAAGTTACACAAGATTATGCTTTTTTATGGTGATTTGTAGTACATTTACAATTTTTTATAAAAGTACAATCTTATTTTCGTTATGTGAAAAGATCTTTGAGTTATAGTTATAAATTAAAAAAATATTTTAATTTTATTGAGTAATTTAATAAATGTTCTTTTTTTAAAAAACTTAAACAGTTTATTGTTCTTTCATTTAAAACGCCTGAATATAATGAAATACCCAGAGGATAAAAGGGGGAGTTTTTCATATGACTTTAAATTTAACAAACACTGTTTTTAATTTTTTAAAGAAAAACCCGACAAAAAAGTTTACAGCTCGAGAAATTGCTCAATGGATATTTGAAAATTACCCAGAAAAATGCCGTCAAAAACAAAAGCATTCAACGGCGATAATCAATCCCCTTAATAGTGATGCAGCTCTTATTCAGCAAATTGTTGCTGAAATAGGATCGCAGCGCCCTCAATTACAAAAGCGTTATCCAGAAATTAAAACCACTGAAGGACGACCGCGACAATATTATTTTACTAAACAAACAGATAGTGCTGAAATTGATGCAATAGAGGACAATGCAAAGAGTAGAACAGAAGATGGCTCTGTTAAAGAGCATGATCTTTATCCGTTATTATCTAAATTTTTATGGTCAGAACTTGCAGTTTATAGCAAACGCATTAATGAGAAATGTTCTCGTAATAAACATGGTGCAGGCGGAAATAAATGGCTTTATCCAGATCTCGTAGGGATGCAAGATTTAAGCAAGGAATGGAATCGTGAAATCAAAGACTGTGTTTTGCAATATTTTGATAAAAAGACAAAGCTTTGGTCTTTTGAAGTAAAAATTCTCATCAATCGTTCAAATTTACGAAAAGCATTTTTTCAAACAGTTAGTAATTCTTCATGGGCTAATTTGAGTTATTTAGTTGCTAGTGAAATTGAAGGAGTTGATACATTAAAAGAGCTTCGGATGCTTTCAAGTTTGCATGGAATTGGATTTATAAGACTTAATAAGGAAAACTCTTCCGAGAGTGAGATCTTAATTCCTGCCAAAGAACGTAGTGATATTGATTGGGATACTGCTAATAGATTAGTGGAGGAAAACAAAGATTTTCTTGATTATATTAAGCTCATTCGTCAATTTTATCAAACTGGTGAGATACGTCCACTAGATTGGGATCATATGTATCTATAAGGGGTATTTTTAAAAAGACTCTATTGTTTAAAAGCCTTTTTTCAGAGTGATGAAAAATTACTCTAACTATTTTGTTTGACTTATTATATTGATATTGTATCAATTAAAATTTTTCTCACGTACCTCATGAGTAGGGTTGAGTAGGGGAAGAGTAAAAATTCTGTTTTAGTCCTGTTCTATTTTGTGCATTGAGCGTGATTCCATTAGATACTAGACTTAATGATTATAATTTATTATAAATTTGCTATTATAGAGGGTGAAATTCGACTTTTTTGCTTTGTTTACATCAAGCATGGAAAATATTACTTCCTCATATTGAAGTCTTCTTACGGAGAATTTACACTACTATTTCTTTAATTTCCATTACTGTTCATTTTGATGATTATTAAGCTTTTTGTTATCCGAAGTAAACATTTAAAAAAACATTAATTTTATAAAATATTCACATAGTTTACTCAATTTCTTGAAATAGATTAAAAAAATAAATTTCTCTCACACCTTATGGTAAAGGGAGTGTGTACTGTCGCAGTCTGCCACAATACTCTCTTTATTTTTCAATAATACCGCACGCTAAACGTGCTCCACCTCCGCCAAGCGGTAATGGTTTATCTGATTGATTATCAGCCCCTAAATGAATGACTAAAGAGCGCCCTTTAATTTCAGAGATTTTTTTTAATCGTGGAGCAAGAACGCTCATTATGGCATATCCCTGCTTATCAACATAAAGTGCTGGTAAATCACCAAGATGACCATTGACATTATAAGGTCCTAAATGTTTTCCGGTATGTTCCGGATCATAATGTCCACCTGCGCTTCCACCAATTATACCATCTTTTGTATCACATAAAGGATTTACATGTACATGAAAACCATGCATTCCTTCTGATAAAGTAGATAAATTAGGGATGAAAATCAAACCGTATGTGGTTTCTTCAATTTTAATGCTACCAATAGCCTTTTTGGAATTGTTATCTTCTAATTTATAAATATTTACTTGTTTTGATAGTGCTAATGCAGAATTTTTATGAATTAAAAATGCCATAAAAAACAATAATGATAATAATATTTTTTTCATGAAGTACCTTTATACTTATCTTTAAATAGATTATTATCTATAAATAATAATCTATACTAATTATATGTTATATAAGTGTCTTAAATTGAACTTTAAGAAAAATAATTTACATAGAAATATTAGTTTTTATAAAGAGCAAATAAATTAAAGTATGTTTATATATATTTCTGAACATAAATTTTATTTTTTGATCTATAAAAAATACAGCTTTTATGGATGGATAATTATATCTCACTTACATTTCTTCAAGAGATGTTTTTAAAAAATCTACTTTTTGAGGTATAATAAGAAATTAAATAAGGAATTTTAGTAAGTTAGATGTTATTTCATTTATAATATGATAATCGTTTCATCAAAAAAAGAACATATAATTTGTTGATGATTTAATTGTTTTTCATAGAAAAAATGACGAGAAATTTCTATGCATTATGTAATTTATAAGAGAAAAAATTATTATGATTCATATAAATTTCCCAATAAAATACAGCATATACCGACACTCCCTCCCATTCCTGATCCTATCAGTGCTCCTATTATTATTCCGGAAGAAAGTGCTACTCCTATACCCATTGCGATAACTGGACCAAATCCAGGAAGAGCAATATAACCATAAGCTGCAAGAATTGCCGCGATAGCTCCTGATATGCTACCATTTAAACCGCCAATGAAAGCAAATTCTTTAATAGAATGGCAGTACTTTTTTAATTTTTTTTTCTTACAGCTGTGAAAAGAAACGTTGCTGTAAGTTTTTAAATCAATCATATTCTTTTCTTTCATTTTGAATGCTAACTGTTCCTGAATAGTCAACGGATACGAAAAAATGGGACTTTTTAAATTTTACTAAAGCACGCCAGATACCATTGTCATCTAAGCGCAATCGTTTAATATTCTCAAAACCATTTTGCATAAGACAATTTTTAACTTGTGAGGCAGTAAATGAGTTCTGACCTATTTTAGTGACCTTTTGAGTAGAGCTATAGGTAAAGGTTTGACAATAAGGAAGGTGAAAAACTTCACTTATTGAAGTCGTGACTATCAACGAGACACATGCAATCATTATAAAAAAAGTACTTAATTTCAAAAAATTATTTAGTGTCATCTTGTTACCATTTGTTGAAACAACACTTCATTAACCTCTGTGTTACTAACAGGTTCCAAAGATGATTTTATTTTTAATATTATACTTAACAATAAAAATTTTTGAAAACATATTGATTAAATAAAACCGTTTTTTTTATTTATTTTCTTATTAAAATTAATTTTATAAAATAACTTTTTCAAAACGGTATTATTTTTCATTTTCTTTATAGTGCTAAATTTAACAGCTATGATTTAGCAAGATATCTTTATAATTTAATTTGTAGTATATAATTCAGTTTTCTCTTATTTCATATCAACATACTAAATATATATAATAATTTTTAATAAAAAATAATTTACAGTTATATTAATTATAACATGTTATTATTATAAATAAATCAAATAAATATAATTAATTATTTTAATATAATTTGTTACTTCTTATAAAGAACAAAAATATTTTTTATATCAGTAATAGATATGATTGCAAAATGCAATTTATTATTTTACGTTATTATCCATTATTGCTTAGTAGAGCTGTTTTGATGTTTTTGTTGGAAATATTTGCATAATTTCCTTAAATCCATAACCGGGATACATTCCTTCGCGCATAAATAAATTACGTAATGGTGGGAAACTATGCAACAAACCAAGCCCAATGCTTCGTATGATATGAACAGGCAACATATGAGAAAGTAGGGCAGAGTTCAGTGTATGAACAGCTCCACTTCGGATTAATATATCTGGTTTGCGGCATTTGTTATAATGTGCAACAATCATTTCAGAGTTAGAATTGGATATTTTATTGGGTAAAATATCAATTAAAGTTTGGACATCACGGAATCCTAAATTCAATCCCTGTGCTCCAATAGGAGGAAAAACATGAGCGGCTTCACCCACTAAAATTGTTCGATTAGCAGCAAAATGATGAGAAAGAAGTCCGAAAATCGGCCATGCTTGAATTGATGTTTCTAAGCTTAGCTTTCCAAGCATTGATTGCATTTGGTTTTCGATCATTTTTGCAATTGTTTTTGGTTCTATATTTAATAATTCCTCAGCGCGGGAAGGATGAACAACCCATACAAGACTAGATCTTCGTCCTGGTAGTGGAACCTGTGTAAATGGACCGTGTTCTGTATGAAATTCAGTTGATGTATTTTGATGAGAAAACTCATGAGAAAAGTTGAGAACAAGTGCTTTTTGTGGATAATTCCACTGTTTCACACTTATCCCTGCTGCGGCACGTGTAAGAGAGTGACGTCCATCAGCTGCAACAACAAGTGGTGCTTGAATAATTCTATGATCAGCAAGAGTAATGCATACATGGTTTTTTGTGTGATGAACAGATTTGGCAGCAGAAACAAATCTTATAATATTGGGCGTATGTGTAACAGCGTCGACTAAAGCACTGTTCAATTTTACATTAGGTATATTATAGCCAAAAGCTTTTTCGCCAATTTCAGTAGAAGAAAAATGCACCGTAGGAGCATGCACAATTCTAGAAGTTATATCTATAATTCTCATGGACGATAAAGCAGCTGCATGTTTTTGAAGATTATCCCAAATATTGAGTTTTTGAAGCGTGCGTATTGCGGGCATCATAAGAGCCGTTGTCCGTAACTCATCTGTATGAGCAGGGGGCCCAACAAGAAAAACAGAAAACCCCTTCTGTGCAAGACTCAGCGCGGCTAACATTCCGACAGGACCTGCACCAATAACAGCAATATCTTTATGCTCTTCCTTTTCAAATATCACAACGATTTGAACCTTTATTCATTGAGAAAATATTTTAACATTTCCAAATGATCTCTCTCTTTTTATTATATGAAGCTCTTCTATTATTATAGTATGTAATAAATAATGCGATATAAAAAAGTAACCTTTTTATGATTTTTTTAAATGCTGAGTTATATCATCGTTAAAAAATGGCGTATTGATAGATGGTTGAAGACTTTAAAAACGAGGATAAGAAAACCTTGAAACGTAAATTAACAAAGAAAATCAAAACAAATGCTAAATTATTACGCCATAAAAAAGTAACAATGCCACAAGCAAAGGCCTTTTCCGTTCATTTACTGACAGCTTCGGGATCATTTTTAGCGTTTCTTTCTCTTATATCAGCCTCTCAAAAAGAATGGACAGCTATGTTCTGTTGGCTTGGGCTTGCTCTTCTCGTTGATGGTATAGATGGACCAATTGCACGCAAACTTGATGTTAAATACGTTCTTCCAACATGGTCTGGAGAGCTGTTAGATAATATTATTGATTACGTGACTTATGTCTTAATTCCTGCCTTTGCACTCTATCAAAGTGGTTTCATGGGGGTAGGGTTATCATTTTCATTGAGTGCAATTATTGTTATTTCATCTGCTATTTATTATGCAGATACTAGTATGAAAACCAAAGAAAACTTTTTTAAAGGATTTCCTGTTGTTTGGAATATGATGATTTTTACGCTTTTTGTCGTCAGACCAGGAGAGTGGATTACTTTTATCATTATTGTTTTATCGGCGATTATATCTTTTTTGCCAATTTATTTTATTCATCCAGTAAGAGTCCTTCGTTTACGTAGAATTAATTTTCCCATTTTTCTCTTATGGTGTTTTTTTGGTGTTTCTGCCTTCTTTTATCAACTAGAGGCTCCCTATTGGGTTAAAATAGGAATTTCGGTAACAGGAATTTATATATATTGTATTGGCGCAATCATGCAAACATTTCCTAAACTTGGGGAAAAAAGTATAAAAAAAACAATGAAATAATTGTTTTAAGAAGGGTGTGAGATGCAAATTAATTTTGGAGCAGATGATGATATTTCTTTTACGAAAGAAGGGCGTGCTGGTATTATAAAGCTCACACGTCCTTCAGCATTAAACGCTCTTAATCAACGAATGGTTTCAGCTTTAAAAAAAGCTCTCAGAACATGGGAAATAGATGATAATGTTTTTTGTGTCTTAATTGAAGGGGAGGGGCGTGCTTTTTGTGCTGGTGGAGATGTTGTAGAAATCTATCATATGGGGAAAAGTACTGCTTCTTGTCAATACTTTAGGAATGAATATAGTTTAAATGCTTATATCAAACATTTTTCAAAGCCCTACATTTCTTTCTTAAACGGTATTTGGATGGGAGGTGGGGTAGGTATTTCTCTCTATGGCTCGCATCGAATTGTTACAGAAAATACAGTTTTTGCTATGCCAGAAGGTGCGATTGGATTTTTTCCAGATGTAGGTGCAAGTTTTTTCTTACCATCTCTTCCCAATCATTTTGGTATCTATCTTGCATTAACGGGCGCATGTATAAAGTGGGGAGATTGCTTAAATTTAGGATTAGCAACACACGCCGTTGCTGAAACTGAATTCGATATGATTAGAAAAGCTGTTATTGAGCAAGGAGATCCTACTTTAGCTTTAAACGAGCGAGCAATTACAAAAGACTATGAAACAAGTCATGAAATACGTTGTATTATTAACACTTGTTTTAGTGCCCATACCTTAGAAGAATGTCTTGAGTTGCTACATAAAAAAAGCAATGAAGATGTTTTATTTGCTAAAGAATGTTATGATATTTTGCAGTCACGTTCTCCGACAAGTTTAAAAGTTATCTGGAAACAAATGAAACAAAATTCATCTCAAACGTTGGAAGATTGTATGAAAATTGAAAACCGCATAGCGTATCATATGCTTCATTCACATGATTTTTATGAAGGTATACGTGCTATGTTAATCGATAAGGATAAAAGACCTCAATGGCAACCAGATAAACTTTCAAATGTGACAGATGAAATGGTAGATTCTTACTTCCAACCTGTTGAACAAGAGTTATTATTGTGAAAAATAATTCTCACAAACAGATTTCAAAAATCAATTTAATCTATAACTGTTACTTACGTTTTTTGGCACTTATTTGCTTAGTTCTAGGTATTTGTTATTGGATACGCCTTGTTGGTGTTTTTCCAGGTATTCTATGGCGTTTTGATCTTATGCCTTGGCAGTGGCAATTTACATCAGCTATATTGGCTATTCTCTATCCTATTGCCTTAGTTGGACTTTGGATGTATTCACTATGGGGTATCATTGTGTGGTGTATTGCAGCGTTGATTGAAGCAATAACAATATATTATTCCGATTTTATTTATCAGCCATTTGTACCATTATTTCATGGAATATTGTTTTTAGCTTTTATAGTACTACAAATTGTAATTATTTTTTTTAAAAGAGTAAAAAATAAAAAAACATTGTGATTAAAATTTTCGAGCCAGAATAACAGGCTCGATTTTCGATCTTAGTTAACTTAAGTAGCTCATTTTAAAGCTTCGTTCCTCAAAACGCTGATGCTAGTTATACTTCCTCATAAAGTTCCATAATATATATTATGCGATAATATGATACAGAAAACCCTACTTTAAAACATCATCATAATATTTATATCATACAATTTACTTTTAAAATAAAATTTGGTCTTTAAGGTATATACCTTAAAGACCAAAAATTAAGAAAAATTACTGTACTATTTTACAACGCTTCATACGTGCAAGATCACTTAAAACAGCATTACGATTATTTAAAGCCGAAATTTCATTACTTTCACTGGATTTAGTATCCATAAAAAACAAAGCAGGTACAAATACAACACTTACCGCTGCTAAAGCCACGTTTTTATTTCTTGCTTTAGAACGCTCTGTAATTGTATCATTAATCTGACGTTTATTAGCAAAAAACTCCCGTTGAATATCGGCACAACTCATTGATCCGTCATGTAATGTTGTCGTTGCAATATTTTTTTCTAAACGCCCCCCACATGCTGTCAAGGAAACCGCTAAAACCACAATACATACACCCCGCTTAAAATTCTTATACATAAAAGCCTCATTTTTGACATAAAAACACTAAATATGTCAAAAATGAAATAAAATAAAGGATAAATTTAAAAGTGTTTTATTTAACTTAAAATATTGCGCATAATAAGCTTACGCATCTGTTTCAAAAGTAAGACCTTGATATGCAGGTTTTACATAGGATGGAACGTAATTTATTACCTTATTGTAATCCAGCGATCTGTCCATATGTGTGAGTATTGCTTGTTTTGGCTTTAAATATTCTATCCACTGTAATGCTTGATCAACAGAAAAATGACTCGGATGGGATTTAAATTGAAGAGCTTCAATGATGAGAACATCTAAATCCATTAATTTGGATAAAGTTTTTTCAGGAAATTTACTAACATCCGTACAATAGGCAACATTCCCAATCCGAAAACCTAAGGAATGAATGTTTCCGTGGTGTTGTAAATGTGTATTGACACTTATTTCTCCGCCCTGCCCCTGAATAATAAATTGGCTATCTTCATTGATAAGATGTTCTTTTAAAATGGGAGAATAAGATGAATCTTTTAGAGTTTGAAAACAATATCCAAAAGCACTTTTGAGATGCTCTAGTGTAAATCTGTCGGCATAGATATCTATTAAACGTTTTTGTGCAAGTGCATAGCTGCGTAAATCATCAATACCGTGGATATGGTCTGCATGAGAATGCGTGTAAAGAGCAGCATCAAGATGGCTTACACGCGCATCGATCATTTGTGAGCGAAAATCTGGACCTGTATCAATAACGATCGTTGTTTTGTCTCCAGAAGGTTTAATACGTTCAACTAATAAAGAACTTCTGTAGCGTTTATTTTTAGGGTTATTCGGATCACATGTTCCCCAATCACCATTAGGTCTTGGCACTCCTGGAGAAGGACCACAACCTAATATTGTAAATCGGTATTGATCACACATATCTTTTGCCTTATTTCATTTTGCTAAATAAACGAAAAGCATTACGCGTTGTTATTTGAGCTATTTCTTCAATGCTTAAGCCAATTGTTTCAGCCAAAACAGCTGCTGTATAACATACAAAAGATGGTTCATTTGTTTTGCCCCGATGGGGATTAGGTGCTAAGAATGGAGCATCTGTTTCCACTAACAAATGCTCATGGGGCACAATTTTTGCTATTTCACGGATTTCAAGTGCGTTTTTAAAAGTAAGAATACCCGAAAAAGAAATATAACCACCAAGTTCAATTCCAGCACGAGCAAGTTGCATTCCAGACGAATAACAATGAAGGATAAAGGGAAAAGCTCCTTCTTTTATCTGTTCACGTAATATTTTCTCCATATCGATATCGGCATTGCGTGAATGTATAACAAGAGGAATCTGTGTTTCTCGAGAAGCAATGATATGTTCTTGAAAAACTTTCTTTTGCTCTTCTGGTGTAGAGTAATCATAATGATAATCAAGGCCCCCTTCCCCAAACGCAACAATTTTAGGGTGATTCGAGAGCTGTATAAGCTTTTCCGCTGTAATATTTTGTTCTTCATGCGCGTGATTGGGGTGTGTTCCAACGGAACAAAAGACTTGATCATAGCTTTGCGCAATGGCTAACAGTTTATCTAACTTATGAACATGGGTTGAAATTGTTATCATACGTTTAACGTCAGCATCTAAAGCCCGTTGGATAACATTATCCAAATCTTGTGAAAAGTCTTCAAAATCAAGATGACAATGTGTATCAATCAACATGATGAGTGTCTTCTTTCTTCAAGATATAACGAGGAAAAATTGGTTCTGGTGGTGGAAGATTAAGCCCTTCTTGAATTTTTGAATGACTTATATGATACAATAACCGATCATCTTCAGCAACCGCAAGGCTATCAAGAAGTTTCGCAGCTGATTGGGGGATGAAAGGCAAAAGCATAATTCCTATTCTCCGCAAGATTTCTACAGTTATATAAAGAACTGTAGAAAATCGCTCTCGATCATTTTTACGTAAACTCCAAGGTTGTTCGTTGGCAAAATAACGATTGGCATCTGCTACAATTGAAAAAATAGCTGAAAGTGCTAAATGCATACTATAAGAACACATAGCTTGGTGTACAGTTTCAAGTACTTGAAGAGATTGTTCTAAAAGCTGTTTATCTTGAGCTAAAAATGAAGCTGGTTTCGGGACTTGTGCATTACAATTTTTGGCAATCATAGACAAACAGCGCTGTGCTAAATTACCAAGATCGTTAGCAAGATCAGCATTAATACGGTTCACAAGGCTTTCATGACTATAACTACCATCTTGTCCGAATGGCACTTCACGGAGAAGGAAATAACGGACCTGATCAAGACCATAATGATCAACCATTTCAAAAGGATCAACGACATTTCCAATAGATTTTGACATTTTTGCACCACGATTAAGTAAAAAACCATGTGCAAAAATATTTTTAGGCAATTCAATTCCAGCAGACATTAAAAATGCCGGCCAATAGACTGCATGAAAACGAATAATATCCTTACCAATAATATGCGTATTTGCAGGCCAAAAATCACGTTTTTTTGAATTTTCATTGAAAAAACCTATTGCTGATAGATAATTTGTAAGCGCATCAACCCAGACATACATCACGTGCTTTGGATTCTCAGGAACAGCAATTCCCCAGTTAAAACTTGCGCGTGAAATAGAGATATCTTTTAAACCTGATTTGATAAAACTTATAATTTCATTACGCCGCTCAAATGGAGCAATAAAATCAGGATGTTTTTCATAATATTCAAGAAGAGCCTTTTCATAATGAGAAAGTCTAAAAAAATAACTTTCTTCTTCATTCCATTCAACTGGAGAGCCTAATTCTTTCTCACGACGGATGTTGTCTGCTCCAATTTCCGTATCTTTTTCTTCATAATAGGCTTCTTGGCGAACCGAATACCACCCCGTATAACGACCGAGATAAATATCGCCATTTGCTTCCATCTTTTTCCAAATTTCTTGACAAGCTTGATAATGGCGTTCTTCTGTCGTACGGATAAAATCATCGTTAGAACAATTTAATACTGCAAGCATTTTTTGAAACACCGCACTATTACGATCTGCAAGTTGCTGAGGTGTCATGCCTAATGCAGCTGCTGTTTGTTGCATCTTGAGACCATGCTCATCTGTACCAGAAAGAAAAAATACATTTTTTCCGTTTAACCGTTGAAAGCGGGCTAAAACATCGCTTGCAATGGCACTATAAGCATGTCCAATATGTGGAGCACCATTAGGATAAAAAATGGGAGTTGTTATGTAATATGTGTCACGCATGTCATACTCGTTGTAAAACGCTATAAATAGAAGATATAATGACATAACGCTTGTTCATCGCATTGTCACGGAAAAACTAATTCTCATGAATGATCTTATGAACTTTAAAAAGTAAGTTAATAACAAACTGCTTTTTATCGAGATTAAACAGTTGTATTTCCTCTATTTCTTGATGAATCTCCTGCCATTTTTCCGCATATTTTTTTGAGAGAAATAAGTCTCCCTTTTCAACGAGCATGATAGCTTTTTTTTGAATTTTATTAAGAATTTCATCACAAAATTGTTGAAATTGGAATGTAGAAGAAGTAGATGAAAATGTTTGTGCAAGAGTATGTACAATTGTTGCGTTACAAACAGGTTTCTCTAGGAGAGCATCAATTGTTTTAATAATTTCAAGACCGCCATGGCAAATAAGTAAAGCGGCTTTTCGAGGGCTTCCTTTAGATTTTTTAATAATCATTTCAATTGTTTTTTCATCAGGTAAATCCTGATCGGCGAAAATATGTATAATAACTTTTTTCATTTCATCGTTATTCAACGGACGAAAAGAAATTTTTTGACACCGTGAATGGATTGTTGGAAGCAATTTTCCTGAAGAATGTGCGATAATAACAAATAACGTTTTTGTAGGTGGTTCTTCAAGTATTTTGAGAATTGCATTCGCTGCATTTCTATTCATATCATCTGCAGAATCAATAATAACAATACGCCATCCATTATCTTGTGATGTTCGGCTTAAAAAATGCATAATATCACGGATATCATCAACGAGTATTCCTGTTTTAAACTTTTGCGTTTTCACATCAAATCGACGTGAAATATACAAAAGACCAGGGTGACTTCCTTGTGTAATTTGGCGCCATGGGGTAGAATAAGGATCGGGTTTCAAGAAAGCACTCTGTTGAAAACTTAAAATGTTCCAAGCAAGATGAAAGGCTAATGTAGCCTTTCCAATCCCATATTCTCCTTCAAATAATAATGCATGATGCAAACGCTCTTCTTTAAGCATTTGTGTCAAAAAATGACGCACATCCTCATGACCAAAGATAACATTGTTCTGGGATGGTGATAAAATTGTATCAATATCATCATATTGGCGTAAGGTATTTAAATTACTCATGAAAGCTGATCCAACAATACCTGATGACAAATATTTTTTATTTGATGAGCAATAGCTTCTACTGAGCCAGTGGCATCAATGACTCGAAATCTATGGGGTTCTTGTTTGGCCAATTGAAGAAAAGCCTGACGCCTTTGTTCTTGAATTTCCAACTGATCTTTTTCAAAATAATCAATTTCTTCTGTTTTTTTTCTTCGCAAATTTGCACGCTTCATACCACACATTGCTGGCATATCTAATAAAAATGTTAAATGAGGCAAAATACCATTGAGCGCAATACACTCTAAAACAGAAAGAAAAGAAGAACTGACTCTATTATTGAGTCCTTGATAAACGCGTGTAGAATCAATAAAGCGGTCACATAAAACGATTTTACCTTTTTGCAAAGAAGGTGCGATAACCTCAGTAACATGGTCGACACGTGCAGCTGTAAACAAAACAGCTTCAATCAACGGTCCATACTGTCGCGCCTGCCCCGACAACAAAATATGCCGGATTGCTTCTGCTCCTGGCGTTCCTCCTGGTTCTCGTGTTGTGACAACATCATAACCTTGGTGAGAGAGAGACTCAGCAAGTAAAGAAATCTGCACCGTTTTCCCTACCCCGTCCCCTCCTTCGAATGTAATAAAATAACCTGACACGTATGATCTTAACCTTATTAGCGCGTAACTATAAATATTTCCGTAACCATCCAATTGTTATTTCATAGAATGCACTTTTTACTTTTGCAAAGAAACTTCCTTCCCAAACATTCATTCCGGCAAAAACTGGTTTTTCCAGAAGAACCTTTTTATCTTCTAAAATTTGAATAACGCCAACTGATTGCCCAGAAACGATGGGAGCTTTCAATGGACCATGATATTTAATTTTTGCTTTAACATTTACTTTTTTTTCATTCGAAAGCATAAAACTTATTGGTGTTTTAATAATGAGTGGAACAAAATTTTTCTTACCACCATAAACAGCAGCACGACCAACTATTTCTCCTTTTCTGAAAATCGTTTTGAGATCAAAAGCCGTCATTCCCCATTGAAGAATGCGTTCTATTTCTTTTGTATATTTTTTACCATCTTGCAAACCATTGATTGCTAAAAAAAGACGTCGATGATTTTTAGAAATAGTGGCAACCATTGAAAAACCTTCTTTTTCACTGTAACCAAAACCAAATCCTTCTACACCAATTTCCTTAGAAATAAGAGGGTTTTTGTTACGTTGAAAAATATTATTCCATGTAAAATGAGACTCACAATAAAGTGCATAATAATCCGGATATTCCTGAACAATATGACGTGCTAATATAATCATATCACGCACAGTTACAAATTGTCCCTCTTCGGGTAGCCCTGTTGCATTAACAAAATGACTCTGAGATAATCCAATCATTTTTGCGCGCTGATTCATCAGTTTTACAAAATGATCTTCATGTCCTGATATTCCTTCAGCAAGAATAATAGCAGCATCATTTCCATTGACAATAATTAAACCACGCAACAGATCAGAAACACTGATTTCTGTTTTTATCTTTGCAAACATAGTGGTTGTACCAGAAGGTGCTCCACCCTTGCGCCAAGCATTTTCACTGACCTTAAATTTCTGCGTACTTTTTAATAATCCTTTTTTTAATTGATGAAATACAACTTCTGCTGTCATCAATTTTACTAATGAAGCAGGAAAAAAAGGAATAGCACTTTGTTTTTCATAGAGTACTGTCTCTGTATCATCATCGAGTAATAACAATTGGTATGCGGGAGTTTGAAAATCTTGTGCTCTCCCCCACGTATCAAATGCCAATACTCCCCATAATATCAATAAGATCCTTAATGCTGTATACATAGCTGCTCCTCCCATCCCAAAGATCAACATAAAGAATCTTATATAGGAAAAAACTTTTTGATTTCTGAAAATTGAGGAATTATTTACAACTCATAAAAAGATTTTATTTTCATTTAGCTTTAGAAAAAATAATATGACACGTTTTTTATCTTCTATATAGGTTCAGTTTAACATTTTAAATGTATGAGAGACAAAAGATTTTTTCATATTTTTATTGATAGTATTTTGATTTGTTATGATAAATTATCATTTTAAAATTGAAGCTAACTCAAAGATACTGTAAGATTCTCTCATCCCCTCTTCTCATATTTAATTCATTAAAAATCGCTTACTTACGGGTCATAAGTAGGGTTCGTATATGGATAAAAATTATTAAAAAAGAGAGTAAAAATACTTCTTATCAACCTCTCAAGTGTTAAGAATTATCGCACAAAACATTGGGGACTTGCAAAGTGTATGATGGTGTCGATTTATATCTTCATAAGTGTAAAGATGCTGATATCTAAAGGCGTTAACAGTTATACCATTCACAGGCGCTGTCGTAAAATAGGCTTGTAGCGTGTTAAAGTATGTCTCTTTTAAATAAGTCCATGAATTGGCAATGTAAGTGTATTTTGTTTGAGACGCTCTGTTTTTCGTGAGGGAACTTACTCCATTAAAGAACATGATAAACAAAAGCATGAGATAATGCATAATCTTTTCATAAGATATTACCGTAGATACTTTAGAAAGATACAAGGACGAATCAAAAGAAAATATTTTTTTACTTGTTAAGCTTTTTATTCCTCTCAAATCGATTGTACAAGTTGTTTTAGAGATTACAAAAACAGACTTATACAATAATCTACCTTCGTCCAGCAAAAGCTATTACAGCAAGAAAAGTACACGCTTTATTAAGCAAGCAATATCATAAAACGACGAATAGGCCAGCAATGGAGTGGAAAGTCCGTACTAAACTTATAATGATAGAACCCAACCACGCTTTTTGAAAAGGACAACGCGCTTTAAGATAAAAATCCTACACTAAATCCGTAATTTCTTACCTTTTTTACTAAAAAATTATATAGATAAAAAATCAATGCATTTTTTCTTAAAATAGTTGTAGCCAATTAACCTTTGTTTTTTTGTTTAGCTTATTTATAGAAGCAACTTGATCGAATGGTATCGGCTTATCAACCATGATAGGACCAATTTCTGGCAATTTAACTGCAACAGTTTTATTACGTTGTTCTTGTTCAACAGCAGCTGCTTTAGCTAATTCTTTTTTGTTCCCTGTATTGCGCTGCTCTTTTAACAAAACAGTTTCTCTTTTTTTCGCAACATTTTCCGACGCTAATGAATATGGGGCAGCATTTCCAGGAGTATAAGAGGACATTAAATATGCAGCATCATAATAGCCAACAGGTGCTTCAGCAATATATTCTACTTTAACATCTGCGACCCCCCTATCTACATACCCCAGTATTGTCGCAGCTTGCCTTGATAAATCAATGATTCTGTCTTTCATAAAAGGTCCGCGATCATTCACTCTAACAACGATTGAAGATCCATTTTTTAAATTAGTAACACGAGCATAGCTAGGTAAAGGCATTGTAGGATGAGCAGCAGTCAAAAGATTCATGTCATAAATTTCACCATTGGCAGTTAAACGTCCATGAAAATCTGAACCATACCAAGATGCTTCGCCAACACGTTTATAAGTTGGATCACTTTGAGGATAATACCACTTTCCTTTTATTTGATAAGGTTTACCAACAATCACTCGTCCACGCTTTTTTTCTTCTGATTGATTCTTCTTATTGGATACTTGTTGAGGTAGTACAGAAGTGTTTACGTTAATTGGTTTATTATGATAGGAATCTTTTATTGAAAAATTCATAGTTTGGCTTGCGCAACAAGATACCAGTGACTGAGAAATGACAATCATAGAAAACAATTGAAGTGTTGGTTTAATCATAAAAGTAATTTTCTTTTTTCTATTTGAAGGCATCTATTCAGTCCACTTATTTCTGTTAAGTACTACTGTAAAAACCACGTCACGCTTCTGTACGCAACGGAAGAATTTACGTTTTTAAATGATTCCCCTCGCGTATATACCACTCTTGAATTGGCCCCTTTTACCAAGGAATTAACGTATTGTTAATCTTTTTATGGTTTTCATACGAAATAAATGTAGTCTAGTAGATATTAAAAAGATTAAAAGTTAAACAAATCAACATCTTATAGAAAATTCATTTCATAATATAAGTGTGAATAAGTGGTGATTTTAGCAACTGTTTTGCGAATCATGTAATGCAGTGGATATTAAAAAAAACACCTATGGATTGAGAAAATTAGAAACCACATGTGCTGCCAACGCAGGTACAACCCTATCCATAAGCTTAAAGCTCTTTTTTGTTGGAAAGGAGACAGCATAACATCGCTCTATTCCAAAACAGCTGATAAAAATAGAATCAATAAAAACTTCAAAAAGAATCAAAAAAAGATTCTTAAATTTTTTATAGCCTATTGATATTACTTAAATTTGGTGAGCGCGCAGGGATTCGAACCCTGGACCTACTGATTAAAAGTCAGTTGCTCTACCAGCTGAGCTACGCGCTCTCACACAAGCTATCTAGTTTGCATACTATCTAGTTTGCAGAAAGTGAAGGGAACATACGGTTGACTTTCCATTTGGTCAACACCTTTTGAAAAAAAATATTATTATTTTCTTCAGTTATCAATAATTTTCCGTTTTCGCCCCTTTACTTCATCATTGTATAAGTACTCTTTAATCTTCTTTTTGAAGTTTCAATAAAGGAAAAATTTCACTGCAAAATATTGCATAGATTTGAAGCGTTAAAATTATGAGAAATACCCCCTTCCCCTCACATGGGTTGTTGAGCATAATGGGTAGAGAAGAAAAAATACCTTTTATTATAATATTATTTTTATATCTTAATTTTTATATCTTAGTGTTCAATTTTCAAATATGAATACAGCTTTATAAGATAATATATTGATTTATAATAATTTATCATTTTTCACTTGAGTGAAAAGTCTCAAATAATGTAAGTTTTTCTCATTTCAAATCTTTTTTATATTGAAACAATAAAAAGCATTTTCTTGACCGATATAAGTGAGAGAATAAAACTATAAAAAAGAAATGAAAATACCTTTTATGCCTCCTTTTAATAACCAAAAATTATCGCAACATTAGGGGTCATGAAAATAGTATATAGCGGTTGACACGTTAGACTTGAAAATGGAACAATGAGCAACAATGGCTTTGAGAGTATGATTTTTGTTCATGTATAATGAATAATAACGAAAGCCAATTTATCCTATAGAATAAAGTAGATATGAAGCAAAATTTAGTCTCATTGAAAATATCCCGAATGACTATAAATTATGCTCACTATTAGAGCTGTAGATAATTTTACTAAGAATAAAAAAGCAGAAATAATATGCAGTATGCAAAATGATTTTAAGTGTTCTGAATATATAGAATGCCTTCTAGTTAACTTTTTTATATTAAAATTTACAAAATACGTAGATATATTTTTAGAAGAAAAGGATAATACTAGTCACAAAATTTAGTATTGGATAATTCAGTCAGAACTATAAAGTATATTTATACATTATTTAATATTAATGTATATATACAGTATATAAATAACAATTTAAATATATCTATAAATAAAAATATTAATTTATTAAATTGATAAGATCAAAAACAAAGAAAATAATTTTGATTTGGCGATAAAAATTGTAAAAGTGCTATATATAAATGTATTTTTACTTTACTAATTTTTATTATTTTGATTGGAATATTGAATGTTAACATGTAAACAATATGAGCTACTCTTGTTTATTCATAACCATATAAAAGAAACTGGTGTTCCTCCTTCTTTTGAAGAAATGAAAAATGCATTAGAACTTTCTTCAAAGTCTGGTATTCATAAGCTCATTATAGCCTTAGAACAACGAGGTTTTATACGTCGCTTGCCCAATCGTGCTCGTGCTGTGGAGGTGATTCGACTCCCTGAAAAAATAACATTTAACCTTTCTTTAGCACGTAAAATTTCTCCCAGTATGATAGAAAGAAAGAAAAGAGAAATATCAAAAAGTTTGAGTCCCTTTGATGAAGAAGAAAAAAAAAATATCACCATTCCTATTATGGGACGTATTTCTGCAAGCGTACCCGCCTCTGCTATACTGCAACAAATAAACAGCCTTTCTCTTCCACTCGATATGGTTAATACAGGTGAGCACTACGCATTAGAAGTTAAAGATGATTCTATGATGGAGGCTGGTATCCTTGATAAAGATACGATCATTGTGAAACGTCAAAATACAGCAATAACAGGTGAAATTATTGTTGCGTTTATTGATAAAAAAGAAGCCACATTAAAACGTTATCGACGCAAAGGAGCTTCTATTGCATTAGAAGCTGCAAATCCTCATTATGAAGTACGGACATACGAATCCGAGCGTGTAGAAATACAAGGCAAACTTACCGGTCTTATTCGAAAATATTAAAAAATAAACCTTATAGTACGCGATAGATATCGCAGTAAGAAACTGTTGAGCATTTTTTTATTGTGCCACACGCAATTGACTTCTTCTCCACAGCCAAAGGATGCCCCCAATTAGGTTTATAAACAATCCAGATCCTTATCGAGCGGGTTTCACTTTCCCCTTCCCCTCCATGTCCTTCTCTTACGCAAGGCTTGACAAGTAAGTTTTAAAATATTCACCACGTACTTTGAAAAGAACTTAAATGCTTTGAAGGAAGCAGCCTTATATCATCATCCTCAATGACGGAATTTTACGATATAATAAGACAAAATTGTATGCATGCATAAAAACATATAAAATTTTGTAGAAAAAAATCAAATAACTTTGTAACAGATTGTATTGCATAGGTATAAAAATAAAGAACATTATTTTTAAGTTAATAAAAGCGTAACTCAATCATTCATAGTAATTGTAGGATCATTATGGTAGCACCTCGTATTAGTTTTGTCTCCCTCGGATGCCCAAAAGCACTCGTAGATTCTGAGCGAATTATTACACGCCTTCGCTCTGAAGGGTATGATATTTCACGTCAACATCAAGGAGCTGATGTCGTTATTGTGAATACCTGTGGTTTTCTTGACTCGGCAAGGAGAGAATCATTAGCCAATATTGATGAAGCTCTTAAAAAAAATGGAAAAGTTATTGTAACAGGGTGTCTTGGTGCTGATCCTGATGCTATTCGCCAAACATATCCTAATGTATTGGCTATTACAAAACCGCAAGCTTATGAAAGCGTTATAGAAGCTGTTCATACAGCAATTCCTCCTGTTCATGATCCTTTTCTTGATTTAGTTCCTCCCCAAGGTATTCGTTTAACACCTCGCCATTACGCCTACTTAAAGATTTCTGAAGGATGCTCTAATCGGTGTAGTTTTTGTATCATCCCTACTTTGCGTGGTGATCTCACTTCACGTCCCATCAGCGATGTTCTTCGTGAAGCTGAAAAACTCGTGCAAGCGGGTGTAAAAGAACTTTTGGTTATTTCACAAGATACGAGTGCTTATGGTATTGATCTTAAATATCTCGAAAATTCTTGGAAAGATCGTACAATCAAAACGAAATTCTTTGATCTTTGTCGTGAACTAGGCGATATGGGTATTTGGGTACGTATGCATTACGTTTATCCTTATCCCCATGTTGATGAAGTTATCGAACTTATGGCTGCAAAAAAAATTCTTCCTTATCTGGATATACCTTTTCAGCATGCATCACCGACTGTTTTGCATCACATGAAGCGTCCCGCACTTATGGAAAAAACAAATCGTAGAATTGAAAAATGGCGGAAAATATGTCCAGATCTTACTTTGCGATCAACATTTATCGTTGGTTTTCCTGGTGAAACGAATGAAGATTTTAATATACTTCTAGAATGGCTAGAAGAAGCAAAAATTGAACGCGCGGGGTGCTTTAAATATGAAGAAGTAAAAGGAGCTGCCGCAAATGATTTGGGATTAGAAAATATTCCTGAAGAGGTGAAAGAAAACCGCTGGCATCGTTTTATGGCAAGACAACAACAAATTTCTACACATCTTTTAAAGAAAAAAATTGGAAAAAGACTCCGAGTGCTTATCGATGAAAGTCAAGGAAAAGTTGCCAAAGGACGTAGTCAGTACGATGCTCCAGAAATAGATGGTGTTGTCCATATATCATCACGACGCCCACTGCGTGTTGGTGAATTTGTCACCGTTAAAATCGAACAATCGGATGCCTATGACCTTTATGGTATAGCAGTTTAAAAATTTAACTCCTTCCCTGTCCTCAATGATGAAGATTTCTATTAGCATCGGTTTATAAAAAGATCAGCTACTCACAATCGAACTTGATCACTTATATAGCTCACTTCATGAGAATTTACGAGCAATCCTTGCTCTGAATGTTTGCTATACACTCCCAAAATACAAAGCAGTTATATATTCTCTTAATTTAATGCCTTAAATGAGCTTTAAATGGCGGTGACAGCGGCGCAAAAGAATAAAATCCACAAGGTTCACCATTTTTAATTAACAAAAGAGCAAATCGACAACCGTACTATTTTCCCATTTTTCATATTACGACAGTCATTGGTTAGTGAAAGGAAACTTTTTTCAAGAGTGTTTTATGCACACAAGAATTTCCTTTGTGATATGCAGGCAGATGTTTTTTATAGATGCAATATAAGAGAATTTGAAACAAAACAATCTGACGGTATTTAAATTAAAAAACAATAAATTATCATTATAAATAAGTATCTTATCGTAAATTCTTTGAACTTATTTTTTTAATATCTAATTTTTATTAACACGTTTTAAAATCAAAGAATTTCTTATCAAGCAAATGACTTGGGCGTACATTTGTTAAAGCGCGAATCATCGTATCTTTACGTCCTGGCATTTGTCTTTCTATATTTTTCAGCATTTCTTTCATTGCATTACGTTGTAATCCATCTTGACTACCGCAAAGATTACAAGGAATAATTGGAAATTGCATTTCTTGAGAAAATTTTTCCATATCTTCCTCAGCAGCATAAACAAGAGGACGTAACACAAAAAGATCTCCTTCATCATTTTTAAGTTTTCCAGGCATAGCAGCTAATCGACCACCATGAAACAAATTCATAAAAAATGTTTCTAAAACATCATCACGATGATGACCTAAAACTAATGCAGAACATCCCTCTTCACGTGCAATACGATAGAGATTACCACGTCGTAATCGAGAACAAAGTGAACAATATGTCTGCGACTCTGCCAATTTATCTGTAACAATGGAATAAGTATCCTGATATTCAATACGATATGGAATTTTATAAGAACTTAAAAAATCTGGAAGAATATGCTTAGGAAATCCTGGTTGCCCTTGATCAAGATTACAGGCAAGAATTTCAACGGATAAAAGACCTCGCCACTTTAAGTCTAAAAGAAGCGCTAATAAACCATAAGAGTCTTTTCCACCCGATAAAGCAACAAGCCATTTTTTCCCTGTAGAGAGCATAGAAAAATCATCCAAAGCTTGTCGCATATGACGTAAAAGTCGTTTGCGCAATTTATTAAATTCTACGCTTGAAGGAGCAACACGAAACATTGGATGACAATTATCTGCTTCGCTTATTAAAGGATCATCTCTCCCTTTGTTTTCTTCTATTGCCTGATATTCAACTGAAACATCATTCATAATACCATATCCTGCACAATAAACGGCTCGTTTTGCAAAGATAAAAACAAATATTAAAGCAAGCTTACATTTATGTTTTTTGAATTTATAAATTAGATACATAAAAAAGAAATGGAACTATACAAATTTATGACTATAAAAACATAGCAATAAACTTAATATAGAACCATTTACAAAAAGAACTTATTAACTTCAAATATTGTAAGAATAACACAATATTTTGAAGTTATCATAATAGAAGAGAGAAATAATTTCTCTTACAGAAAAATTATCGAGAATAAAATTCAACAACCAAATTAGGTTCCATTTGCACAGCATAAGGAACATCTGCAAAAGCAGGAATACGTGTAAAGGTTGCTTTCATCTGTTTATGATCTGCTTCAATATAATCAGGGACATCACGTTCTGCCAATTGCACTGATTCTAACACTAAAACAAGTTGTTTCGATTTTTCCCGAACCTCAATAACATCACCTGGTTTACAACGATAAGATTGAATGTTTGTGCGCCGCCCATTGACATTAACATGACCGTGATTGATAAATTGGCGAGAAGCAAAAATCGTAGGTACGAATTTTGCACGATAAACAACAGCATCCAAACGTGATTCTAACAGACCGATAAGATTTTCGCCAGTATCGCCCCGTCGACGAGCTGCCTCTTCATAGGTTTTATGAAATTGTTTTTCTGAAATATCTCCATAAAACCCTTTCAATTTCTGTTTAGCGCGCAACTGAACCCCATAGTCAGAAAGTTTTCCTTTACGACGCTGTCCATGCTGACCTGGACCATAATCACGACGATTGACAGGAGATTTTGGACGCCCCCAAATATTTTCTCCCATACGACGGTCAATTTTATACTTTGTTGTTTCGCGTTTACTCATCGCATTTCCTTATAAAATAAAACACGAGATCTTAAGACCCCAAGGAAACGCGCCCTCCTCTGCCTTTAAATACTAAAGACTGACAGAATACCTTAACATATCAATATGCAAAGTTATCCACGGGACACGTCAATTAATGCTATTTTCTTGAAAAAATAGCTAGATCATCATTATTGGTCTCGTAACCCAAAGTCAACTCCTTTCATGAGTTTTAAGCCAAATCCTTTAAACAAATTCTCCGTTAAAGAAGTGATATTTTTCGATGTCAACAACGCAAAATCTTGATATTTCTTTATATATTGATGGTGTATCTTTCCCGACAATGGTAATAAAGATCTGATATGTTTGGCGATCGCTTTCGCCGGATCAATCCACTCAACGGACCATAAAGCATGTTCACGAAAGAAATTAATCAAAAAAGGATAATGTGTGCAGGCTAAAACAATAACATCCGTATATTGTCCATTTTTTTCCACAAAACATGGCAGGATTTCTTTTCTTAATTCTTCTGAATCGATAGATTTTTCCCGTAAATAATCTTCAGCAAGTCCAGCCAGCTTTTTACTTCCTACAAGCTGAACATGACACTGTCTAGCAAAAGAGTTAATTAATTCATTTGTATAAGCACGTTTAACTGTTCCAGGAGTCGCTAATACGGAAATAAAACCAGATTTTGTTTGTTCAGCAGCTGATTTAATTGCAGGAACCGTTCCTACAAAAGGGATATGAGGAAAATTCTGTCGTAAATCTGCTATCATCAGTGTAGAAACAGTGTTGCAAGCAATCACACATAAAGCTGGATTGTAACGTGTTAAAAGATTTGTAAAAATCTTCAAAATACGCTCTTTCAAAATATTTTCTTTCCAATTTCCATAAGGAAATCCTGCATCATCAGCAACATAGATAAATTGCATGTCAGGGATAAGAACACGCGCTTCCCTGAACACTGTTAAACCACCAATACCGCTATCAAAAAAAAGAACAGGTCGTTCATCCATTAGTTTTCACACTTATTTTTAATTTTTTTACGATCACGCTCTTCCGGTGCTCTACTCCCCCGTGGATATTGTGGCGAAAAATGATCCAAAGAAGATATAATGCCTCGCAATAAACGAACCTCAGGTTCACTAAAGTTAGCGCGCGTAAAAACAGAGCGCAAATTTGCAAGCATTACTTCTTTACGTTCTGGTGGTCTAAAATACCCACGGATATTCAAAGCCTCTTCTAACTGAGATAAAAAACCATGGAATATTGTTTTATTTGCAGGTTCCATCTCTGCTGCACGAAATGCCGTATCGCTGACATTCTCTAAACCAGTTTTCATCCATTCGTAAGACATTAAAAGAACCGCTTGCGCAATATTAAGTGACGCAAAAGCAGGATTAACTGGAAAAGTAATAATTTCATCAACAAGGCTGATTTCATCATTTTCTAGTCCCCATCTCTCTCTTCCAAAGACAATCCCGGTCTTATGTCCGATACTTTCACGCTGACGTAATACGCTTGCTGCTTCGACAGCACTTTTTACAGTTTTAAATCCACATCTTTCACGTGCTGTTGTGGCAAAAACATAGTGTAAATCTGCAATTGAATCACGCAATGTGTTAAAAATTACAGCATTGTTAATGACATGATCAGCTTTACTTGCAGCAGCTCTAGCTTTTTCATTTGGAAACATTTCTCGAGGTTTGACTAATCGAAGCTTAGAAAGCCCAAAATTTGCCATTGCCCTTGCGACCATACCAATGTTTTCAGGAAGCTGCGGTTCAACTAAAATAATAATGGGACCATTTGTTAAATTTTCACGATTCCTATTCGTTCCTGCCATCAATTTTACCTAGTTTCACTTAAACTATCTCCCTCTCCACTGTTTTTACGAAACCTTTTTCACAATACTCTAATGCTGTTTAATAATAAATTATAGATAATCTATCTTTTCATTCAAAGATAATAGTTTCTAAACCTAATAATAAATTTTAAAAGCCATTAAAGTGAACGATGGAATTTATAACAATTTATATAAGATATCGTAGCGTTTTTTACATCAATTTTATCTTTTTTTAATAGGGAACAGCCCCTGTAAATCATAATCTCAGTTGAATTATGAAATCATAAATCCTAAAAAAGGGATATGCACTTTATTCCCAAACTTTTTCCTGCAAAGCTTATCCGTCGTTATAAACGTTTTCTTGCGGATGTTCAACAAGATGATCAGCATGTCCTCACCGTGTCTGTACCTAATACAGGATCAATGCTTGAATTAACAGCTTTCAACACCAATATTTGGCTTTCTTATCATAACAACATCAAACGAAAATATGCCTATCAATTAGAAATTATTGAAGCCGATAATACTTTGGTTGGCATTAATACTTCTTTACCCAATAAACTTGCGTTAGAAGCAATTCAAAACGGATTACTACCAGAATTAAGTGGATATAAAACAATTTTAAAAGAACAACGCTATGGGACACAATCACGAATTGACTTTCTTTTACGTGATGACATTCTTCCTGATTGTTACCTAGAAGTCAAAAATGTTCATTTTATTCGTCAGAAAGGATTAGCAGAATTTCCTGATAGCGAAACAAAACGTGGTGCACGTCACCTTGATGAGCTCGTAGGAGTTGTACAACAAGGAAAACGAGCTGCTATGCTTTATATTATTCAACGAGAAGATTGCTCAGCTTTTACAATTTGTCATGATCTTGATCCACTCTATGGACGTAAGTTTGATTTAGCATTAAAATCAGGAGTAGAATGTTATGCTGTAAAGTGTCATGTAAGTGTAGAAGGCATTTTTCCGATTCAGAGAGTAAAAATAGAAAATAGAAGAAACAATGACTGAGTATATCGAATATAATAAAATCCCTTTAAAATTTAATGGAAAAATCCGCATTTTCGATGATTATGCTTTTGCTAAAATGCGTGAAGTTGGTCGTATTGCTGCAGAATGCCTTGATGCGCTTACAGATATTATTAAGCCGGGCGTTACTACGCAAGAAATAGATGATTTTGTATTTATTTTTGGAGCTAAGCGAGGAGCACTTCCTGCTGATCTAAATTATCATGGATACAGCCATTCATGCTGTACATCTATCAATCACGTTGTCTGCCATGGCATTCCCAATAAAAGACCTTTGCAAGAAGGTGATATTGTAAATGTTGATGTAACCTTTATCCTTGATGGTTGGCATGGGGATTCAAGCCGAATGTATCCTGTTGGAAAAATTAGGCGTGCAGCAGAACGCTTGCTAAAAATAACCTATGAAAGTCTTATGCAAGGAATCGCTGTCGTTAAGCCTGGAGCAACGACAGGTGATATTGGGGCAGCCATTCAACAGTATGCTGAATCTGAACGCTGTTCAATTGTGAGAGATTTTTGCGGACATGGTATCGGCCAGCTTTTTCATGATGCTCCCAATATCCTCCATTATGGAACCCCTGGAGAAGGAGTTGAATTAAAACAAGGTATGATGTTTACAATTGAGCCTATGATTAACCTTGGTAAACCACAAGTTAAGATTTTATCTGACGGTTGGACTGCTGTTACCCGTGACCGCTCTCTGACAGCACAATATGAACATACAATTGGTGTTACAAATGAAGGGTATGAAATATTTACACAATCTCCTAAAAATATTTTTTATATTCCAAATTCGCATACCTAACGCAATGTAGAGATGTTATGGCTAAAAAATTAAATCAAAAGGAAGATACTCAAAGTAATCACTTTGCATTAACATCGAGTTCTCCACTCACCCCAGTATCAGAAAGAAAAAGTGAAGAGCCTCAGAAAAACGCACAGCTTCATAAACATTATCAAGGCCATCGTGAACGTCTTCGGAAGCGCTATTTAAAGTCAAAAGGAAATGCAATTGAAGATTATGAATATCTTGAATTATTGCTTTTTCGCACAATACCCCGTGCAAACACAAAACCCATAGCTAAAAATTTGATAGCACGTTTTGGTTCATTAGCTGATGTGTTGGGAGCGGATATTCACCGACTTCAAGAAATTCCAGGATGTGGTCCCGCCACTGCAGTTGATTTAAAAATTATTTCAGATGTTGCTGGACGTCTTGCTCGTGCGCAATTGTTTAAGCGCGATATTTTTTCATCATGGGATAAAGTGTTAGCGTATTGTAAAGCTGTTATGGCTCACGAAACACGTGAACAATTTCGTATTTTGTTTCTTGATAAGAAAAACGGCTTACTTGCTGATGAGGTACAACAAACTGGAACCATTGATCATACCCCTGTTTATCCTCGTGAAGTTATTTCTCGAGCTTTAGAGTTATCCGCATCAGGACTTATCTTAGTCCACAATCACCCTTCTGGCGATTCCACCCCCTCTAATGCAGATATAACAATGACATATAGATTAAAAGATGCAGCAAATGCATTAGGAATTATTATCCATGACCATCTTATTATTGCACGAAATAACCATACGAGTTTTAAAGCGTTAAAACTTATATAAATCTTATGGGATAAAAAAGACTTCATTCAACTATGAATAACGAATCAATTTTCTAAATCAATATCTAATATAGCCATTGAGAAATTATAGGAGAGCTCATCTTCATCTTCATCTCGATAGATAATGCCTAAAAACTCATCTCCCATATAAACCTCACAAGAATCACTCTTTTTAGGCCGTGCTCTGACTTGCAATGCTGAGTTTTGGAATATATTTTTAAAATAATTATCAAGTTTTTTTATTTCATCAGCATTCACTATGCTCTCCTGTTTTTTGAAACGATTAAAATAATTGCGTGTCGTGCAAATAAGACACTCTTATGATTCTGTAACGTCAGTAAAAAAGCATAATCTGAATATTTACTTAATATTACATATATTCACAACGTTCTTTATGCATTCATAAAGAACGTTTACAAAAGGAGTCTATCATTATTAAATATACCCGTATAGATTAAAAAATGGCAAAAAAAAACTGTATATTTTTAATAATTTTACTTTATCTCCAATTTTAGCATCTGTATTTAAAACGCATATTCGTAAAAATAAATTGATCAATAATTTATAATTTTGTTTATTTTATAAAAAATACAAATAAAAATATTTTTTTATTTAAAACTACATTTTTTAGCAAAAAATATTTATTACATCATTCGAAAATAATTCTTTTTAATAACCTTTAAATTATAATTATCTAATCTTAGAAGAATTACGTCTCTGGAAAATATACAAAATAAGCTAATAAGAGTTTATTTTTCTTTTCATTTTTTATAAAAACTTATGTCACAACAGAAAGATTTTTTAATAAGCTTTTTTCAATTTATACGAAATAAAAATATTGGGTATTTCTGTAAATTCTAAAAGCTATGAAGAGTTCTTATTTTATAGGATAACGAGAAAGAAAATCGATAACGCCTTTTTTATAAACTTTATCGCCTACAGCAAACATATGATCTCGATCAGGAATTGATAAAGCTTTACCACAAGGCAACAAGGCTGCCAATGGCTCTGCATCACCGCCAATTTCATCTAATGAACCAACGGCAACAAGTGCTGGTTGTTTGATTTTGTAAACTTCAGACACCGTTAACTCCTGTTTTGATGTAATGATACAAGCAGCAAGAGCACGCCTATCGCTTTTCGTTTGATCTGCAAATTTACGGAACATTAAACCGCGCGTATTGGTAATAGTGGAAATATCTTCTGTTAAAAGGGCCTCAGCAACAGGCTCCCAATTTCCTGCTCCCGTCACCATACCAATACCTAAACCACCAAAAATAACACTGTGTACATATGTTGGATGCAAAAGAGCCATGAAAGCACTAATACGAGCCCCCATAGAATATCCCATAACATGGGCTTTAGATAACTCTAAATGCTGCAGTAACTTTACTGCGTCGCCAGCCATAGCTTGAGGTGTATAAAAGACAGGATCATAACTTTTAACTGAATCTCCGTGACCGCGATTATCAAGAGCAATAACACGATATCCTGCTTCAGTGAGAATACGAAACCAACCCGTTGCATACCAATTCACCCGTGCAGAAGATCCAAAACCATGGATCAACAAAATAGGCGCGCCCTGCCCTTCTTCTCGATAAGCAAATCGCAAACCATTATATTCAAAAAAACGAATATCTTCAGCGGTCATTTTTTATTGCACTTTCCACAAAGTACAGGATGAATAACACGTTGTCCTTTTTGTATCTTTTTTTTAGAAACTTCACCAGCGTTAATTTCAAGTGCAAAAGCTGCAGGAACTTCTGATGAAATGGTATTTGTTGAAAGTGGAGAAGTATTTTCAATAATCGATACAATAATTCCCTCAGAGTTTAAGAAAATCATATCTAAAGGTAAAGGCGTATTTGCCATCCACATAAAAATTTTCTGCTCATCTCCCGATCGAGAACTTTTTAGCTGCTTAAAGAGCATTGCACGATCGCGTGGAAAATCAGTTCGATACATTAAACCAGCTGCTGCTTGAGATGGCGTAAAAGCAATCTCTACCTTATAAAAAACCGAACCTTGCTTTGTATGTATTTCTAAAGGAATTGGATGCACAGGAATCTCTATGGGCTCCTTTGCTACAACAACACGCATATCTAACATAAAAAGCATCACCAATAAAACAATATGCCCCTTTTTAAAAGGCTTTAACATTCTTGTCTCCACCACAGAAAAATTTTAAATTTTGTTTCTAAATAAAAGGTACCAGAGTTTAAAAGTCAAAAAAAGAGGATTGCTTCCTTGTTATTTTCTAGTTTCTTTCAACGTAATATGCGAAATTTTCTTCATTTGGTTTATGGATTCACGAGAGCCATATTTTCTTTAAAAATCTACCTCTATAGCAATTTACGGAACAACAATCTTTAAAAATATAGAAAACATACTGATTTCACTCGTGAAATTCAATGCGTAGCTAAAGGAATGCCTATGTCCGGATAAATCTCTGCTGTCATTAAACCTTTTTCTCCTTTACCAAAACGTACAAGAACAACTTGGCCAGAACGAAGCTCTGCTAAACCAAAACGGCGCAATGTTTCCATATGAATAAAAATATCTTCTGTTCCTTGCCCACGGCTAAGAAAACCGTATCCTTTGTCACGATTAAACCATTTAACAATTGCTCGTTCTAGTCCACTTTCTGGAGTAACAACAACATGGGTACGGGCAGGAACTTCTGATGGATGAATTGCTGAAGAACAATCTATGGATTTCACCTGAACACACTTTAACCCTCGTTCAGTTTTTTCCACAGCACAAATGACTTTAGCTCCCTCTAAAGCTGTTTGAAAACCATCCCTTCGCATTACCGTAACATGCAATAATATATCGGGAAAATGAGGTAAATCAGGTACAATAAATCCATACCCCTTACTACCATCAAACCACTTAATGACACCACTGATTTCGATAATCTCCCCACAAGCACCTATACTATCCTCAGATGGGGAACAACCCTTTAATGCATCCTTACTCGTCATAATAACGTGATCCTGTAGCTTATAAATTGTACGATATTGATTCTCTAAGTTTAAGTAAACATTGCTCTTGTATCAACACGCAAGCCCCAAGATAAGATTTCCCCACATTGTCGTATCTTCTATGTTAATGTCAGAGAATATCAACATGAATATTTATAAAACTATTTGATTGTACACTTTACATACCTTACAAGGGGTGCACTACAAAAGAGGTCATATAAAAGTTTTTTTACATAATGATATTTTGATTAATGTGTAACTTGCATGATGAAGAAGTTCAATATAAGGTGAAAAAACGACAATTCAATTAAGGAAAATGCGCAATGCAATTGAAGAAAATCCTTACGATAATCGCAGCATTTATGGCATTTACAGCAAATGTTTATGCGAGTGAACCTATTAAGATTGGTGTTTATCTTCCATTAAGTGGTCAAAATGCATTTGGAGGTCAGCTTGAAATTAGAGGTATAGAATTAGCCCATAAAAAAGTTCCAGAAATTTTAGGACGTAAAGTGGAACTTGTTATTATTGATAACAAATCTGATAAAGTAGAAGCGGCTAATGCTGTTATGCGTTTAACAGCAAGTGAAAAAGTGAGTGGAATCATTGGTAGCTATGGTTCTTCACTCTCGTTAGCAGGTGGTGAAATATCTGAAAAGGCAAAAACTCCAACCATTGCAACGTCCTCAACAAGTCCCCTTGTTACACAGGGTAAAAAATATTACTTTCGTGCTTGCTTTATTGATTCCTATCAAGGAGTAGGAATCGCAACTTATGTAAGCCAAACTTTACACGCAAAAAAGGCTGCTATCCTTAAAGATATTTCAAGCGATTATGCTATTGGTCTTGCAAGTTATTTTACGCGTGCTTTCAAAAAATTAGGTGGTGAAGTTATCTCAAATTTAAATTATAATTCTGGAGATCAGGACTTTTCAGCTGTTCTCACGCAAATTATCGCCCAGAAACCTGATATCTTATTCATTCCATCTTACTTTTCTGAAGGTGCTATCATCATGAAACAAGCACGAGAATTAGGGGCGAAGTTTCAAATTATGGGTGGAGATGCTATGGATAATCCAGAAACCATTACGATTGCAGGAAAAGCTGCAGAAGGTTTCTTACATACGACACTTCCCTATAGTGAGTATATGCCAAATATGTCAGTAGCTGCGCAAGAATTCACAAAAGAATGGAAAAAAGCTTACCCGGACAAAGAGCCAAATATCAATTCTGTTTTGGGATACACGAGTTATATGATGTTTATGAAGGCTATTGAAAATGCTGGTAGCACTGATCGTGAAAAAATTACTATCGCACTTAGCAAATTAAAAGATTTTCCTACCCCCTTTGGGGATATGTCAATGGATGAAAATCATAACCCTAAAATTTCTATTGGTATCATTAAAATACAGGATGGAAAACGTGTTTATTTAGAAGAAGTTAAACCTGCTTTTTAATTAAAAAGTTTTATTTACTAAAATGCAAGAATTGGTTGAGGATTTTTTTCTCAACCAAAAACTTAGAAATTTCTTATTATCCTATGTAAATTAACAAATGTGGAAGGATGAGAGATGAGCACTGAAATGTTCATCCAGTACTTTTTTAATGCACTGGCATTGGGATCTCTTTATGGGCTTATTGCTATTGGCTACACCATGGTCTACGGTATACTGAGACTCATTAATTTTGCTCACGGTGATATCTTTATGCTGGGAGCATATTTTGTTTTCTTTTCCACAATTGGCTTTATGCCTGCTTGGGTAGCTTTTCTTCTTTTGTTTTTTGCTGCTCTTGTTTATTATTCGGTCTTTATAGGCTTTAAAAGGCGTCCTCCAATTTATTGGATTGCTGCTTTTTTAATTCTTGCGCTAGGATTTGTTTATTATTTTAAAATTTCCCCGCAAGATTTTACACCGATTTGGGTTTTAGCTCTTTGTTTTTCCATTTTTATTACAAGTGCTGTGGGTGTTGCTGTTGATCAATTTGCTTATAAACCTCTACGCCATGCTCCGCGTATTTCGGCACTTATCGGTGCAATTGGTGTTTCTTTTTTTATTGAAAATCTTGCTACTGTACTCTTTAGTGGTGTTCCGAAAGGTGTACAACAGCCAGATTTTCTTGTAACACCATTTTTATGGCATCTAGGATCAGGAGCAGATGGTATCATCAGAATTGCTCCCATGTCTCTGATCGTTCCCTTTGTGTCATTAATTCTTATTTTATTACTATTATGGATTATCCATAAAACAAAACCGGGTCTTGCTATGCGCGCAATCTCCCATGATATTGAAACAACACGTTTGATGGGTGTGTCTGTCAATAAAGTTATTGCGTTTACATTTGGAATAGGCTCAGCTCTTGCCGCCATAGCTGGTATTATGTGGTCTTTACGTTATCCTCAAATTCAGCCTTATATGGGTGTTCTTCCTGGTCTCAAAGCATTTATCGCTGCTGTTATTGGAGGTATTGGTTCGATACCAGGTGCAATGTTGGGAGGATTATTATTAGGGTTTATTGAAATTATGATTATCGCATTTTTCCCTGCGCTATCTGGATATCGAGATGCCTTCGCTTTCATTTTATTGATTCTGATTCTATTGATATTGCCCACAGGATTAATGGGTAAAAGAAATCAGGAGAAAATCTAATGGCAAAGTCAGCGACAACTGTTTTATCGTGTATAAGTGTTTTAGTTCTCATAGGTTTTTTATTTTATGCTGATAGCCATTTTAATGACTATACGCTTCGTATCATCAATCTGATTGCTATTAATGCGATATTGGCAATTTCGCTTAATTTGATTTACGGTTTCACAGGTATGTTTTCTCTTGGACATGCTGGATTTATGGCTATTGGTGCTTATGTTTGCGCAATTTTACTTCTTTCCCCTGAACAAAAAGAAATGATGTGGATTCTTGAGCCTATTGCTGAACCATTATATCATTTGCAGTTACCTTTTTTTATCGCTGTTGTTGTAAGTGGTTTGTGTGCTGCTGTTGTAGGTTTATTAATTGCTTTACCAATATTGCGTCTTGGTGGCGATTATCTTGGAATTGCAACATTAGGTTTTGCGGAAATTATTCGCATTGTCATTACGAACGCAACATCGCTCACAAATGGCTCTTTGGGAATCAAAGGAATACCTCAAAATGCAACATTATGGTGGAACTATGGTTGGCTAGCATTTACAGTTCTCTTTATTGTCCTCTTACTGCAAAGTAATACTGGTAACGTATTACGTGCTATTCGTGATGATGAAATAGCTGCGAAAACTATGGGAATTAATGCTTTTTTCTACCGTAGTTTTTCCTTTACTGTTGGAGCGTTTTTTGCAGGTATAGGTGGCGCATTAATGGCGGCTCTTATTTCAACCATTGATCCAAAAATGTTTAATTTTCTTCTGACTTTTAATATTTTAATGATTGTTGTTGCTGGTGGTCTCGGTTCAATTACAGGGAGCATTATTGGCAGCATTATTATTACAGTCATGCTTGAATGGCTTCGTATTATTGAAAGTCCATTTGACTTAGGTTTTATACATATTCCAGAAACCCCAGGGCTTCGTATGGTTGTTTTTTCCCTTTTATTGCTGGTAATTATCTTGTTTTGGAGAAAAGGGTTAATGGGACAACGAGAATTTTCATGGAATGGAATTTATAGCTTTTTGACACGCAAAAAGCTTTCTAATACTGAGGGAAAGCTATGAACGACAATATCCTTTCACTCAATAATATTGTAATGCGTTTTGGCGGATTAGTTGCTGTAAATAATGTTAATATGGCAATTAAACGAGGAAGTATTACTGGATTAATTGGTCCCAATGGTGCTGGAAAAACAACAGTTTTCAATATGATTTCTGGATTTTATGCTCCTACAAGCGGCATCATTCTTTTTGATGAGAAAAAAATTTCTGGAGCGTCTCCTTATATTATCTGTAGAAGCCATATTGCCAGAACATTTCAAAATATTCGTCTTTTCTCAGGGTTAACGGTTTTGCAGAATGTTATGGTAGGAGCGCATGTTCGACAAAAATATCCTTGGTTTTCTTCAGCTCTCTTTTTTTCAAAAGCAATAAAAGAAAAGAAGGAAGTTTATAAAAATTCCTTGGAGCTCCTTGAACAGCTACAACTTGATCACCTTGCCAATCAATCGGCAACAGCTTTACCTTATGGTGTGCAACGACGTCTAGAAATTGCACGTGCGTTAGCCACAAAGCCCAAATTGCTTCTTCTTGATGAACCTGTTGCTGGCATGAATCCACAAGAAAGTGAAGATCTTAGAAAATTCATAGCAAAAGTGCAAAAAGACTTTGATCTTACAATTCTTCTTATTGAGCACGATATGAAAGTGGTTATGGGACTTTGCCAACATATTTTGGTTATGGAATATGGCTGTTGCATTGCCAGTGGTACACCAGATGAAATTCGTAATAACCCTAAAGTTATTGAAGCTTATCTTGGCGGAGATGTTTATGGATATTCTTAAAATAAAAAATCTTTACGTTCATTATGGCGCCATTAAAGCTGTCCAAAATCTTTCTATGTCCATAAAGCGGGGCAGTATTGTCACTTTAATTGGAGCCAATGGTGCAGGAAAAAGCAGTATTGTACGTTCTATTACAGGGCTTAATCGCTCTGTTTATGGAGAAATTACCTATAATGGCAAATCTATTATTAAAAAATCACCAGAAGAGATTTTGCGATTAGGGATTGCTCTAAGCCCTGAAGGACGACGTATCATGCCCCATCTCACTGTTTTAGAGAATCTTCATCTAGGCGCTTATATTCGTCACGATAAGCAGGGAATTTCCCGTGATATTGAATGGATATTTGACCTTTTTCCGCGCCTACGTGAAAGAGCAAAACAGTTGGGAGGAACAATGTCAGGTGGTGAACAACAGATGGTTGCTGTGGGCCGTGCACTTATGAGCAATCCTGATATGGTCATATTAGATGAACCCTCGTTGGGGTTAGCACCACTTCTCGTTCAAGAAATTTTTTCGATTATTCGAAAAATTAATGATATGGGAAAAACTGTTCTTCTTATTGAACAAAATGCATTTGCTGCACTTTCCATAGCTGACTATGCTTATATTTTAGAGGTAGGACATATTTTATTTCACGGTGAAGGAAAAACTATGCTCTCTGATTCGCGTGTTAAAGAAGCCTATCTTGGTGGGTAAGACTACGAATTAAGGAAATAGAGCTCATCCCTCCACCTTTTAAAAAAGCATTTCTCATTAAGGATGAGAAATGCTCCTTTGTGAATTTTGACTATTACATCCACCATTTTTCTGCACTGAATATTCCTGCTTCTTGTTCAATAATGTGCGCTATCTGAAAAATGACTTCTTCAGAAAAAGGTTTACCAATCAATTGCAATCCTAGAGGTAAACCATTTGATGACAGACCAGCAGGAACAGAAATTCCTGGTAAACCAGCCATATTAACTGGTACCGTAAAAATATCATTAAGATACATTGCTACAGCATCATTTTTTATTTTTTCATCAGCAATACCAAAAGCAGGTGTTGGTGTTGCTGGTGTCAAAATAGCATCAATGCCTGAAGCAAAACATTGATCAAAATCACGTTTTACGAGTGTTCTTACTTTTTGAGCTCTTAAATAACAGGCATCATAATAACCTGATGAAAGAACATAAGTCCCAACCAGAATGCGCCGTTTGACTTCATCACCAAAACCAACAGAACGCGTATTTTCATACATCTCAATGATGTCTTTTCCAGGCATGCGCAAACCAAAACGCACACCATCATAACGCGCTAAATTAGAAGAGGCTTCTGCAGGAGCTATAATGTAATAAGAAGGTAGAGCATATTTTGTATGGGGCAAAGAAATATCTTTAATCTCAGCACCTGCTTCTTTTAACCAATTTATTCCTTTTTGCCAAAGCTCAATAATTTCTGAAGACATTCCATCCACATGATATTCTTTTGGAATACCGATTTTCATTCCTTTGATTGATTGACCAAGATAACTTTCATAATCAGGAACTGGTAAATTGACGGAAGTAGAATCTTTTTCATCAAAAGAGGCCATTGATCTGAGTAAGATAGCACAATCACGAACATCTCTAGCAACAGGTCCAGCTTGATCAAGAGATGAAGCAAACGCGACAACGCCCCATCGCGAACAACGTCCATAAGTTGGCTTTATTCCTACAGTTCCAGTAAAAGCTGCTGGTTGACGTATTGAGCCACCTGTATCGGTTGCAGTTGCACCAGCACAAATTTGTGCAGCAACAGCGGCTGCAGATCCCCCCGAAGAACCACCGGGTACGAGTTTTTCATTTGAGCCTTTTTTTCTCCATGGACTAATAACGGGACCATAATATGATGTTTCGTTGGATGAGCCCATAGCAAACTCATCCATATTAAGTTTTCCTAACATCACAGCACCATCTTGCCATAAATTAGCCGTGACAGTTGATTCATAGTGCGGTTTAAAACCATCAAGGATATTTGAACAGGCTTGAGTATGAACACCATAGGTTGCAAAAAGATCTTTAATCCCCAAGGGAATTCCTTCCAAAAGCCCTCCCTGTTCTTTCGCTAAGCGACTGTCTGATTCAGCAGCCATTTTCATTGCCTGTTCTGCTGTTATTGTTACATAAGCATTCAAAGTTGGATTTGCCAACTCTATTGCTTGTAAATAAGCTTCCGTTAATTCTGTTGCTTTGAGATTTTTCTTTGTTAGAGCATCACGAGCTTGCGCAATTGTGAGAGTTGTTAAATCAGTCATATTGGTTCTCAAATTTCAAAAATATAAAAAGTTACTCAACAATTTTTGAGACAAGAAAAAAATTTTCTTCTGTAACAGGGGCATTGGCTACAATATCTGCTGCTTTATCGCCATCTGTAACACTATCTTCACGCATTCGTAGTGTCATCGGCATCACAGATGTTAATGGCTCAACTCCACTGACATCAACTTCATTCAATTGCTCTACAAAACCTAAAATAGCATTGATTTTTTTTGTCACAGGTTCTATCTCATCATCGTGGAGGGCAATCCTTGCTAAATGTGCTATCCGCTTGACTGTCTCTTGATCAACAGACATACTCTTTACGCCTTTCTGCTTTTTTGTTTATTTATTGATCTTTATTCTGGCTATACAAGGCTGCACTTGTAAGTGCAAGAATATTAGATAACATGAATAAAGAATATAACTATAGATCTGAAACATTAAAAAACGTATTATACCTTTATGACTGTTATTAATATAGATGAAGTTATAACACATCTTTTGCCTAGACAAACAATAGCAGGCTTAGATTTAGGGACAAAAACTATCGGAATTGCGATTTCTGATAGGGGGCTGATTGTCTCAAATCCGCGTCCTGTACTACAGCGAAAAAAATTTACAGAAGATGCTTACACACTTATTAAAATTTTTGACCGTGAAAATGTAGGCGTTATTATCATTGGCTTACCTCTTAACATGAATGGAAGCAGTGGCTCTCGTGTTCAAGCAACCAGAGCTTTTGTGAGCAATATGAAAGCTTATACAAAAATTCCATTTGTTTTTTGGGACGAACGTTTATCAACAATTGCTGCGGAACGGTCTCTTTTAGAAATGAATGTATCGCGCGCTAAACGAGCAAGCCGTATTGATTCGGCAGCCGCCGCTTTTATATTGCAAGGTGCTCTTAATAGAATTCAAAACTTTCATCATATGGAAGGATAGAGGACATTGAGCAAATGCCCTGCATTATATCGTGCAATGAGCATCCCGTAAGAAGATCTCCATTGTCCTCCAAGGCGGCTTTCCATATAGGCATTCGCAACATGTTCTATGTCTGTAGAACGTAATGCTGCTGCTGCTGCTGCATAAGCTACTTGTTCAACAAAAAATCTTCCTGCACCTTCATTTGCTGATGCCATATCACCTGCTGACTTAATAATTTCAATTGCTCGTGGTCCCGCTGGTCCAATATCAAGAGCAATTTTTTCTAACAATTTCTGAAACAATCCCGGTGCTTTTTCAGCAATAAGAATGGCATCCTTTACCAATTGATTAGCAGAACTATTTCTCACAATTCGCGCAGGCCCATTATGCAACATTTGTGATAATGGATTATTCTCTATAAAACTTTCAATACCAAGTTGTGCAATAATTTCACCAATAATAGGCACAACCAATTGACTTACATGATAAGCAATAATAGGTGTCATAATGCGGGCAAAAGCTGCTTCAGAACGGTCATTTGCTGCATTGTCAAATGCTCTCGCTAAACGCAAAACCAATGCTTGTGAGGCAGCTATATCTAATGCAATATCTGCAAAAATACGTTCTGTCAGTGGAGGTAAAGGCTGATTGGGCATTTTTTTCCGAAAAAAATCCATACCAAATTGAAGAGCCGCTCGTAAAACACCTGCCGATATGACAGATTGATCGAAACGCATCATCGTCTCGATATCTTTAATAACTTTAAGCCCTTCTCCAGCATTTCCCAAAAGCCAGCCATAACTGCCTTGGAAATCGACAACCCCCTCTGGTGTTAAAAGTTCTCCAGAACGCTGAATTAAATGACGAATCGATATAGATCCATTTAATGCGCCATTTTCTTGTATGCGTGGAATAAAAAAACAACTTAAATGACCATCTAAATCTGCACTAACAAGATATCCGTCAGCGGCAGGATTAATAACGTTGGTTTTTACAACATTTAAACGATATAGATCACGTTCCATACTTTCATCGAAAGAAATTTTCTTAACACTTGGAAAATTGAAAGCGTATTTTTCAATATCGTCAAATGCACAAGTTAGAGAAGCAGCCTTTTTATGATGAATAGGCTTTGATGAGGAATCATATTGGCGTGATAAAAGTACATTTTGCCATTTTTTGAAGAGCTCAATATCACTAATTAAAACAGCAATAGCTGCACTCGTTATGATAACTTCATTCAAATGTCCTGTTTCTAAACCAGCAGATAAAGCTAAACGAATCGCACGCGCTTGATAGCGTACTCCATTTTCTGAGCTCGTATTTTCCCAAAGCGAGGTAACCAAACCTGCTTGTCTAGAATATTGTTGAAGAGCTTGATAGGAAGAATGGATCTCTAATCTTTCTGTTGGTTGCCCCCATTCATCATTATAGCATAGTAAAGGCTTATAATGATTCGCTAAGTAAGAAAGTTTCCATGCTTCTCGACTCGCGGCAAAATCCCCTATTTCTTCAAAACTTGCTAACAAAAACTTAGGCAAAGTAGAAGCAATACGAAACATAAGCGTATCGCTAAGAAATGTATTTTTTCGACGAGTGTTTTGCGCAGATACAGCACTCATAGGTATATTCCTACATTCAAATCATTCATATCATAGACTACTTGTCTTTTTAGAGTTAAGAAACATTTATCATATTCAAACAAATGCTTGTTTAACCTGTTTAGAGAGAGATAAAGAAGAATGCTATGATGCAAAATAATTTTTTTCCACTTTTCCCTCATCAACATCTTTTAGCTATTAAAGATCTGAGTGTACAAGATCTTAATACATTGCTTGATCGTGCAGAAGCAAATGTTATCCTTTCTAACAAAATTGATAAAATAAAATCTACTTTGCATGGACGGACTCAAATTAATCTCTTTTTTGAAGCCTCTACGCGAACACAATCTTCTTTTGAATTAGCGGGTAAAAGGCTAGGTGCACACGTGATGAGTCTTGCGATCAGCAACTCATCTGTAAAAAAGGGAGAAACATTACTTGATACTGCTACAACTCTCAATGCGATGAAGCCAGATATACTTGTTTTTCGCCATAACAGTGCAGGAGCGGCAGCTTTATTAGCGCAAAAAGTTGATTGTTGTGTTATTAATGCAGGTGATGGTGCCCACGAACATCCAACCCAAGCTTTATTAGATGCTCTAACCATTAAAAGGGCAAAAGGTCGTATTGAAGGATTAACTGTTGCGATTTGCGGAGATATCTTACACTCACGTGTTGCCCGTTCCAATATCCTGTGTCTCAATGCTTTGGGTGCTCGTGTTCGTGCTGTTGCTCCCTCAACACTTTTACCCGCAGAAATTGCTCATATGAGTGTTGAGGTTTTTAACACGATGAAAGAAGGTCTTAAAAATGCTGACGTTATCATGATGTTGCGCTTACAGCATGAACGGATGACAGGCTCTTTCATTCCTTCTACGCGTGAATATTTCCATTATTTTGGCTTACATAAAGAAAATTTAGCCTATGCCAAAAATGATTCTATTATTCTGCACCCTGGACCAATAAACCGTGGTGTAGAGATTGCATCCGATATAGCAGATGGACCACAAAGTATGATTCAGACACAAGTAGAAATGGGAATTGCAGTGCGTATGGCTGTCATGGAGGCTTTATTAGATTCACGCGCAAAGATCAGTGGAGAAAAAAAATGATAAAACCAATTGTTTTTCAGAATGCTCGTATTATTGATCCTTCGCGCGCAATCGATGAAATTGGTACAGTTATTGTTAAAAATGGACGAATTATAGCCGCTGGAAAAGAAGCTCTGAATCAGGGATTCCCTGAAGAAGCAGAAGTTATTAACGCACAAAACAAAGCAATTCTCCCTGGACTTGTTGATGCGCGCGTTTTTGTTGAAGAATTAGGGAATGAACATTGTGAAACAATTACATCAGCAAGTTACGCGGCCGCAGCAGGTGGTATTACTTCCTTTCTTATGATGCCAAACACGCATCCAGTTATTGATAATGTAGCACTCGTTAAATTTATTACGCATACAGCACAGGAAATGTCATTGGTCAATATTTATCCCGTTGCTTCAATCACACAAGGTTTCAACGGACAAGAAATAACCGAATTTGGTTTGCTCAAAGATGCAGGAGCCGTTGCTTTTAGTGAGGGAAAAAAAACACTTCAAAATTCATCTGTTATGCGGCGTGCAATGACTTATGCACGTGATTTTGATGTTCCATTGATACATGAAACGCAAGATAAAGATCTTACAGGGCAAGGTGTGATGAATGAAGGACTGCTTGCCAGTTGGCTTGGTCTTTCTGGCATCCCTCGCGAAGCAGAAGTTATCCCTCTTGAAAGAGATCTGCGATTAGCAGTATTAACGCAAACACGCTATCATGCTGCTCAAATATCGACAGCACTCTCTGCTGATGCACTTCGTTTAGGTAAAAAACGCAGTGAGAAAATTTCAGCGGGTGTATCTATTAATCATTTATCTTTCAATGAAAATGACATTGGTGAATATCGCACCTCTTTTCGCTTAATGCCCCCATTGCGTACAGAAGAAGACCGTATAGCAATGATTGAAGCAATAAAGGATGGGATTATAGATGTTATTGTCTCTTCTCATGATCCTCAGAGTATCGACACAAAACATTTACCATTTAATGACGCGGCAGTTGGCGCTATTGGTATGGAGACCTTATTGAGCGCAGCCTTACGCCTTTATCATAATGAGAGCCTATCTCTTCTACGGATAACGGAACTTTTGTCAACGGCGCCTGCAAAGCTCTTTGGACTCAATGCAGGAACACTCAAAAAAGGGGCTCATGCAGACCTTATTGTGGTTGATCTTGAAGAACCATGGGTTGTTTCGAAAGAGAAGCTCTATTCACGTTCAAAAAATACCCCTTTTGAGAATGCACGTTTTCAAGGACGCGTGCTCCAGACCTTTGTGAAAGGGAAAAACGTTTTTAAACTTGATCAACAAATTTAATGAGATTCTTAATGAATGAAGCAGAAATATTTTTTCAATCCACTCCATGGTTTATTTTCCTCATATCTTATCTCATTGGCTCGATTCCATTTGGTCTTCTTTTAACGAAATTGTTCAAAATTGGTGATATAAGAACAATCGGTTCCGGCAATATTGGAGCAACAAATGTTTTACGAACAGGAAATAAAAAGCTTGCTGCTCTAACACTTCTTTGTGATATGTTGAAAGGAACTATCGTTGTTTTCGTTATAAAGTTTTTTAGTGATCCGCTAGACAATAGTATCCTTGTTTCTCTAGCAGGCTTTTTTGTTTTCTTAGGACATCTTTTCCCCGTATGGCTTAAATTTAAAGGTGGCAAAGGTGTTGCTACCTATCTAGGAGTCTGCTTAGGAATCTATTGGCCTGCAGCAATTATTTTTATTATTGTATGGATAACGATTTTTCTCCTCATGCGTTATTCTTCATTATCTGCGCTTATTGCTGTTACGATCACACCGATATTTGTTTTTTATTTTTCCGATTCTTATTTCTATTGTATGCTGATTGTGATGAGCGTATTTGTGTTTATAAAACATTCTGCAAATATCGGTAGATTATTAATTGGGGAAGAAAGTAAGATTGGCACGCAACACGGAGATAAATAAAGGAATCCTGCTTACTGATCGTCAACGTCTAAGCTGGTTACGGTTATTGCGTAGTGAAAATATTGGAGCTGTTAGTTTTCGCAATCTCATTGATCATTATAAAACAGCAGAAAAAGCTCTGGCAGCACTGCCAGAGCTTAGTAGAAAAGGTGGTGGTTCTGCATCTATTAAAATAGCAAGCTTAGAAGATGCAGAAAAAGAAATACAAAAAGCTAAAAAATTAGGTGTCCGGTTTATCGGTATGGGAGAACCAGATTATCCAGCTTTTCTTAAGGTTACAGAAGCCCCTCCGCCGCTTATTGCTATCAAAGGTAATGTTTCAATTTTTCAAAAAACTTCTATTGGAATTATAGGTTCTCGAAATGCTTCAGCTGCTGGAAAAAAGCTTACGGCTCAATTTGCACGTTTTCTCGGAGAAGCAGACTTTGTAACAATTTCTGGGCTCGCTCGTGGAATTGATAGCGTTGCGCATCAAGCAAGTTTAAAAACAGGAACTGTTGCAGTCATGGCTGGAGGAATTGATCATATCTATCCTCCTGAAAATAAAAAGTTGCATGAAGATATTATTGCCAACGGTGGAGCCATCATCAGCGAAATGCCCATTTCTTGGAAGCCGCGTGCTATCGATTTTCCAAGAAGAAACCGTATTATTGCAGCTCTATCACTTGGTCTCTTGGTTGTAGAAGCAGCCCTGCGCTCAGGGTCCTTAATTACCGCACGTCAAGCAGCTGAAATGGGACGGTTAATTTTTGCCATTCCCGGTTCTCCACTTGATCCAAGATCTGTTGGTACAAACAATCTTATCAAAGACGGTGCTCTACTCACCACACATCCTTCTGACATTATAGAAACACTTACGCCATTAATTTTACCGCTTCCAAATTCGCAACTCAATTTTTTTGAGGAACCATCCTCTTTACAACTTGAAAAGGAGAATTTTAATTTAGCAGATGAAAAAAACAGCAGCCTCTCTTTAGCAGATGATGATGACGCAGCACGTGCAGCAGTTTTCTCCGCTCTTTCAACAACGCCAATCGACTTAGACACACTCAGTATCCACTCCGGTGTTTCACTCCCAACTCTCTACCTCTTGTTGGTAGAACTCGAGCTTGCTGGAAAGCTTATTCGACACTCTGGTGGTTGTGTGTCATTGTCGAATCTTGATCTTCCCCAAGAGCCTCAGCACTATTAATAATGCTTTGCCCTTCTTTGGCAACCATATCCAAAAGCAATGCTAAAAGCGGACTGTGCGCCTGACGCGCCATCTGATTCATTTGCTTTGACATGTCTGTAATATATTGGATAACTTTTAAATGATTTATAAACATAATCCTCTATCCTTGAGCATTTCCCCTCCTACCTCTCAATAGACGTTATCTTAGTATTTCGCCGTATGTTTTTGTAATAACAGTGGAAAATAAATCGTGTAATTCTATATAGGGTGTACTCTAATAATGACAATCATAAGTTGTACAATATTCATGTTTTTTATATGGCTAATATTTTTTTATGTGCTCTTAAGCAATTGGCATTAGCTATTCGCGTAAAAGGCGTTTATAAAAAAATTTTTATTTCAATATTTGGGTAAAATTATGAATATCGTTATCGTTGAATCTCCAGCAAAAGCAAAAACAATTAATAAATATCTTGGGTCTCAATACAAAGTTGTCGCATCATTTGGACATGTTCGTGATTTGCCTGCAAAAGATGGTTCTGTTTTACCGGATCAAGATTTTTCTATGAAATGGGATATAGATTCTGCTGCCGCTAAACGTTTAAATGAAATAGCAAAAGCCGTTAAAGAAGCTGATAGCCTTATATTAGCAACAGACCCTGATCGTGAAGGGGAAGCTATTTCATGGCATATTCTGGATGTTCTCCGTCAAAAAAAAGTTTTAAAAGATAAACCTATTAAAAGAGTTGTCTTCAATGCCATCACCAAAAAGTCTGTGCTTGATGCTATGAACAATCCACGTGATATTGATACATCACTTGTAGATGCTTATCTTGCACGTCGCGCTCTTGATTATCTCGTTGGTTTTACACTTTCACCTGTTTTATGGCGTAAACTCCCTGGTGCGCGTTCAGCAGGACGCGTTCAATCGGTTGCTTTGCGTATTATTTGTGATCGTGAATCAGAAATAGAACATTTTATCAAAGAAGATTATTGGTCCATTACAACACAGTTAAAAACCATCCGAAATGATAGTTTCCAAGCAAGATTGACAATGTTTAATCAAAGAAAAATAGGCAAGCTTGATATTCAATCTCAAGAACAAGCAGACCAAATTCGCTTTATGTTGGAGCAAGCCCAATACCATACACTCAGTGTTGAAGCAAAACCTACAAAGAGAAATCCTTTTCCTCCATTTACAACCTCCACACTACAACAAGCAGCTTCTTCAAAATTAGGATTTTCAGCTTCTCGCACTATGCAAATTGCCCAAAAACTTTATGAAGGCATTGAAATTAATGGTGAAACGGCAGGGCTTATTACTTATATGCGTACCGATGGTGTGCAGATAGCACCTGAGGCTATTGATTCAGCAAGAAAAGTTATTCATGAAACTTTCGGAAAAGACTATATTCCTGAAAAGCCACGTTTTTATTCAACAAAGGCAAAAAATGCACAGGAAGCACACGAAGCGATCCGTCCAACAGATTTTCAACGCAATCCTAGTCAAGTCCGTAATTTTCTCGATAGCGATCAAGCAAAGCTCTATGAGCTGATATGGAAGCGTGCTATTGCCAGCCAAATGCGCTCTGCTGAAATTGAACGTACAACTGTTGAAATTGAAGCACAGACAGGAGAAAACTGTGCAAATCTACGGGCAACAGGATCTGTTATTCGCTTTGATGGCTTTATTTCCGTCTACACGGATCAACGAGACGAAGAAAATAATGAAGAAAATGAAACAACACGTTTACCACAAATAAACACTGGTGAAGCACTTACAAAAGAAAAAGTTGAATCTGTACAACATACCACAGAGCCCCCTGCTCGTTATTCTGAAGCTTCATTAATTAAAAAGCTTGAGGAGTTAGGAATTGGTCGTCCTTCAACTTATGCATCCACATTGGCGACATTGTGTGACCGTGGATATATTGTCATTGATAAACGAAAGCTTATTCCCGATGCCAAGGGACGTATTGTTACAGCCTTTCTTGAAAATTTTTTTAATCGCTATGTAGAATATGGTTTCACAGCAGATCTTGAAGAAAAGCTGGATCTTATCTCTGATGGCAAACTTTCTTGGAAAGACGTATTGCGAGATTTTTGGGATGGATTTAATGCATCTATTATCAATATCCAAGAACTCCGTATAACTAATGTTCTTGATGCTTTAAATGTAACATTAGCACCTCTCGCCTTTCCTGAACGCGAAGATGGAAGTGATGTACGTTCCTGTCCTCTTTGTAAAAATGGTCAATTATCATTAAAACTTGGGCGTTATGGTGCTTTTGTTGGCTGTTCCAATTATCCCGAATGTAAATACACACGCCAACTTGGTACAGATACTGGAGAAGAGAATGAAGCTGTACGCAATGATGAACCTGTTATACTTGGTATTGCCCCTGAAACAGGAAAAGAGATCTCTCTTCGTAATGGCCGGTTTGGTCCCTATATTCAACTTGGTGAAAGCAAAGAAGTTAAGCGTGCAGGATTACCAAAAGAATGGCAGGCAGAAAATGTAACCCTTGATAAAGCCTTGGCTTTACTATCCCTTCCCCGTGAAATTGGCATTCATCCTGAAACTGGAAAAACAATCACGGCTACGATTGGACGATATGGTCCCTATCTTAGCCATAACGGAAAATCTGCGCGCCTTCTTCATGCAGATGAAGTTTTTGATATTGGTATCAATCGCGCTGTTACAGTATTAGCAGAACAACAAGAAAACAAAACCAGGCAAAGCAGAACAACACCTGAAGCATTGGCAACATTAGGAGAGCATCCCGAAGGAGGAACCATTACCGTGCGCAACGGGCGTTATGGTCCTTATGTCAATTGGGGTAAAATTAATGCAACATTGCCAAAAGATAAAGATCCCATTAGTGTAACTCTTCCAGAGGCACTAGAACTTATATCGGCTAAAGCATCGAGTAAAAAAACAACTTCAAAAAGAGCTTCTTCTAAAACAAAAGCAAAAATAAAAGAGACATAAATTTTGGCTAAAGGTGAAAAAAACATAAAATATCTCTCTTCATTCAAGGGGAAAACTTTTCCCAATAAGGAAGCAATCCTTTCCTTTATAATTGAGAATCCTAACCACTCAAGTAAACGAGAAATCGCTAAAGCTTTTAACTTAAAAGGCGATTCTCGTATCTGGCTTAGAGATATGTTACGTGAGTTAAAGGATCAAAATCTCATATCTAAACACCACAAAAGAGCAATAAACAAAGGAAAATTACCCCCTGTTACTTTAATGAAAATTAGTGGACGTGATAAAGATGGAAGTTTTATTGCAAAACCTCTTGAATGGGAAGATTCTCCAAAGCCCAATATTGAAATACACTCTTTTCATCACATAAAAGGAAGTAATATTGGTGTTGGAGATCATATTCTTGTAAAAGTTTTTCGAAATAAAAATTCTGAAAGCTCAAGTCATCCTTATACGGGACGAATTATTCGTAAAATTGACGTATCTCCCAAAAGCGCATTTGCTATTGTACGAAAATTGGAAAATAATCAATGGCGCCTTGATCCTATAGACCGCAAAACCAATGAACTCATTGTTGAAATGTCTCCAGAAATGAAGATTCAAATTGGTGATCTCGTTGAAGTCGAAATAAAAAAAAATACTGGTTACGGATTAAAGAGCGCAAAAATAAAGAATGTTTTAGGGCACATTAAGAGTGAGAAAACACTCTCAATGATAGCGCTTCTTTCGAAAGGAATTCCTTATATTTTTCCTGAAAGTGTTCTTGAGCAAGCCAAACATATCAAAGCTGCCAATATGGATAATCGTGAAGATTGGCAACAATTACCCTTTATTACAATTGATCCACCAGATGCAAAAGACCATGATGATGCAGTTTATGCAACCAAGGATAAGGATCCAGCAAATAATGATGGTTGGATTATTATTGTAGCCATTGCAGATGTTTCTTATTATATCAAAACAGGAAGCGCTTTAGATAAAGAAGCATTGAAACGTGGAAATTCTGTTTATTTTCCCGATACCGTTGTGCCAATGTTACCTGAACGCCTTTCTCATGATTTATGTTCTCTGCGTGAAGGAAAAGAAAGACCAGCTTTAGCCGTTCGTATGATTTTTGATGCAAACGGTAATAAACGAAAACATAGTTTTCATCGTACTATGATTCGTGTAAGAGCCAAACTTTCTTATCAAGAAGTACAATTGGCAATTGAAGGTAATATAAATGAAAAAATAGCCCCTCTTTTTGAGAGCATTTTGCACCCCTTATGGGAAGCCTATGCATGCCTTAAAGCTGCGCGAAATCGTCGCCAACCACTAGAATTAGAAATTGCAGAAAAAAAGATTATTCTTGATCAAAATGGATGCATAAAAGATGTTGTGAGTGAAACACAATTAGAAGCGCATCGTTTAATTGAAGAGTTTATGATACAAGCCAATATTGCAGCTTCTGAAACATTAAAACAACATCACCAGCCGCTCATTTATCGTATTCATGAAAAACCTTCTCTTGCTAAGCAAGAAATACTTCGGAGCTTTCTTCAAAGTTTGGGGATACCACTCTCCCGCGGAAGCGAACTTACCTCAGCGCGCCTTAATAGAATTTTAGAAAAGGTCGCTCATACTCAACAACAAGAACTAGTCAATCAAGTTATTTTGCGTTCACAATCACAAGCAGAGTACAACCCTAAAAATAGTGGCCATTTTGGTTTGAATTTGCAGAACTATACACATTTTACATCACCAATCCGTCGTTATGCTGATCTCATTATTCATCGAGCACTCATTAAAGCTCTCAAATTAGGAAATGATCAATTAACAGATACACAAGAAAAAAATCTTGCAGAAATTGCTACGCAAGTTTCTTTATACGAACGCCGTGCAATGATGGCTGAAAGAGAAACGATAGATCGGCTTGTTGCTCACTATTTAACGAATAAAATCGGTCGTATTTTTACAGGCCGCATTTCCGGAGTTACAAAAGCAGGTCTTTTTATCTCACTTGATAAACTCAATACAGATGGTTTTGTCCATATTTCTACACTTAAAAATGATTATTATCATTTTGATGAAGCACAACATGTTCTTGTAGGACAGCGTAGCCATAAAGGCTATCAGCTCAGTGATGTTGTAGAAGTAAAACTTATAACGGTACAACCTTTTGCTGGCGCTTTATGCTTTAAACTGTTAACAAAACCTCGTCCAATAAAATTTTCACCGACATCCTACCATAAAAACAAATTAAAAAAACAAAAGTATACTCTTTATGGGAAAAGAAAAAATTAAGCTTCTTGCCCTCAATTAAATAGAATATGAATAATAAATTCAATTTAAGAAATGACTTATATTATATAATATTTATATTATTTTATATATACAATATTCTTTCTCTAGTATACAAGAGGATAAATTTTATTATTAAGTCTATAATAACCATATAAAAATCTTGCAGTTTTTTATACTTAGAAAATGAGAGAAACTGCAAAGGATAGTTTTGGCTTCCTTTCATTTCAGCTCATCTTTTCATTGTTTAAATAAACAAGAGTACCTTAAGCCATTCTCATGAAAAAAAAACCTTTTGACTCTCAAAATAATTCTTTGCGTGCAATTATTGCCGCTATTGCAACCATTGGCACTGTTGGAACAGCATTGGCAATGGGAACACAACTTGTTTCTCTTCTTATGGCAGAGAAAGGACTTTCCAACAGTACAATCGGCTATAGTGGAACAGTTGGTGGAATCGCCACAATTATTGCAGCTATTTTTACGTCTCGAATCGCCTTATGCTTAGGAATCGCTCAAACAATATTACTTATGATGGCGATAGGATCTTTAAGTTTTTTAGGATTCTATTTTTTTGATCCCATATGGGTTTGGTTTATTTTAAAGTTTATATTACATTTCAGCATGACAGTTATGTTTATCCTGTCAGAGTTTTGGATCAACAGTTATGCTCCCCCCAAAAAACGCGGTTTGATCCTTTCTATTTATGCTATTGTCTTAGGATTAGGGTTTATAATAGGTCTAACGCTGCTAGCAAAAGTGGGAACACAAGGATTTATTCCTTTTGCTGTTGGATATAGCCTTATTATGCTTGCTACTATACCAATTCTTACCGCTTGGAAATTAAGTCCAGAATTTCAAAAAAATCAATATATGCCATTTTTTCGTTATCTTTTTCACGTTCCAAGTGCAATGATGGCGGTCCTTGTTTACGGGGCCATTCAAATGGGCGTATTAACTCTTATAATACCCTTTAGTTTATCCATTGGTTATAATGAGAATGAAGCAGCACATTTTATGGCAACCCTTGCACTTGGGAATATTTTCCTCTTAATTCCTATCAGCATTATAAGCGACTACGCCAAAGATCGACGCTACCCACTGATGAGTTGCGCTATTCTAGGTTTTATAGGAACTTTTATAGTACCATGGATTCTTCAATATCCATGGATTCTGATGCTTGATTTGTTTTTTCTGGGTGGTGTATCAGCGAGCCTTTATACAATTAGTCTTGCACATTTAGGAGCCCGTCTCAAGGGGCAAGAACTTGCTGCTGCTAATTCTGCTTTTATTTTTTGTTATGGAATTGGTATGCTCATCGGACCGACCTTTATCGGAAAATCCATGGATATCTTTAAACCCTTTGGTTTTTCAATAGCCATGGCTGTTTTTTTCGGTTTATATGTCATTTTGGTGTTTGTCCAACTTATGAGAAAATTAATCAGCTCTTGACTTTTTTGAGAACATCCGTAGTGTTGCCGGAAAATCTGATGATGTCGGAAATAAATTTTGACAGAAATAATATTTTTTCAGTATAAATAGGGTATTTACATTATGGCTAAAGCAGCAACCATTAAGATCAAGCTTTTATCAACTGCAGATACTGGTTTTTTCTATGTAACAAAGAAAAACAGCCGTACAATGACAGATAAAATGAGCAAGCGTAAATATGATCCAGTTGTAAAAAAGCACGTTGAATTTAAAGAAACAAAAATTAAATAAATAAAATTATTATTAAATTGATAGATTTTATACTCCAAAAGAAATGTGGGAGTATTGCTCTTCAAAGTTATTTTTTGAGGGGTGTTTTTTTTATTTCCTTAAGTTTAAAAAGTTTACTTTAAACTTTGTATGTTTTGTACGGATTTGGATAAGTTGATTTATTATTTAAGTTGCTTACATATATTTTGCATGAGTATTTGATTATTGTGATATCTAACGAAAATTTTGTCATTAAAACGAGACATTGTTTCGTCATATGAATAAAGCTTCTCGGATGAATTATAAACAATACTAAAATAGAGTTATAGTAATGTTAGCAGTTTCTTTATTTCATGAAAAAATCTTTTTCTCATTTTGATCTAAGAATCTTTAATCTAAAAGTTATCGGTTTCAGTATTTTTGTCGCTGCTAGCATTCTTATCATTATGTCAACTTATTTTAAGCAGACTCAACGGTTGCCTCAAAAAGAAAATTTTTCTTCTCAAAACTCTGTTAAAGGAAATGCTTTAATTATTGATGGCGATACCATTATGATTTCTTCAATTAAGATTCGACTAGCTGGAATTGATGCTCCTGAACTCCACCAATTTTGTGGAAAAAAGGAAGCACGCTACCCTTGTGGGCTTGAAGCAAAGAAATATTTAGAACAATTATTAAAAAATCAAATTGTTACATGTCACTGGCAAAAAACAGATAAATATCGCCGTATTCTTGCAACATGTAAAACAAAACAAGTTAGCAATATCAACGCAACACTTGTACATAATGGTTGGGCTGTAAATTATTATGAATACCCCAAAGAAGAGCAAGAAGCTAGGAAGAAAAAGAAAGGAATATGGGTATCAAGTTTTCAACGACCAAAAGAATGGCGCAAAGCAAATCCTCGCACAGAATAAGAAAAATATTTTTTAATTTTATTTACTAATGAAACAATGTAGCCCAATTATCAAACTTGAAAAAGAGATCTATTCCTGTCGTGTTTGCGTCCAACAACCCCATTATTTTCCTCCTCTTCCTCATGAACCAAACCCTGTCGTTTATTTATCCGATACTGCTTCGATTGCAATTGCAGGCCAAGCACCAGGGTTGCGTGTCCATGAAACTTCTATCCCTTTTAATGATCGCTCTGGTGAAAAATTGCGTAATTGGCTGGGTGTCACGAAAGAAGAATTTTATAATAAATCTCTTTTTGCTATTGTTCCTATGGGATTTTGTTTTCCAGGTTATGACAAAAATAAAGCTGATTTACCACCAAGACGGGAATGTCGAGAAATATGGCATGAAAAGATATTTCAGGCAATGCCTCAAATAAAGCTTGTTCTTGCTATTGGCAGTTATGCGCAAAAGTGGCACATTACAGAATTAAAACATAAAACCGTTTCTGCAACTGTTGGTGATTGGAGAAATATTCTTTCCATTCCTCAACCTCGAGGCTATAATGTTATGCCTTTGCCTCATCCGTCATGGCGAAATACTTCTTGGTTACAGAAAAAACCATGGTTTAACGATGAGCTTATTGTATATCTGCGTCGTTTAGTGCGTAAATTTTTATAAATTAAAATATTGAGAAAAAATATGGATCGTCTTGACCGAAAAATTTTACATCTTTTGCAAGAAAATGCGACACTTTCTGTTGCTGATATTGCTAAAAAAGTGGGGCTTTCTACCACTCCTTGCTGGCGTAGAATTCAAAAACTTGAAGAAGATGGCGTCATTCAACGTCGTGTTGCTGTTCTTTCTCCAGAAAAAGTAAACGCACACGTCACTGTTTTTGTGTCTATTCGCACAAATACACATAGTCATGAATGGTTTAAGCGTTTTTCAAAAATTGTGCAAGAATTCCGTGAAGTCATTGAATTTTATCGAATGAGTGGAGATATTGACTATTTATTGCGTGTTGTTGTGCCCAACATTGAAGCTTATGATCTTTTTTATAAAAAATTAATTTCTAAAATTGACATCCGTGATGTCTCTTCTTCTTTCGCAATGGAACAGATTAAATATACAACAGAACTTCCACTTAATTATATTAAATTACACGACAAGACGCATGAACAAAGCTCTTAAGATTTTTTATATCCGTCTTATGATCTTTTAGGCATTCAAACTTTCTTGTTAAAAAACCACCATTTGTGCATGTGTTAAAACAGCAGCTTTGACAATACCAGCTGCTATAGCTGCTCCTGTCCCTTCACCAAGACGCATCCCCAAATCTAGAAGTGGTTCTTTGCCAATTTTTTTTAAAAGTTTACGATGAGCTGTCTCAGAAGAAACATGTCCAACAAGGGTATGATCAAGAGCTTTTGGATGCATTTTATAAAGAACCGCTGCTGCTGCTGTTGCCACAAAACCATCTAAAATAACGGGTATTTTTTCTATTCTTGCTGCTAAAATAGCACCAACCATAGCAGCAATCTCACGTCCTCCTAAGCGACGCATTATCTCAAAAGGATCATTAAAATAATCCTTATGCAAAGAAATGGCTGTCTTAACCGCTGCAATTTTACGCTGATAAAAATCACCTTCTGATTCCATACCATTTCCTGTCCATTCTTCCACTTCCCCTCCAAACAATGCTAAGCATAAAGCTGAAGCTATTGTTGTGTTTCCAATTCCCATTTCTCCAATACATAAAAGATCTGTCCCACCCGCAATGGATTCCATTCCAAATGCCATTGTAGCAGCCGCACTCCGCTCATCCATTGCGGCATCCTTCGTAATATTCATTGTTGGATATTCCAATGCTAAATCAAAAATTTTTAATCCAAGATCATAAGCAATACAAATTTGATTGATAGCAGCTCCACCAGAGGCAAAATTTTCTACCATTTTTTGTGTCATAGATTGTGGAAATGGTGTAATATTCTCCTCTACAATACCATGGTTTCCAGAAAAAATAGCAACCAAAGGTCGCGTTACGATAGGTTTTTCTGTACCCCTCCACCCCGCATACCAAACAGCAATATCTCCTAGTTTTCCCAATGTTCCTTGCTCTTTTGTTAAGTTTTTTTGCCATTTTTTTGCCAAAATTATAGAAAACTCATCAGCAACAGGTAAATTTGTAAGCAAAGCACGAAAATCATCAAATGGACTAGCGATCATAAGGATACCTTTTAAAATCTACAATGTTTATGAAAATCACGTCATATATACAGGATATGAATAATTTATTGTTTTTTTAACAGTGCTTTAAAAATGTTAAATACTATGAAAGCAATAATTTCTACATTCTATTTTCTACCCCAATAACAAACGTGCAAGATTCAAAATGTTATTAATATCTTATGACTACTTTACAGTGATACCCTTAAGCTATTTTTTATTTAATAGGCATAATCAGCATGCCGTTTAATATATAAATTCTAACATTCTTATTCATAATAAAAGTTATAAACTTTCAAAAACTTATAAAATTGAAGGGATCAAAATTATCGCAAAGAAATCAAAACGCAAAGGATCTCAACTTTAATATATGTTAATTGTCTGACTGTTATTAAATGAGAGCATAAAAAGCTTCTTTTAAAGTACATATATCTGCGTTTGGTTTTGTCGCATCATTTGATAGTATTTGCCGCCATCGACGTGCCCCACCCCGCCCATGAAATAAACCAATCATGTGACGCGTCACATGAGAAAGCCGTCCCCCCGATGCAATATGTCGAGCCGCATAATCACACATAACCTCAATAAGATCACTCTCACTTAGACTATTCTGCGACTCACCATAGAGTTCAAAATCAATATGTTTTAACAAAGTTGGATCATGATAAACTTGGCGACCAACCATGACAGCATCACAGAAAGTTAAGTGTTCTTTGATCTCATCAATCGATTTAATTCCACCATTTATCCCAATGAATTTATGAGGATATTGACCTTTTAATTTGTAAACCCTTTCATAATTAAGGGGCGGAATATTGCGATTTTCTTTCGGACTCAATCCTTGTAGCCATGCCTTGCGTGCATGTATCCAGAGCGCATCACATCCAGCATTCCAAACCTGATTAGCCAAAAGATCTAACGCTAACTCTTCATCTTGTTCGTCCACTCCAATCCGACATTTGACAGTTACAGGTATAGTAACCTCTCGTTTCATTGCTTCTACTGCATTTGCCACAATGTCTGGATGTAGCATCAAACAAGCTCCAAAGACCCCTGCTTGAACACGATTTGATGGGCAACCAACATTGAGATTTATTTCGTTGTAGCCAAAATCCTCAGCAATTCGTGCAGCTTCTGCTAACTTTTTCGGATCTGCCCCCCCTAATTGTAATGCAACTGGACGTTCTTTGTCGCTAAAAGCCAACAATTGTTCACGAACACCATGAATGACAGCATCTGCTACCATCATTTCCGTATAAAGGAGAGCTTTTTTCGTTAAAAGACGATAAAAAAACCTGCAATGTCGGTCTGTCCAGTCCAACATTGGTGCTACTGCAAATTTTATAGGCGATGGAAGGTTGTAAAATATCATGAGGGTATTACTCTCATGTCCCTATAGCTCTCTCTTTATACATAAAAAAATACTTACTTTTAGTTTACGGAAAATTTTATTCTCTTATACTATCATGAGTATAATAACAGCTCATTATTTCCAATTGATATCAAGGTTTACTACAATCAATCATGCCAAAACACAATATCGCATTTCTCATAGATTAGTGTTCAGGTATATAAACATGAAAAAAGAAGATTTTTACTATAATATAAAAATCTCATTTATAAGTTCTTCTTACGCTCTTCAAGCCTCTCCCCTTACATGATTTAGTACAGCGTTTAAGATAATAAATGCTAAACTAACACATTATACAATTTTTCATGATCGATTTAATTTTCTTTAGATTTTTTTAACTCATTGTGCAAATAAACGATACAGAAAGTAGCTTTATCTTCTCCTAAAGAAGAAAAAAACCTTATTTCACACGAATCTAATTATAAATTATTTTTTATCAATGAGTTCTTTTTGGTGATATTCTTAGATTTCACTTTATAAGATAGACAAATTTCATCTTAAATATTCTATCTAATTTTGCCATTTTGTGATTCTTGCAAAAAAAAACTAAAATCAGGGTATAGACAACCATTGCCTTTTTAATATCTATAACTAATATCAGTATCTCTCGAAGGAAAATATTTTACAATATTGCAGATACAATTTGTAAAATGAAATGATCATAAACGTTGTTCAATCTCTTGTTGGCTTTGCATATAGGAAGAAAGAGTATCAACCTCTTGTTCATTAAATAGGAGCCCCAGTTTTGAACGACGCCATAACACATCTTCACATACTTTAGCCCATTCTTTTTCCATCAACCATTTTACTTCTACTTCATAAAGCCCATGTCCAAAATTTTTTCCTTTATTTGCCTTACCATGTGCAAAGATCACCAATGCTTCCGTACCGTAGGAGCGTGCAAGCCTGCGATGTGTAAAAGCATCTAAATCTGGCATTAAAAGAGCAATCCTATTTTCGATTGTATCTAATTTGTTATAGGGAAAATCACCCCCTGGAAGTACTGCCTTAGCCGTCCATGATGCTCCCTTTTTACCAAGCTCTTTTTCAACAAATTTCATCGCATCTTCAGCCAACTTACGATAAGTTGTAATCTTTCCACCATAAAGATTAAGTATCTTTGGTGTCGTTCCTGTTCCCATTTCTTTTAAAACATAATCGCGCGTAATTTTTTGTGCTTTTGAAGCTCCATCATCATAGAGTGGACGAACTCCAGAGTAAGACCAGACAATCGTTTCAGGCAACACTGGTTGTATGAAATATTCACTGGCTGCTGCACAAATATAATCAATTTCTGTATCAGTAATATGAACGTCAGCCGGATCTCCTTGATAATTACAATCTGTTGTTCCAAGTAAGGTAAACTCTTCTTGATACGGAATAGCAAATATAATACGCCCATCACCATTTTGAAAAATATAAGCACGATCATGAGTATAAAGCTTGGGAACCAAAATATGAGAACCTCTAACAAGCCGTACTGGTGGATGTTCTTTACAATCTAATATGCTTGCCAAAACATGATCAATCCAAGGTCCTGTCATATTCGCGATATAAGAAGCTGTGACACTATATTCTTTGCTACTTAACTTGTCTTGAAGAAATATATGCCATTTATTGTCTTCTTTTTTTAAAGAGAGAACTTCTGTTCGTACTTTTATATCAGCTCCCCACTTTTCTGCATCACGAGCATTGCCAATAACTAAACGCGCATCATCTACTCTTGCATCAGAATATTCAAAACCTCTCTGATATTCTTTCTTCAGTGTAGAGCAAAATTTTTGTGAAAAATTAATCGTTTTACTGCGCCACAATTTCTGATTCCAATTCCCTAAATAATCATAAATAAAAAGTCCAAAACGCAACATCCAAGCAGGGCGCAATTCTTTATGATAAGGAAGGAGAAAACGCAAAGGACGCACAATATGTGGAGCCATACGTAAAATGATCTCGCGTTCTTTCAATGCTTCACGAACAAGTTTGAACTCATAGTGTTCAAGATAACGAAGCCCACCATGAATAAGCTTTGTTGACGCACTTGAGGTCCCAGATGCAAGATCGTTCATTTCAGCCAATCCCACTTTAAATCCGCGTCCTGCTGCATCTCTTGCCAATCCACAGCCGTTTATCCCTCCTCCAATGATAAACAGCTCATAATGTGTTGTAGTTTTCATAATTTCACTTTTCATTATTTAATTTTGTTTCTCAGTATTCAATAAAGCAACAGGAAAAAATAATACAAGTGTTCTTCATTGTATTATCAACGTACTTTTTCTTAAAATAAACACGCACAAAAAGCTTTTGATATCCTTATACATCAAAACAACATTTGACAAATTAAAGAGAATTTTTTTATCTTTTACAAAACATAATCCTTGCCAAGCCAAGGTTCATCATATGAAATCTTTTTAGAGAAAAATTGATGTTTTTTCTCATTCTTAAAGATACACTATAACTAAATGCTTCATTGCACATAGATAGCACTTTTCATATAGTTCACTCAATGACACCCTAGAAAATGTGAAGGTATCCAAATGAATTATCACTCTCAAAACTCGAAAATAACACTTCTTTCAAAAATTTTAGTCATAGTTATGTCGAGTATTTTAATCTTTTTACCTTCTTTATCAAACGCAACGTCACGCTCAAAAACAGCAAATGATTTAAGCTTAGAAAAGCTTAAATCACAACTTTTAGAAGATTCTAGCTTTTTATCTAAGCTTAAAGAAAAAATGATACCACATACTGATTCTCATCATATTCAACAAATCGTCAGAGAGTATCTTCTTACTCATCCAGAAATTATGATTGAAATGCAGCTTATTCTTCAAGATAAGCTGGAAAAACAGAATGAATACGAAAACCAAAAACAAACTTCAGTCATTCATTCATTAGAAAAAGAGATTTTTCATTCTCCTCATGACGCTGTTTTGGGAAACCCAAATGGTAAAAGAGTGCTTGTCAATTTTTTTGATTACAACTGTGGATATTGTAAAATTTCCTATTCAAATATAGAAGACTTGATAAAAGAATATCCAGATTTAAAGGTTATTATCAAGGACTTACCAATTTTAAGCTCTGATTCTATGGCAGCCCATACTGTTGCCTACGCATTTCGAAAACAATTTCCAGAGAAATATCCTCAGTTTCACAAAACGCTTTTAATGTATCAGGGTCGTGCAAATGAAGCTAAAGCTATTAAAGTAGCTGTTTCATTAGGAGCAGATGAAAAAAAACTACATAATGCAATACAAGATCCCACTCTGCAAAACGCTTTTAAAGAAAACATTCAAATTGCCTCTGCACTTCATATTACGGGAACACCTTCTTACATCATTGGTGATAAAATATTCATCGGCGCTGCCAAACAGGATATTCTAAAACAAGCGATAGATAATACACAGTGAATACCTGATCCGTTTTAGGAAGAATACTGTAAATGAGGTAATTTTATGCTTTCTCTTTTTTGATAACAGGCTTATAAGTGCAATTTTGCGTAAAGCAGATACAAGTTTTAAATTGCAAAGTATAATGATTTAAAGGAAATAAAAATCTTTAAAGCCTCAAAAGATGTCATCCCTAATCTAGAGATATTCGGTCATAAAATGAGATAATGACGATCTTCATTGATCAAGGAGTTAGAAATAAAATGGCAACAAAAAAAATGGATTCGGCAAAAAACGCAATTGATACGAAAATTATTCGTGATCTTGCTGAAATTTTGAATGATACAAATTTAACGAACATTGAAGTTGAACAAGGGGAGCTTCGTATTTGTGTCTCACGCCAAAATACCTTAACTTCTTCTGAGCAAGCAATCTATGCTCCTGTTTCTACTCCTACTTTTTCTGTAACATCTTCTCCAGTTCCAACAGCTGAATCTCCTATACAATCTATCCAAGAAGATAGATCAAAAAACACAATAACCTCTCCAATGGTTGGAACAGCTTATCTTGCACCTTCACCAGGCGCGCAACCTTTTGTAGAAGTAGGGCAAAATGTTTCTGAAGGGGAGACATTACTTATTATTGAAGCCATGAAAACAATGAATCAAATTTCATCACCGCGCTCAGGTACGGTAACCACTGTTCTTGTCAAAGATGGTCAACCTGTTGAATTTGGTGAACCACTTATTATTGTTGAATAAAGCGAGGGGCAACCATGATTCGAAAAATCCTCATTGCTAATCGAGGAGAAATTGCTCTTCGCGTTTTACGTGCATGTAAAGAACTTGGCATAAAAACCGTGGCTGTTCACTCTACCGCTGATGCAGATGCAATGCATGTTCGTCTTGCTGACGAAAGTGTTTGTATTGGCCCTCCTCCCGCTCGTGATTCTTATTTGAGTATTCAGCAAATTATTGCTGCTTGTGAAATTACAGGAGCGGATGCTGTTCATCCAGGTTATGGCTTTCTTTCTGAAAATGCAAAATTTGCAGATGTTCTAGAAGCCCATGATATTACATTCATCGGTCCAACAGCTACTCACATCCGAATCATGGGCGATAAAATCGAAGCAAAGAAAACCGCCAAAAAACTTGGTATTCCTGTAGTTCCCGGTTCAGATGGAGCAGTCACTGAAGAATCAGATGCTTTACGCACTGCTCGTGAAATTGGTTATCCCGTTATTATAAAAGCTTCTGCAGGTGGTGGTGGACGTGGTATGAAAGTCGTTCATTCTGAACAAGAATTTTCTATAGCTCTCAAAACAACGCGTTCAGAAGCGAAAGCTGCTTTTGGTGATGACGCTGTTTACATAGAAAAATATTTAGAAAAACCCCGTCATATTGAAATTCAAGTCATAGGTGATGGTGCGGGAAATGCTATTCATTTAGGAGAACGCGATTGTTCACTTCAACGACGGCATCAAAAAGTATGGGAAGAAGCTACATCACCTGCACTTAATGAAACTGAACGGAAAAAAATTGGAAGTATTGTTGCAAATGCCTGTGCCCAACTTGGATATCGTGGAGCTGGTACTATTGAATTTCTTTATGAAAATGGCGAATTTTATTTTATTGAAATGAATACACGTTTACAAGTCGAGCATCCTGTAACTGAAGCAATTACAGGTATAGATTTAGTCCACGAACAAATCCATATTGCATCAGGCTGTAAGCTTTCAGTAACACAAGATGAAGTCTGTTTTTCTGGTCATGCCATTGAATGCCGTATTAATGCAGAAGATCCTATTAACTTTACGCCATCACCTGGAACCATTACACATTTTCATACACCTGGAGGTTTAGGGATTCGTGTTGATTCAGGCGCTTATTCAGGTTACCGTATTCCTCCTTACTATGATAGCATGATTGGAAAGCTGATTGTTCATGGACGTACCCGTTTAGAATGTATGATGCGTTTACGGCGTGCTTTAGATGAATTTGTCGTCGATGGGATAAAAACTACACTGCCTCTTTTTCGCGATCTTATTAATAATCAAGATGTTGCTGATGGTAATTATAATATTCACTGGCTAGAAAATTACCTTGCTCATCAATCAAAGTCTTCAGATTCGTAATTCGATAGCAAAACGGTGCATTCTTATAAAAGATTCTATAAGATATCAACATAAGGATAGTTCCAACCTTGCTGTAAAAAGTGGAAAAAAGGAAATAAATTGGTTATTTTTTATATAGTTTTCTTTTAATATGCATAAAATTTAATAATTTTCTGTTTTCCTTTTTGTTAGTTTGTGCTAACTCCTACATGGTTATGCCCTTATAGCTCAGTTGGTAGAGCACCTGATTTGTAATCAGGGGGTCGGGAGTTCGAGTCTCTCTGGGGGCACCATGCTCTTTTTTATCCAAAATAATTTATTGATTTTCCATATATTTTGTACAGTGAGGGACGCGTAAATAAAAGTGAGGGAATAGGATTTTTCAACCTATCTCTATAGGACGCCTCTTTTTTTGCAAACTTTCTCAAGAAGGTCTTTTAATTCTGCTAAGTTTTGTTGTGAAAAATTCTCTAAATTTCTAACAAACTCACCAACAGCTTCACGCCTCAACGGATCAGAAGTCTTGATTGTAAAAGTTTTGCGACAAGCATAGGCTGCTTTTCTTAAGAGTAAAGCCTTCTCTTGATAAACCATAAAGCTCTATGATCTTTTCCTCCAGTCCTACAGGAACAGATTTTTTGCCAATCTCGACAGAAGATAAAAATCCTACAGATATGTCTAATTTCTTAGCCATATCTAAGAGGCGTTCGGAGTGATCAATGCGCAAAATTCCGCGCAAATTCACCATTACTAGCATCACCGGACCAATCGCCTCCTCCCAACATAACATTTACGTCTACACGTAAACTGCTTCCTTGTTCCCCTGTATGCCATTTCGTCACGGGATAACAACCAGACAAAAATTGCCACACATAACCGCAACCATCCTCACAACCGATATACGAAATCATACGACGATTTTCTGTATCAACGTGTCCTCCAGACGTTTTGGGAGAAGGCGCTTTATTGCCTATAATACTGGTTCCCGAATTGATTCCATACATGCAAGACGCGAACTCATCACTCGTCAAAAATCTCTTATTAACAGACGAAAAATCCACGTGATGGTCAGAATAGCTACGATTGGTTGTAATCGGAACACCATAGGCAGACTTCGTATTTTCATCTGTCCCTGATTGAAGATAAATATCAACCCAAATATTCTTCCACGGATCGTAAACCATTCCCTCTGGATCACTCCTCGGATAGTGATTTAAACACCAAACAGAATCAGGGAGAATATCCCCCGCTTGATAACCCGATAACGGATGATCTTCAAAGAAATTGTTATTTCTATGGATTCGACTAGTGTCCAAGGATATTATGATATACGGGGGGCGAATAAATTTGATCGCGTGTGGAAAAACATTGAAACAGTTAAGAATCTTCAACCTCTGCAAAGTATAGGAATAAGAGCGACAGTTACCAAAGAGATTCTAGAAAATATTATTAATTTTATCGATTTTTGTATAAGCAAAGATGTCGATTATATCGGATTCAGCCCGCTCGATACGTCGTCATTTAGTTTTTCTAGAAAAAATAATACAAAGGATCGATCTAAGGCTTTAAGAAACAAAACTCTTCCGCCAAACGCTTCACTTTTTCATTTGAGAGATGAATTATCAAGGAAAGAATCCCCCCTCCAGATTTATATAGATAAAAAGTTCCAAGAAAGGAAAATCTCATGGACGTCACAAAATTTTGTAAATTGTATTAATTATTACTTAGGCGAGAATTCTACGTACGTTTCGTCGCCGTTAATGTGTTTATTTCCATTTTCATCCTTGGTATTGGACTATAATGGAGATTTAAAAAATTGCTTTTATTCAGAAGCTTTTGGGAATCTACAAAATTATGGGGCAATAGATTGGTCTGCTCAAAGCGTTTTAAAATCTTTGAAAGAATCTGGCGCATGTAGCGGATGTCATGGGAAGGTGTTTTGTGGATAAGGTTAAGCAATTTAAGATTTATAGTGTTAGCAAGTCTACTGCTCTAGTGGTTGCTGTTTTACCACTTTTTTTGTCGGAAAAATTGCATTTGTCGCAAGCGGATATTGTTTTAATCGGTAGTTATTTTTTATTGCTTCCTTTGATCTTAGAAGTCCCCTTGGGTTTATTATCAGATGTTTATGGAAGTAAGCGCGTTATTTATACTGGGCTGTTTTTCTTTCTTTGCGGTTTTTTAGCTCTTTTTATGAATTATGCATATTTTGCTTACGCCACTTATTTGTTGTGTATTACATTAGCAGCCGCTTGTTTCTCAGGTGCGGAAGATAGTTTACTCTTTTCTGTAGTACCAAAGCATCGCACACTGTTTTCCGTTAAGTCCGAAGTGGCTGCTGTTACCTATAGTGTGACAACGGTACTTATTTTTTTAGGAGGAATACTTTATTATGTGCATCCTGCATTGCCTGTGATTTTTCAAGTCCTTTCATTAATTTTTGCTATTTTTATGTTTTCAAAACTGACGAAGGGATTAGATAGTTTTCATATCAACGCTCATCCGAGTATTTTCACAGTTATGTGCGCCAGCCGTAAAGAAGTCAAAAATCCTTATCGCTTCACTCTTATTTTTTTAAGTGCAGTTTCAGCTTTTGCTATTTTGGTTAATAATCGAACTGTTTCTATCGCATTTTCTGATTTTTTGCCATTTCAACCTGCTATTTTGGTTTCGATTATTTTTATCATTGGGAATTTTTTTTCAGCAAGTTCCAATATATTGTTTCAGAAGTATTTTTCAAAGTTTCAAAATCCTATTTTTCCCGTCTTAATGATTGGTTGTATGGTAACCATTGCTTTTTTTCTCATGTCATTTCAAATCATTGCGGCTCTTATATTAGGATTTTTACTGCTATGTGTTTTTAAATCTGCTTATCGATCTTATCTGTCGTCTCTTCTTATAAATTCACTGCTTGATCCCAAAGCTATCGCGACTGTTTTATCATTTACAGCCATTATTACAGCTGTTGTATCCTTTGCATTCAGTTTTTTATACGGTCATATTTTTTCAACATTCTGGCAAGCTAATTTGTGGTTGGCAGTGGTTATGGCTGTGATTTTTGGGGTGTCTGCTTTAATTATTTTTGTCAGAAAACAAGAAATCATTTGGTTACAGCCTGAAAATGCACAATCGTCAAAACAACATTTCTTGAAACGCAAGCATCAAGAATTTTGCTATGGGCAAATTTATCCGGAAGCATCGTGCATTAATGAAAACATCAAGGATGGCTCTTTTCGACAAAGTCTCTATCCTGCACCAAATTTGATAACACTTTGCGATGAAGTAGTCGAATGGGAGTTTATCCGGGGTACTGTATTGAGTCAAATGGATTTGCTACATCAAAAGGCGATTATTGATCAAATCAATAAGATCTTTCAAGATCGATTAAGCAAAAATATAATCTTATCACATGGAGATTTACATCCTGATAATATCATTGTTACTCCTGATAGTTCTTTTATGGTAGTGGATTGGGATTTATGTCAAGAAGCCAGTCCGGAATTGGATATCTTAACATTTTTCACCAGTCCAAGATTATCTCTCAATTTAGAAGAACGGATAGACTATATTTCTCATTTGCTGTCTATATCAAAGGATGAAGCTTTACCAATGATAAAAGCGTTTGTGGCTAAAAAAATTTCTGATCTTTGTCTATACCAAAATATTTTCATGAAACAATTAGTATTGGATTATATGAACTTGAATAAGGAATTTCATGGGCGATAATATTGTAATTTGTAATGAAAATTGCAGTGCGAGCTGCAATCATTGTCCGTATTCGATGGAATGTATGGTGAGAGATGACGCGTTGCCTGAATTTTTATATACAATAAATGACATAAAATCTGATTTTATTATTCTTTCTGGTGGAGAGCCTTTTGAGTTCGATTATGATTTACTTCATAAATATACTTGTATGTGTCTCATTTGTAAAAAATATTTTCGGATTGCAACAGGGGGCACATCTATATTCAACCATATTTGAAGCTATTAAAGAGTAATCCGTTCTTTTTAGGGATACAAATAGGCACAGATGTTATTTCAGAGATAAGAAATCTAGACAGTAAAAAATATAAACAAACGTGGGTGCGTAACATAGAATGTATGAAAAAAGATAGCGTACCATATAGTGTGACGATTACTTTATCGGAGAGATTCGATTTGGCAGAAGTGTTAGCTCTAATACGTATCGCTACTCCCGAGTTCATTTTATTTAATTTTGAAAATAGAAAAAAGTATGAGAATACATTTCAGTTAAATATGATACGGGATTTTTTTTCTGGCTGTGAGATAAAATATGGATATACGCATCAGAGTTTACACCAATAAATATAAACTATCGGATTCTTTTCACAGTTCTTCTGGTGTATTAGTTGAAAAAACAGAACTGATAATTTTATTTACTACTCAGGATAAAGTTATTTCGCCCTTTGCTATGGAGTTGCCATTGTCACCTAGTCACGGAGAAATGCCGGACGATTTTATAAAATCTATAAATGAACGATACAAGATATTGATTTATAATGATAATCTAGCTCTGTTCATATTGAATTAGACGCCCGAATAACGTAGGATTCTCTCATTTCAAATCTGTTTATCTTGAATCAATCAAAACCACTTGCTTGCACGTCACAAGCGGGGTTGATGTGTGGGTAAAAATTGTACAAGAAAGGAGTAAAAATGGTTCTTATGAATCGTCTTAATGCAAGGGCTGTAGCAACATTGGGAGCTGGTAAATATAATGATGGTGCCGGCTTGCTTCTTCACAAACGTAAAGATGGTGGTGCTCAATGGCTTTATCGTTATACCATTCACGGTCGGCGCCGTGAAATGGGCTTGGGCGCCTTAAGA